>DASWBP010000270.1:0-2204 GCA_036390555.1 Burkholderiales bacterium | reverse complement strand
GGTTGCGCGGCTTGCCGGGATGGATGACGGCGACCTGGCAGCTCTCGGCCGCTTCGACCAGGTCGCGGAAGGTGCCGGCGTCCGGGTTGGCGATGTACGCCTGCTTGTTCTCGTTGTAGGCGAACATCGCGCCGTTCAGGTTGGTGCACTCGTTGCAGCTCGAGCAACGTTCGGTTTCGATATACGGCTCGCCCGCCTTGCGCTCCTGCGCGGCCGGCCCGGCGGCGGCCGGAGCTGCCTCGGCAGGCGCGGGTCCTTGCGTCGCGGCCGGCGCTGCAGCCGGAGCGGCGGTCGCCGCAGCCGCGGTCGCCGGGGCAGCGGCCGCCAGAGCGGCGGCGGCGCGCGCGCGCTTCAGGCCGTCCAACTCCTGCAACCGCCGCCAGGCCTCGCGGCAGACGCGCGCGGCGTGCAGGAGCTTCTCGTCGACGATCAGCCGGTGCAGGCGATTCTCGGCGTCCACAGCGGGGACGCAGGGCACGGTTTCCGGCACGCCGTTGGCGGGCCGCGCCAGCCAGTCGGCGACTGCGACCATCTTCTCGTTCCAGGCCTCGCGCGGCACGCGCGCGAAGTGGCGGGCGTAGCGTGGATCGCAGGCGGCGAAATCGGCAAGCGTGAACTGCAGCCGTTCGGTGGTGCGCTGCAGCTTGTCGTCCGCCCAGGCGAATTCGTGCCGCGGCCAGTCCTCGTCCGGCTGCGGATTGTGCTCCAGCGAGAAGCGCGCCGCCCAGTCCGCGCCCGCGCCAGGGTCGTAGCAGAAGGCCGGAAACACGCGCGATTCCTGTGCCGCAGCCGCAAGCAGGTAGGGCGGCGGGTCGCCCGCGGCTGGCGCCTGCGTGCCGGCGCCCGAGTACACGTTGATCAGCGCGGCGCCGGGGTATTGCATGGCGCCGAGCAGCTGCCCGCGCGCGCGATACAGGTTCGAGGCGGCCGACTGCAGCACGTAGACGTCGTTCAGGCCCATCGCCGTGGTGGCGAGTTGCGCCCCCAGGCTGAAGCCGCCCTCGCCGGCGAGCGAGTCCTCGAGCAGGGTCCCGCTCTCGACCACGATCCGGATCGGTGCCCCGCCGGACAGCACCTTCAGCAGCAACGCGCGCGCCGCGGCACCGCCCTTGCGCGCGCGCTGCGCGGTCCGGCACACCAGGTAGTCGGGAAAGCGGGCGAGGTCCGCTTGCCCGAGCGAGTCGGGGCCCCAACCGTCGAACAGCGCGTCGTGCTTGGCCTCGACGTAGCGGCCTTGCACCTCGAGGTCGGCGATCGTCATCGCCTTGACCAGCTCTGCCATCTCCGGCAGGCGCTTGCGGTAAGCCGCGATCGCGTCCCGCGTTTCCTCGAACAGGAATACGTGAGCGCCCTCGGCGGCGAAGAAGCGCTCGGCGCGCAGCGCCGCGAGCGCCGATTCGATGCGCCGGCGCCGCGTCGCGGACAGCGCGCTGCCGCCCGAGGGCTTGGCGAGCAGCCGCGCCATGGCCTGGAAGTCGAACAGGGCGCGGTGCGCGCCGCCGATGCCGGCCTCGAGCGTCTCGGCGTGGCGCCCGGCTTCCGAGCGCAGGTAATCGGCTTTCACCAGGTCCGCAAGCCGCACGATCAGCGCGTCGATTTCGCGGCGCATCTTGCGCGACTTCGCGTGCTGCACCGTGCGCCAGGCGTGCGTCGCCAGCAGCGCGGGCAACTCGCCGTCGCAGTCCACGAGCCTGCCATCGGCTTCGAGTGCCGAGCGCGCCCGCGCCAGGTCCTCGTGCATGGCCTCGCCGCCGAGGCCCGCGAGCTGCGCTGCCGACGCGTCCCACAGCTCGAGCAGCGTGCCGGCCTTGCCCTCGCAGAGCAGCGCGCGGATCTGCCGTTCCTGCCGCAGCACGTTCTTGCGCAGGCGCTCGCCGGCAATGCCCGCGGGCGCGATTCTCTTCAGCGCCGCGTCGAGCAGCGCCGAGAGCGAGCGCAGGTACTCGCCGTCGGTGCCCGGTTCCACCAGCACCACCGGAAAGTCGTAGCGCAGGTGCGTGAGATCGCCGAAGCGGGCGAAAAGCGCGGGCCGCAGATGCAGGCCCTCGACCGGCTCGGTGCCGGCGCCCACCCGCTTGCCGGTGAGGTGGAAGACGACGTGTTCCTGCAGGCGCGGCGCGAGGTCCATGGCGTTGTTCATGCGGGCTGCGCGCTTGCCTCCGCGTCGGGCCACACGGTGTACTTGTCCAGCTCGGCTTCCAGCC
>DASWBP010000269.1:0-15412 GCA_036390555.1 Burkholderiales bacterium | reverse complement strand
TGCGCGACGTGAACGCGCTCGCCGATGCGGTGCGCGCGCGCGGCGACGACACGGTGTTGCACATCGATCTGAAGCGCGAGGCCGACGCGCTGGTGGCCGGCTACCGGCTGGAGTCGCTGCGGCTCTTCGCGCTCGGCCTGGCGTGCATCGCCCTCGTGGTGTTCGCCGGCCTGCGCGAGATCGGCACGACGCTGCGCGTGCTCGCGCCGGCGCTCGCTGCTGCGCTGCTCACCATCGCCACGCTGCTCGCTGCGGGCTCGCGCCTCACCGTCGTGCACCTGGTCGCGCTGCTGCTTGTCATCGGCGTCGGGCTCAACTACGCGTTGTTCTTCAACCGCCGCGCCGCCAGCGAGGCCGAGCGCGCGCTCACGCGCCTTACCGTGCTCGCGGCCAGCCTCACGACGCTGTGCGCGGCGCTCGCGCTGGCCACCTGCGCCACGCCCGTGCTGCGCGCCATCGGCGTCACCGTCGTGGCCGGCACGCTCAGCGCGTTCCTGCTCGCCGCACTGCTCGCGCGCAAGCCTGTGTAACATTGTCGCGTCCCTTGACCCCGATCTACGTCACCGCCATCGCCATCGCGAGCGCGCTCGGCGCCGGCAGTGCGCCGACCGTGGCCGCACTGCGCGCGGCACGCAGCGGCCTGCGCCCCAACGACTTCCTCGGCAGCGCATTGCCGACCTTCATCGGCCGCGTCGCCGGCGTCGAGGACGAGCGCCTGCCGGCGCCGCTCGCACCGTTCGATTGCCGCAGCGGCCGGCTGGCGCAGCTGGGGCTGCGGCAGGACGGCTTCGAGCACAGCGTCGCGCAGGTCGCCGCGCGCCATGGCGCGGACCGCGTCGGCGTGTATCTCGGCACGAGCAGCGCGGGCATCCTCGAAGCGGAACTCGCCTACCGCCAGCGCGATGCGGCGAGCGGCGCGCTGCCGGCAGGCCTGTCCTTCCGCCACACCTACAACCTCTACTCGGTGGCCGATTTCGTGCGGCAGCGGCTCGGCCTCGCGGGGCCCGCCTGCGTGGTGTCCTCGGCCTGCTCCTCGAGCGCGAAGGCCTTTGCCGCGGCGGCGCGCGCCCTTGCCGCGGGCCTGTGCGACGCCGCGGTCGTCGGTGGCGTAGAGACGCTGTGCTTCACGACGCTGCATGGCTTCGCCTCGCTGGAATTGCTCTCCACGCAGCCGTGCCGTCCCTGCGACGAAGGGCGCGACGGCATTTCGCTCGGCGAGGCGGCCGCCTACGCGCTGCTCGAGCGCGAGGATCGCAGCGGCGAGGCGCTGGCGCTGCTCGGCTACGGCGAGAGCGCGGATGCGCACCACATGTCCACGCCGCATCCGCAGGGCCTGGGCGCGGCACGCGCCATGCGCGCCGCACTGCAGATGGCGGAGCTTGCGCCGCAGCGGGTGGACTACCTCAACCTGCACGGCACGGGCACGCGCAACAACGATGCCGCCGAGGACGTGGCGGTGCGCGCCGTGTTTGGCGACGGCGTCGCCTGCAGCGCCACCAAGGGCTGGACCGGCCACGCGCTGGGCGCCGCCGGCGCGGTGGAAGCCGTGATCACGCTGCTCGCGCTGCGCCATGGCTTCCTGCCGGGCACCGTCAATACGCGCCGCGTGGATCCGCAGTTCGGCCTGCGGCTGCAACTCGAAACAGAGGCGCGCGCGCTGGCCTGCGCCATGTCCAACTCCTTCGGCTTCGGCGGCAGCAACTGCAGCCTGCTGTTCGGCAGGGCGTGATGCAGGCCTGCCTCGCAAGCCAGGCAGTGCTGGGCCCGGGTCTCGCGGACTGGGAGGCGGCGCGCGCCCTGCTCGAGGGCCGCGCGCCCTTCGGGCGCGGACCCGCGCCGGACCCGGCCCCCGCGCTGCTGCCGGCCACAGAGCGGCGCCGCGCGTCGGCCTCCGTGCGCTGGGCGCTCGCGGTCGCCCAGCAGGCACTTGCGGGCCGCGATCCGGAGGCGCTGGCGACGGTATTCGTCTCCTGCGCGGGCGATGGCCCGACCACGCACCAGATCTGCGAGGCGCTTGCAAGCCCGCAAGGCGTCGTGTCGCCAACGCGCTTCCACAACTCCGTGCACAACGCGCCCGCGGGCTATTGGAGCATCGCCACGCGCTCGCAGGCCCCTTCGACGAGCCTGTGCGGCTTCGAGGGCAGCTTCGCCATGGGCCTCATGGAGGCCGCCGCCCAGGCCGCCATCGAGCAGCGCAGCGTGCTGCTGGTCGCATGCGACCTGCCCTTTCCCGAGCCGATGCACGCGCTTTGGCCGGTGGCGCAGCCCTTCGCCGCCGCGCTGCTGCTCGATCCGCCCGGCCGCGCGCCTGCGACGTTCCGCCTGGCGCTGAAGCCGGGCCCAGCGCGCACCGAGTGGCCCGCGGCGATCCCTGCGGAACTGCGCGCCAACCCCGCGTCCTGCGCGCTGCCGCTGCTCGCCGCCTGCCTGTGCGGCGGCCCGGCGGCGCTGCAACTGCCCTACGACGCCGCAAGCCACGTTGCGATCGAGGTCTCCCGGTGAGTTCGCTGGCGTCCCTGGACATCGCGCGCCTTGTGCCGCAGCAGGGGCCGATGTGCCTGCTTGCCGGCGTCGAGCGCTACGACGCGCAAAGCATCGTCTGCCGCGCCGACAGCCACCGGGATGCGCGCAACCCCCTGCGGCGCGCGAACCGGCTGCCCGCGCTCGCCGGCATCGAGTACGCCGCGCAGGCCCTCGCCGCGCATTGCGCGCTGCTCGGCGGCGGCGCCGGCCGCGGCCTGCTCGCTGGCGTGCGCGAGGTCGCGCTGCACGCCGAGCGCCTGGACGATGTCCAGGGCCCGCTCCTCGTGCGCGCCGAGCGGCTGGTGGCGGACGGCCGACACCTGCTCTACGCCTTCGCCGTCGAAGCGGGCGGGCGCGCGCTGCTCAGCGGCCGCCTCGCCGTGGTGCTGGACAAGGAACAGGCCTGATGCGCCGCGCGCTGGTGAGCGGCGGCAGCGGCGAGATTGGCGCGGCGGTCTGCCGCCAGCTCGCGGCGGATGGCTGGGAAGTGATCGTGCACGCGCACGCGCGCGGCGAGCACGCCGCCGCACTCGCGCGCGAGCTGGGCGGCCTGAGCCTGTCGTTCGACCTCGCCGACGGCGCCGCCGCCGCGGCCGCGCTTGCCGCCGTCCTCGAGCGTGGGCCCGTGCAGGGCGTCGTGCATGCCGCCGGCCTGCACGACGACGCGCCGCTTGCCGGCATGAGCGCGCGACAGTGGCACCGCGTTCTGGAGCTCTCGCTCGATGGCTTCTACCACCTCGTGCAGCCGCTGCTGCTGCCCATGCTGCGCACGCGCTGGGGCCGCATCGTCAGCATCACCTCGGTCTCGGCGATCGTCGGCAACCGCGGGCAGGCCAACTACGCCGCGGCCAAGGCAGGGCTGCACGGCGCCACGCGGGCGCTCGCGCTCGAGGTCGCCTCGCGCGGCGTCACCGTCAATGCGGTGGCGCCCGGCATCATCGCCTCGGCGATGAGCGCCGCGGCGTTTCCGCCCGAGCGCATCGCGCAGCTCGTGCCGTTGCAGCGCGCGGGCACGCCGCAGGAGGTGGCTTCGCTCGTCGCCTTCCTCATGTCGGAGCGCGCCGGCTACATCACCGGCCAGGTCGTGCCGGTCGCTGGCGGCATTGCATGACTCCCGCGCGTCATATCAGGGGGTGCGGGGGGGCCGGGAAGGCCCCGATCGCCGTTACCGGAAGGGGCCCGGCCCCCCAGCTCACATGAGTCACCGGGCGCGCCCGGCAGTGGTGATTCCCGCCTACAACGAGGCGGCGACCATTCGCGACGTGGCCGAGCGCGCGCGGGCGCAGCTGCCGCTGGTGATCGTCGTGGACGACGGGTCCACCGACGGCACCGCCGCCGCGCTGGCGGGCCTCGACGTCGTGCTGCTGCGCAATCCTGCGAACGAGGGCAAGGCGGCGAGCCTGCGCCGCGGCGCCGACGAGGCGCTGCAGCGCGGCGCGCAGGTCGTCGTCACCCTGGACGGCGACGGCCAGCACTGCCCGGAGGACATCCCGCTCCTGCTTGGCGCCTGGCGCGAAGCCCCCGATGGCATCGTCATCGGCTCGCGCCTGCATCGCAGCAGCCTGATCCCCAAGGCACGCTACCGGGCCAACCGCGTCGCCAACTTCTGGATCAGCCTCGCCGCCGGCTACCCCATCGCCGACAGCCAGTCGGGCTTCCGCGTCTACCCGGCGCGCGTGCTGCGCGAGGCGCGCGTGCGCTGCGACCGCGCCCACTCCTTCGTCTTCGAGAGCGAGATCCTGATCGAGGCCGCGCGCCTGGGCGTGCAGGCCCGCTGCGTGCCCGTGCAGGTGGTCTACGGCGATCGCGCCCGCGCCAGCCACTTCCGGCCGGTGCTCGACATCGCACGCATCGTGCGCATGGTGGCCTGGCGGCTGATCAGCCAGGGCCTCGCTCAGCGCGCTGCCTGCTTGCGCCGCGCGTAGGCCTCGGCCGCGCCCCTGCCTTTGTACGGGTTGCGGCTGGTGCGGAACTCGACCCTGAGCGGCGTGCCCTGCAGCGCAAAGGCGTTTCGGAAGTAGCCTTCGAGGTAGCGCCGGTAGCTGTCGGGCAGCGCATCGAGCGAGTTGCCGTGGATGATGATGCGCGGCGGATTGTGGCCGCCCTGGTGCGCATAGCGCAGCTTCGGGCGGCGCAACCCCTTGCGCGGCGGCGCCTGGCGCTCGACCGCGGCGATCAGGGCGCGCGTGAGCTTGGGCGTCGGCATGCGCGCCATCGCCGCGGCGTAGGCGCCGTCCACCGCGCGCATGAGCTCGCCCATGCCCTTGCCGGTCTTCGCCGAGAGATAGAGCGTCTCGGCGAAGCCGAGGAAGCCGAGCTTCCAGGCGAGCTCGCGCTTCACGCGCTCGCGCGCCTCCGGGTTCGCCGCGTCCCATTTGTTCACCGCCACCACCAGCGCGCGACCGCGCTCGAGGATGTAGCCGGCGACGTGCGCGTCCTGCTCGGAGATGCCGTCGGCGGCGTCGAGCACCAGCACGGCGACGTTCGATTCCTCGATCGCCTGCAGCGTCTTGACGATGGAGAAGCGCTCCACGTCCTCGCCCTGCTTGCCGCGCTTGCGCAGCCCGGCGGTGTCGATCAGCGTGTAGCGCCGCCCGCCGCGCTCGAACGGCACCTCGATCGCGTCGCGCGTCGTGCCGGGCTCGCCGAAGGCAATCACGCGCTCCTCGCCGACCAGCGCGTTCACCAGCGTGGACTTGCCGACGTTGGGACGGCCGACGATCGCCACGCGCGGCTGCTTGTCCTGTGCCTCGCGCGCCGCGGCCTCGGGCGGCGAAAACTCCGCCAGCACGCCCTCCAGCAGGTCGGCGACGCCGTCGCCGTGCGCCGAGGAAATCGGCTGCGGCTGGCCGAGGCCGAGCGCGTGGAATTCCGCCACCGCAGCGTCGCTCGCCATCCCCTCGCACTTGTTGACCGCGAGCCAGGCGCGCACGCCGAGCTTGCGCAGGCGCCCCGCGATGACGCGGTCGTCGTCGTGCAGGCCGCCGCGTCCGTCGGTGAGAAAGATCACCGCGTCGGCCTCGGCAATCGCCTGCTCCACCTGGCGCGCCATCTCGGCGTAGATGCCGGTCTTTGCGCCGGGCTCCAGCCCCCCGGTGTCGATGGCGATGAACGGCCGCTCGCCCATGCGCCCCTCGCCGTAGTGCCGGTCGCGCGTGACGCCCGGCACGTCCACCACGATGGCGTCGCGACGGCGCGTGAGGCGGTTGAACAGCGTGGACTTGCCCACGTTGGGACGCCCGACGAGGGCGATGACCGGAATCATGGCGCGGCCAGGAGCGGCACTAGCGCGCGAACGCGTAGAGCATGCCGCCCTGCGTCTGCACGACAAAGCCGCCCGGCACCGCGAGCGGGCCGGTGCGCAGCGGGCTGCCGTCGGTGGCCGCGCGCAATTCGAAAGCGCCCGTCTCTCGCGCGAGCAGGTGCACGTAGCCCTCCAGGTCGCCGAGCGCGATTTCCGCGCCGAGCGGCAGCGGCAACGTGAGACGCCGGTGCGCGAGGCGGTCCTGCTTCCAGACGCTGCGGCCGCTGGAGCGGTCAAGCGCGTGCACCGCGCCGCGGTCGTCGGCGACGAACAGGTAGCGCGCGTCCACGGCGGCGCCGGTGACGGTGGAGAAGTCGCGCGCCCAGAGCTGGTTGCCGTTGCGCACATCGAAGCAGGCGACGCGGCCCTGGAAGGCCCCCGCGCATACTTCGCGCCCGACGACGACGGGCTCGCCGACCACGTCGGTGACCCGCTCGAGCTCGGTGGTGCCCTTGGGCAGCGCCACGGTCGCCTCCCAGCGCGGGCCGCCGCTTGCCAGCGCGAGCGCCACGAGCTTGCCACCCGGGAAGCCGGAGTACACCGTGTCCTCCTGCACGGCGACGCCCGAAGGCGCGCGCACCATCAGCGAGGTCGAGGCGCGCGGATAGACCCAGCGGCGCTTGCCGTCCTCCTCGCCGAAGGCGAAGACGCGGCTGTCGGCGCTGCGCGCCACCACCAGGCCGCCCGCGACGCGCGGCGTCGCCAGCACCTCGCTCGAGACGCGCGCGCGCCAGCGCGGCTTGCCGGTCTCGGCGTCGAGCGCGAACACGTCGCCGCGATCCGAGGCCACGACCACCGTGCGCTCGCTGGCGCCGACGCCGGCCGACAGGCGCGCATCCAGGTCCACGCGCCAATCCAGCTTGCCGCTGGCGGCGTTGAGGCGCATCACCGAGCCGTTGCGCGAGGCGGTGTACAGGCTTTCGCCGACGAGTGCTGGCGCGAAGGCATAGGCCCCCGCCTCGCCGATGCTCGCCGTCCAGAGCACGCGCAGGGGATCCTTGCCCTTGGGCAGCTCGGGCAGCGGGGCCGGCTTCGGCCCGCTGGGGCCCCCGAACCAGGAGCAGGCCTGGAGCGTGCAGCACAGCGCGGCGAGCGCGCACGCGAGCCATGCGCGCTGCATGCGGCTCAGCCCCCCAGCGCGTCGAGGCGCAGCTGCACGCTGTCGCGGAACGCACCGCCCTGGCTGCCCGCCTTGTCGAGCGCCAGCCGGTAGGCGACCTTCGCCTCGTCGCGCCGGTCCTTCGCCACCAGCACGTCGCCGCGCAGCGCCGCGACCTGCGCGACATAGGCCTCGAGCGGCTTGGCCTCCAGCAGCTTCAAGGCCTCGTCGTAGGCCTTCTCGTCGAGCAGCACGTGCGCGAGCCGCAGCCGCGCGATCTCGCGGTACTCCTCCGAGGGCGAGCGCTCGACCACCCACTGCAGCTGCGCCTTGGCGCTCTTCAGCTCGTTGCGGTCGAAGTGGAAGCGCGCCGCGGCGAGCGCGCCCATCGAGGCGTACAGCGTGCGCGGGTAACCCTCCGTGAGCGCGCCGCCGGCGTCGCGCAGCGCCTTGGCGTCGCCAGCGCCCACAGCTTTGGCGAGCGTGTCGTAGAGCGCGCTCGCCTGGGCCGCCTGGCTGCGCTGGTACCAGCGCCAGCCGTTCCAGCCGGCCACCACCAGCGCGCCGGCGATGATCGTCAGCAGCACCAGGTTGCCGTACTGCTTCCACCAGGCCTTCAGCTCGGCCAGCTGCTCCTGCTCTTCCAGATCGAGGTTCTGCAATGCCATGTCAGCTTCCCTTGAGTAGGTCCTTGAAGCGCGCCGCCAATGCGTCGCGCGGCACGCGCTGCTGCTCGCGCGCCTCGCGCAGCGGCTTCACCGTCACCGCCGCGGCCTTGAGCTCGTCCTCACCGAGGATGAGCGCCACCTGCGCGCCGCTCGCATCGGCCTTGCGCATCTGCGCCTTGAAGCCGCCGCCGCCGGCGTGCAACACCACCGCGTGCCCCGCTGCGCGCAGCTCCTCGCCGAGCGTGAAGGCGGCTTCGAGCGTTCCCTCGCCCTGGAACACCAGGTAGGCGTCGGGCGCGCGCGCCGGCGCGCTGCGGCCCGCGTCGCGCAGCAGCGCCACCAGCCGCTCGACCCCGGCCGCGAAGCCTACGCCCGCCGTGGGCTTGCCGCCGAGCTGCGCGAACAGGCCGTCATAGCGGCCGCCGCCGCACACCGTGCCTTGCGCGCCAAGGCGGTCGCTGATCCACTCGAACACGGTGAGGTTGTAATAGTCCAGCCCGCGCACCAGCCTGGCATTCACCTGGTAGGGCACCCCCGCCGCGGCGAGCAGGCGCTGCAGGCCCTCGAAGTGCGCCTGCGACTCCTCGCCGAGGTAGCTGAGCAGGCTCGGCGCCTTCGCCACCACCTCCTGCACCATCGGGTTCTTGGAGTCGAGCACGCGCAAGGGGTTGGTGTGCAGGCGGCGCCTGGCATCGCCGTCGAGCTGCGCTTCATGCGCTTCGAGGTGCCGCACCAGGTCCGCGCGATAGCGGGCGCGCTCCTGCGGCGAGCCGATGGTATTCAGCTCGAGGCGGATGCCCTCCAGGCCAAGCTCCCGCCACAGCGCCGCGCACATCACGATCAGCTCGGCGTCCACGTCCGGGCCGGGAAAGCCGAGCGCCTCGGCGCCGAACTGGTAGAACTCGCGGTAGCGCCCCTTCTGCGGGCGCTCGTGGCGGTACATCGGCCCCTCGTACCAGAGGCGCTTGGGGCCGTCGTAGACCAGGCTGTGCTCGATCGCCGCGCGCACCGTCGAGGCGGTGGCTTCCGGCCGCAGCGTGAGGCTCTCGTTGTTGAGCGCGTCGGTGAAGGTGTACATCTCCTTCTCGACGATGTCGGTCGCCTCGCCGATGGCGCGGCGGAACAGTCCCGTGTGCTCCAGCAGCGGCGTGCGGATCGGCCGGTAGCCGTAGCGCGCGAACCAGGCGGCGACGACGTGCTCCAGCCACAGCCGCAGCTCGGCCTCGTCGGGCAATACGTCGTTCATGCCGCGCACGGCGCGGATGGCTTCGCTCACGGCCTAGGCAGCCTTGATGGGGATCTGCTTCGCGCGCGAGCGCGCGGCGCCCGGCGCATAGTTGCGGCGCACGTAGTCCTCGACGAGCGCCTGGAACTCCTCGGCGATGCGCTCGCCCTTCAGCGTCACGGTCTTCGCGCCGTCCACGTACACCGGCGCCACCGGCAGCTCGCCGGTGCCCGGCAGGCTGATGCCGATGTCGGCGTGCTTGGACTCGCCCGGGCCGTTGACCACGCAGCCCATCACCGCCACGCGCATGTCCTCCACGCCCGGATAACGCTCGCGCCAGGCCGGCATCTGCGCGCGCAGGTAGGCCTGGATGCGCGCCGCAAGCTCCTGAAACACGGTGCTGGTGGTGCGTCCGCAGCCCGGGCAAGCGGCCACCATCGGCGTGAACGAGCGGATGCCCATGGTCTGCAGGATCTCCTGCGCCACCACCACCTCGCGCGTGCGATCGCCGCCCGGCTCGGGCGTGAGCGACACGCGGATGGTGTCGCCGATGCCCTCCTGCAGGAGCACCGCCAGCGCTGCGCTGGAAGCGACGATGCCCTTGGAGCCCATGCCGGCTTCGGTGAGGCCGAGGTGCAGCGCGTAGCGGCAGCGCCGTGCGAGCTCGCGGTACACCGCGATCAGGTCCTGCACCCCGCTCATCTTGCAGGAGATGACGATGCGCTCCGCGGGCAAGCCCCAGGTCTCCGCCTGCTGCGCAGAGTCGAGCGCCGAGCGGATCACCGCCTCGCGCATCACCTCGTCCGCATCGAGCGGCTCGGCGCGGCGCGCGTTCTCGTCCATCAGGCGCGCGAGCAGCGCCTGGTCGAGACTGCCCCAGTTGACGCCGATGCGCACGGCCTTGCCGTAGCGGATCGCGGACTCGATCATGGACGCGAACTGCTCGTCGCGCCTGGCGCCCTTGCCCACGTTGCCGGGGTTGATGCGGTACTTGGCCAGCGCGCGCGCGCAGTCGGGAAACTGCCCGAGCAGCTTGTGGCCGTTGTAGTGGAAATCGCCGATGAGCGGCACGTCGCAACCCGCCGCATCCAGGCGCGCGCGGATCGCCGCGACCTGCGCGGCGGCCTCCGGCGTGTTCACGGTGATGCGCACCAGCTCGGAACCTGCGCGCCAGAGTTCCTCGACCTGGCGCGCGGTCGCCGCCGCATCGGCCGTATCGGTGTTGGTCATCGACTGCACGACCACGGGTGCGCCGCCGCCGATGGCCACCGGCCCCACCATGACGCGGCTGGAGAGCCGGCGCGCGTTCATTGCAGCGTGAAGCGCGCGACCTCGACCCTGACGTAAGGCGTGAGGTCCACGGGCTTGTCGTTGTAGGTGAGCCGCACCTGCTGGGCATTGCCGATCACCATCTCGAAGGGCGGTACGCCGCTGACCAGCCGCTCGGTGCCTGGCGTGTGCAGGCTCGCCACGAGGAGCTTCCCGCTGCCGCTGCGGATCTCGACCCAGGACTCGCCCTCGAACTGCAGCGAGATGCGGCCCGTTCCCGAATGGGCCATCGCCGCGCCCGGCGCAGCGGGCTTTGCAGCCGCGGCGAGAGTTGCCGCCGGCTTGCTCGCCTGCGGCCCGGCATCGGCAGGCTTCTCGGCCTTGGGGGCGGATTCCGGCCTTGCCGGCGGCTTCGCGACGCTCGCGGGCGCCGCCGCCTTTGCAGGCTCGGACGATCGGGCAGCCGGCGTCGCGGCGGGCGCCTCCGCCGGCGCAGCCGCGGCAGGCGCCTTGGCCGGCTCCGCAGGCATCTGCGCCGCCGAGACGAAGGCGAGCGTGCGGCTGCTCGCCCGCTCCTGCCGCCACTGCAACGCCACGGCGGCGACGGCGACGAGCAGCACCAGCGAGAGGGCGACATACATGTAGTTGGAGCGCCGCGCGCCGTCGGAGAAGGGAACCGGCTGGCGATAGCGATGCGCCAGGCGCTCGTCATCCGGCGGCGGCACCTGCGCGGCGATCTGCGCGAGCAGCGGCTCGGCGTCGACGCGCAGGAGCTTGGCGTAGCTGCGCACCATGCCGCGCACGAAGGTGCCGCCGGGCAGGCGCTGCAACTGGCCCGCCTCCAGCGCCTCGATCTGGCGCGGCGCGAACTTGAGCTGCCGCGCCGCCTCCTCGATCGACAGCCCCGCCGCCTGGCGAGCGCTGGCGAGCGCCGCGAATGCCGCCTCACTCATACTGGCCGCGCTGCAGCGCCTGCGCCTCGCGCGAGGCCGGGAAGCGGCGCCGCAGCTGGTTGGCGTAGGAAAGCTCGGTGGTGCGCTGGCCGAGGTTGCGCTCCACGCGCAGCGCAAGCCACAGGGACTCTGCCGAGGGCTCCACCACCTTCGCATGGCGCGAGAGCAGACTGCGCGCCTCCACGTAATTGCGCTGACGGTAACGCAGCTGCGCCATCTGCAGCAGCGCCGCCGGCTGGTTCGGGTCGAGCGCCAGCGCGCGGCTCAGCGACTCGTTGGCGCTCTTCAGGTCGCCGCGGCGCAGGGCGCAGGTGCCGGCCGCCGTCTGGGTGCGCGCCGGCGTGGCGTACAGCGGATTGCGCAACGCGATCTGGAAATACCCGGTCGCCTCGGCCTCGCGCCCGGTCTGGCAGAGGAACCAGCCGTAGTTGTGGTTGATGTCGGGATCGTCGGGCGAGAGGCTGAGCGCGCGCTCGAAGCTCTGCTGCGCCAGCGCGTTCTCCTTCAGCTCCATGTACACCAGGCCGAACATGCCGTGCGCCGTGGCGTAGCTGGAGTCGGCCGCCACCGCGAGGCGCAGCTCCTCGAGCGCCACGTTCATGTTGCCGCGCTGGTAGTACAGCGCCGCGAGCTCGGTGCGCACGCGCGCGCGGTTGCGCGGATCGTGCGATCCGCCGGTGATGGTGGTGGACTCGACCTTGGGGCCATCGGGCTGCGGCGTGCCGCAGCCGGCGGCGAGCGCCACGAGCGCCAGGCCAACGGCGGCGCGCCTCACGCGCGCTGCTCCGTAATGCGCAGCGTGCGGCTGCGGCGCGTGCGGTCGGCGACCGCGCCGGCGAGCTGGCCGCAGGCGGCGTCGATGGCATCGCCGCGCGTCTTGCGCGTGGTGACGGTGATGTCCTTCCTCTGCAGGATCTGCGCGAAGCGGCGGATGCGCTCCTCGGGCGAGCGGCGGAACTCCGTGCGCGGGAACGGATTGAACGGGATCAGGTTGAACTTGCAGCTCACCTGCCCCGCGATCGCGGCGAGCTGGCGCGCGTGCTCGTCGCCGTCGTTCACGCCGTCGAGCATCACGTATTCGAAGGTGATGAAGTCGCGCGGCGCCTTCTCCAGGTAGCGGTGGCAGGCCTTGAGCAGCTCGCGGATCGGGTACTTGCGGTTCACCGGCACCAGGCGGTCGCGCAGCGCGTCGTTGGGTGCGTGCAGCGACACGGCCAGGGCCACCGGGCACTCCTCGCGCAACCGGTCCATGCCCGGCACCACGCCCGAGGTCGAGACGGTCACGCGCCGGCGCGACAGGCCATAGGCGTTGTCGTCCAGCATCAGGCGCAGCGCGGGGATGACGTTGTCGAGGTTGAGCAGCGGCTCGCCCATGCCCATCAGCACCACGTTGGTGACCGGCCGCTCGCCGCCAAGCAGCCGGTTGGCGAGCCACAGTTGCCCCACGATCTCCGCGGTCGTCAGGTTGCGGTTGAAGCCCTGCTTGCCCGTTGAGCAGAACGCGCAGTCGAGGGTGCAGCCCGCCTGGCTGGAAACGCACAGCGTGCCGCGCCCGGTTTCCGGGATGAACACGCTGTCCACGGCGTTCGCGCCGTCCACCTTGAGCAGCCACTTGCGCGTGCCGTCCGTCGCGACGTGGTCACCGACGATCTTCGGCGCGGCGACCACCGCCCGCACGGCAAGCTTGGCGCGCAGGTCCTTCGCCAGGTCGCTCATGCGCGCAAAGTCGTCCTCGCGGCGCTGGTGCACCCATTGCAGCACCTGGCGCGCGCGAAAGGGCTTCTCGCCCAGCGTCTGGAAGAACGCGGCGAGGCCGGCGGCATCCAGGCCGAGGAGATTGGTCTTCATGTCAGCGCGAGTACACCTCGCATGCCGGGAAGAAGTAGGCGATCTCGGTGCGCGCGGTCTCCGGGCCGTCGGAGCCGTGCACCGCGTTGGCGTCGATCGACTCGGCGAAATCGGCGCGGATGGTGCCTTTCGCCGCCTTCTTCGGGTCGGTGGCACCCATCAGCTCGCGGTTCTTTGCAATGGCGTCCTTGCCTTCGAGCACCTGCACCAGCACCGGCCCGGAGGTCATGAAGTCCACGAGGTCCTTGAAGAACGGGCGCTCGCGGTGCACTGCGTAGAAGCCCTCCGCTTCCGCGCGCGACAGATGCGTCATGCGCGCAGCGACGATACGCAGGCCCGCCTTCTCGAAACGCGCGATGATCTGGCCGATCGCATTCTTCTTGACTGCGTCCGGCTTGATGATGGACAGGGTGCGCTCGACCGCCATTCCCGAATCTCCGTGGGTGCAGAAAATTGAAAGCGCGGAATTTTAGCACGGGCCGGTCGCGACCCGCGTAAAAACAACGGCTTACGCCGAGGCTGCCCCCCGGTTGCGCAGGCGCTGCCAGGCGTACAGCGGCACGCCGATTCCCAGTCCGATCAGGTCGGTCACGGTGCCGGGGTGCATCAGGCACAAGGCGGCGCCGAACAGCAGCACCCGCAGAGGCATCGCGAGGCGCCCGCCGAACCAGCCTTCGGTCGAGCCCGCGAGCATCCACACACCGATCGAGCCCGTTACCGCGGCCTGCACGATGTCGGCGAGCGAACCCCGCCACAGCAGGATCGGGCTGAAATAGAACATGAACGGCACGATGAAAGTCGCCAGGCCCATCTTCAGCGCCATCCACGAGGTCTTCCACGGGTCCGCCTGCGCCATGCCGGCCGCCGCGAACGAGGCCAGCGCCACCGGCGGCGTGATCGCCGAGATCACCGCGAAATAGAAGATGAACATGTGCGCGACGAGCGTAGGGACGCCAATCTTGGTCAGGCCCGGCGCCAGGACCGCCGCGCCAATGGCATAGGCTGCGGTCGTCGGCATGCCCATGCCGAGCACCAGCGCCACGAGCGCAACGAAGACCATTGCCAGCAGCTGGTTGGCGCCGGCGATGCCGAGGATCAGCTCGGAGAAGCGCCCGCCGATGCCGGTGAGCGCCACGACGCCCACGATGATTCCGGCGACTGCACACACGGCGACCAGCTGGATGGTGTCGCGAGCCGCGAGATTGAGGCCGTTGAGAGTGCGCCGCCAGCCGAACAACAGCGCCGGCACGAGGATCATCGAGATCGCCAGGCCGAAGCCCGCCCATTCGCCGAAGCGCCCGCTGACCGCCTTGAAACCGTACACCGTCGCGCCGTACAGCGCCCCGGTGGCGACGACCAGGACGACCGCGCGCAGCAGCAGCGCCGAGAGCACGCCGAGCGCGGAATCCGCCGACTTGGGCACGGTGCCCGTGTCGCTCATGTCGCGGAACGTGCGCGAGAGCCAGCCGGCGATCAGCGCCACCAGGATGCCGAGCCCGCCGGCACGGAACGGCGAGTAGCCCTCGAGCAGCGCCCACACAAGGACGATGATCGGCGCGAACAGGTAAAGCATCACCAGCATGCGGTTGAGCGGCGGCAGCTCGGCGCGCGACAGTCCGCGCAGGCCAAGGCGAATCGCGTGATAGTCGACGTGGACCCAGCACGCCACGTAGAACAGCAGCGCCGGCAGCACCGCGGCGAGCGCAATCTCGCCATAGGGGATGCCCGTGATTTCGGCCATCAGGAAGGCGCCCGCCCCGAGCACCGGCGGCGTCATCTGGCCGCCGGTCGACGAGGTCGCCTCGATCGCCGCCGCGGTAGGCCGGTCGTAGCCGACCCTGCGCATCATCGGGATGGTGACCATGCCGGAGGCCACCACGTTGGCCACCGCCGAGCCGGAGATCGTGCCAAAGAGCGCGCCCGAGGCGACGCAAGCCTTCGCCGGCCCGCCGCGCGCCCAGCCGAACAGCGCGTTGGACAGGTCGTTGATGTACTCGCCGACTTTCGACACCTGCAGGAAGGCCGCGAAGCACACGAACAGGATGATGTAGGAGGACGAGACCTGCGTGGTCACGCCGAACATCCCGTACTCGCTGTACATGTAGGTGAACACCTGGCCGAACGAATAGCCGCGGTGCTGCAGCACCCCGGGCAGCCACTGGCCGACGAAGGTGTAGAGCAGGAACACGCCGGCGATGATCACCATCGCCAGGCCGGAAGTGCGCCGGCCGAATTCGAGCACCAGCAGCGTGCCGACGAACCCGACCACGACATCGAGCGTGGTCCACTGCGCCCCGGCGCGGAACAGCAGCCCGTCGAGCTCCACGGTGATGTAGGCACCGCAGGCGACCGAAGCGGCCACCAGGATCCAGTCGTACCAGGGCACTCCCGGCGCCGCCTTGCGCTGCGAAAAACCATACAGGATGAAACCGAGCGCGCCGCCCCAGGCTACGTGGATGGCGCGGAACAGCAGCGGCTCGAGCGAGTAGACGTTGAGGACGAACAGGTGGAACAGCGTGAAGG
>DASWBP010000268.1:0-2681 GCA_036390555.1 Burkholderiales bacterium | reverse complement strand
TGCCTACACGGCGGTCACGCCGAGGCGCGCTTTCGCGCGCCTCGAGGGACGCTGGAGCTACGGCTCGCTGGAGTACCAGGGATCCGGGACGCTGACGGGCGTCCCCGATTACCTGCTCGAAGGGCGGGTGCTCGCGGGGCGCGATTACGGCGACGAGCGCTTGCGCTGGTCGCCCTACGTGGGCGGCGGCATTCGCCTGCTCTACAACGACCTGCGCGGCGTCTCCTCGACCGGCGCGGTCGGCTATCGGCGCGAATCCACCTACTTCTACCTGCCGATCGGCGTCACCCTGCGCATGCCACTCGCGGACGGCTGGGTGATCGCGCCGCAAGTCGAGTACGACATCTTCGTGCGCGGCGTGCAGCGCAGCTACCTCTCGGACACCGGCCTCGGCTTTGGCGACGTGTCCAACGAGCAATCGAGCGGCCGCGGCTACCGCGTGCAGCTGATGTTCGAGAGCCGGCGCTGGACGCTCGCGCCGTGGCTGCACTACTGGGACCTGAAGGACTCCGACCTCCAGCCGGCGGGACTCGGCGTCCTGGTCTACGAGCCGGCCAACGAGACGCGCGAGGCCGGGCTCGAGCTGCGCTACCGGTTCTAGTCCAGCACTTGCTTCAGCTTTTCCGCCGGCACGCGCGGCGAGACACCGGCGCGTTCCTCCTGCAGGAGCATCGGCGTGCGCGAGTCGCGCTCGCCCCAGCCGCGGCGCAGCGCCGCCTCGAAGTCCTGCATCGCCACCTGCGCCACCTGCATCGGCACACCGACCTCGCGCGCGAGCTCGAGCGCGAGCGAGAGGTCCTTGTGCGCGAGGCGCAGGGCGAAGCCGGGCGGGTCGTACTGGCCCGGCAGGAACTGCTCGGCGAGACGATCGAAGGTGCGCTTCCTGCCGGTGGCGCCCTGGCGGATCGCCTTGAACAGCGCGAGCGGCTCGACCCCCGCCTTCACCCCGAGGGTGAAGATCTCGGCGAGCGCGGTCTGCACGGTGAAGCTCGCGCAGTTGTGCGCGAGCTTGGCGACCGATCCGGCGCCGATCGGCCCCACGTAGATCGGCTGGTCGCCGATCGTGCGCAGGACGCCTTCGTGCTTGCGATAGGCCGCCTCGTCGCCGCCCACCCAGAGCGCGAGCTTGCCGCTGTGCGCGCCTTCCCTCCCGCCGCTCACGGGCGCGTCGAGGAACTGCACGCCGCGCGCCGCGAGCGAAGCGTGCACGCGGCGCACGCAGGCCGGCGAATTGGTGGTGAGGTCGAACCACGCCGCGCCGCGCGTCAGCGCCGGCGCGAGCTGCGCGGCGAGCGCCTCCACTTCCTGCGGGCCGGGGAGCGAAGTGAAGGCGACTTCGGCGTCCCGCACCGCGTCCGCGGCCGATTCAGCCCACGCCGCGCCCGGGATGTCCGCGCGACGCAGGTCGTAGACCCTGAGGCTATGGCCCGCGCGCGCGAGCCTCGCGGCGATCGGCGCGCCCATCACGCCAAGTCCGACGAAGCCGACTTTCATCCGCCGCGCTCCTCGTAGACCTGCTTGGCGACCTGCGCGGCGCTGATGCCGTTCGCCCAGCCGGCGTAGAAGGCGAGCTGGGTGAAGAGCTCCGAGAGCTCCTCGCGCGTCACGCCGTTATCGAGCGCGCGCCAGATGTGGCCCTTCAGCTGGTCGGGACGGTGCAGGGCGACGAGCGCCGCCACGGTGGCGAAGCTGCGGTCGCGCTTGGACAGGCCGGGCCGCGCCCAGACGTCGCCGAACAGCACCTTCTCGGTGAGCTCGGCGAGCTTGGGCACCACGTCCTTCACGGTGCTGATGGTGGACGGCGGGGACTTGGGGGCGGCCATGGCGCTCTCCTGCGGGATTGGACGCGCAGAGTCTAGCGGCTGGCGCGACTGGCCGGCACCGCGTTTCAAGCTCGATCGAAGGCCCGCCGCGCGGGCGAGCGGTGCGCTAGGCGCTGCCTTGCGAGGCGATGTAGCGGTTCATCCAGCCCGCGGCGGCGGTGACCCCGCCGAAGCTGAAGACGTGCACGCCGACCACGTTGCAGGCGGCATGCGCGGCGCAGTAGCGCGCAAGATGCGCGAGCTGGTCGGCCGGGTCGGTGTGCGTCACCAGGCGCACCGCGTCCAAGCCTTGCGCCTGCAGCGCGCGCAGGGAGGCGCTCACGCCGCAGCGCTGCGCGAAGCGCAGCAGCGCCGCGGGCGAGGTCGGGCCGGGCAGCCCCACGTAGACCGGCACGCCGGGCGCGCTGCGCGCGAGCGCCGCGCAGTACTCGAGCACGCGCGCGGGCGCGAAGGAAAACTGGGTCACGACATAGGTGCCGAGCTCCTGCGCCGCGGCGAGCGAGAGCTTCTCGGCGAAATCCCGCTCCAGCTCCATGAGCGGGATGCGCGGGTGTCCCTCGGGATAGCCGGGCAGGCCGATCTCGCGCAAGCCCGCCGCGGCGAGCGCGCCGCTGCGGATGAGCGACGCCCCGTCGCCGTAGGGCCCGCGCGCCTCGGGCTCGTCGCCGCCAAGCACGAGCGCCTTGCGCACGCCGGCTTGCGCCACCAAGCGCGCCTGGTGCCGTGAGGCGCTGTTGCGCGTCTCGCGCACGTTCGCGCTCAACATCCGCTGCCTCTCGGGCCGCATGCTCGAGTCGGTCCGGCTGGCCTATCTGCTGTGCCGGGCCGCGGATGCGCTCGAGGACTCGTGGCCCGGAC
>DASWBP010000267.1:0-17348 GCA_036390555.1 Burkholderiales bacterium | reverse complement strand
GCGCCGCCGCGAGCGCGGCGAGCGCCGCGGCGGCGGCGCCCCTCACCTACGCCCCGAAGACGTACTCGCTGCCCGTGGAAGACGTGATCATGCGGTCGGCGAGCTCGGTGCGCAGCATCGCCACGAGGTTCGGTCCCGAGCAGTGCATCGGGATGATCACGTCCGGATCGAGCGCCTTGAACTCGGCCACGGTCTTCGACACGTAATCGTCCGGCGCCGGAAACAGGTGGAAGCCGCCGAGCGCCGCGTGCAGCTTCTTCACGCCGGACACCGCCATCGCCTGGCGCGAGGTGTTGATGATGCCCGCATGGCCGCAGGAGGAGATCACCACCAGGCCGCGGCCTTTCACGTTGAAGCAGGTGCCGTGCTCGTGGATGTGCTGGTCCTGCACCGGCTTGCCGCCCGCCTTGGCGTCCTCGGCCGGCAGGTTGCAGCCGGCGCCGTCGGCGCGCTTGGAGTACTGCACCAGCGTGTTCGGCAGCACGCGCTCGAAGCTCGTGCGCGCGATGGTGCCGGTGGTGAAGGCGTGGCCGAGGACCACGGTGGGCTGCTCGCAGGTCACGACGCGCACCCGGTACTTCTCGAGGTCGCGGCGATCGAGCACCCCCCAGTCGGTGAAATGCCCGGGCGTCGCGGTGGCATTCTTCCTCACGCAGAACAGGTCCTCGCCGCCGATGTAGAGCGTGAGGTCGGCGGGCAGCGTGTCGCGGTACTTCTCGAGGTAGCCGATCAGCCCGCCGAAGTGGTCGAAGTGGCCGTGGCTCGCGATGAGCGCCTGCGTCTTCGTGGGATCCACCCCCACGATCTCCATGTTGTTCAGCAGCGCGTTCTTCGTGTAGCCGAAGTCGAGCTGGATCTGGCGCGTCTCGCTGCCGATGCGCGACTCCAGGGCGAGCGCGAGGCCCCATTCGTTGTGCAGCGTCTTCAGCGGGTCCTTCGGCGAGACCAGGCCCACGCGGCGCGTCTTGACCCACTTCGACTGCCCCACGCGCGGCGTATCGTAGGCAGAGTCGGTGATCACGCGGATCGTGAGGCTGTCCACCTCGGGCACGCTCGCGAGCTTCGGCGATTGCGCGAGCGCGCTGCGCGCCCAGCCCATCTGCGCGAGCGCGACGGCGGTGGCGGAACCCAGGACGAAATTGCGGCGGCGAAGATCGATGCGCATGGCGGCCTCCTCCAAGGCGTGAAAGGTGCGGCAGAATCTACGCCTGTGCGAGCGCAGCAATCAAGGCGCGCGAGCGAAATCGCGCGAGCGGCGCAATGGGCGCGCCCGCTGCGCCGCGGTAAGGGCGCTACTGGACGGGGTATGGCTCGAGCTGCAGGTCCTCGAGCTGCGCGCCGAGCATCACGATGGCGCCGTGGCGGCGGTTGTTCCCCGTGTCGGAGAACTCGAACACGTAGGTGCGCTTCAGGCGCAGCCGCCCATCCTCGTCGCGCGCAAGGCGCAGGCGCGTGAAGGCCACCGTGTCGTCCAGGAGCTGCAGGCCGTAGCGCGCGCAGGCGGCGCGCCCGGCCACGACGGCGTGCTCGCGCGCGCGCAGGCTGTCCACCCAGAGCGCGACCCCGCCGAGGGCGAGCGCCAAAGCCAGTAGTTCCCACATCGCCGGCCGCGATTCTCCCACGCCGGCGCACACGCCGGTGCCGCAGCAAGCCGCGCGAACACCCGCGGCGGCGGACTGAAGTCCGCCCCTTGTTCGCCAAGCGGCGTTGTGTCAACTTCCCGGGTGTCCGCATCCATGGAGGCGCGCTGGGCATGCTGCGGGATCCGGCTTCCTCGACACAACTCGCGCAGGCCGCGTCGCGCGAGGTCTTCGCCGCGATCGCCTCGGCGCTCGATGCGCGCGTCGTGGGCCAGCCGGCGCTCACGCGCCGGCTGCTGGTGGCGCTGCTCTGCGACGGCCACGTCCTTGTCGAAGGCGTGCCGGGCCTCGCCAAGACCACCGCCGTCAAGACGCTCGCCGAGCTGCTGGAAGCGGACTTCCACCGCATCCAGTTCACCCCCGACCTGCTGCCCGCGGACCTCACCGGCACCGAGGTGTTCCGCGCCGAGACCGGCACCTTCGAGTTCCGCCCGGGGCCGCTGTTCAGGAGCCTGGTGCTCGCCGACGAGATCAACCGCGCGCCCGCCAAGGTGCAGTCGGCGCTGCTCGAGGCGATGGAGGAGCGCCAGGTGAGCGTCGGGCGCGCGAGCTTCCCGCTGCCCGAGCTCTTCATGGTGATGGCGACGCAGAACCCGATCGAGCAGGACGGCACCTATCCCCTTCCCGAGGCGCAGCTCGACAGGTTCCTGTTGCACGTGCAGGTCGGCTATCCCGCGCCCGAGGCCGAGCACACGATCCTGCATCTCGCGCGCCAGGACGCGCAGCGCGCAGCCGCGGGCGCCGGCGCCGGGCAACGCGCGCCGGCCACCGCCATCGCTTCCGCCGCCCAGGTGTTCGCTGCCCGGCGCGAGGTGCTCGCGCTGCACATGGCGGGTGCGCTGCAGCAGTACGTGGTGGAGCTCGTGCTCGCCACGCGCGACCCGGCCGCCTACGACAAGGAGCTCGCGCCGCTCTTGCGCCTCGGCGCCAGCCCGCGCGCGAGCATCGGCCTGGACCGCGCTTCGCGCGCGCACGCCTGGCTTGCCGGGCGTGACTACGTCTCGCCCGAGGACGTGCAGGCGGTCGCGCCCGACGTGCTGCGTCACAGGCTGCTGCTTTCCTACCAGGCGCGCGCCGACGGCGTGGGCGCCGACGCGATCGTCGCGCGCCTGCTTGCGCAGGTGCCTGTGCCGTGAGCGCTGCGGGCGCGGCCGGCGCGAGCGCCGGGCTGCCGCGGCTCGTGCCGCGCGGCGTGCGCCCGGACGAGGAAGAGCTGCTCGGCCTGCGCCGCCATGGCGCCGTGATGCGCCGCGTGCTTGCGCTGGACGACGAGCGCCGCGAAGGGCGCCGCGCGCCGCCCGCGCGCAGCCAGGGCATGGACTACGCGGAATCGCGCCCCTACACGCCGGGCGACGACGTGCGCCGCATCGACTGGCGCGTCACCGCGCGCACCGGCCGTGCGCACACGAAAGTCTTCCGCCCCGAGCCCGGCGGCGACCTCTTCTGCCTCGTGGACCAGCGCGCCGCGATGCGTTTTGGCACGCGCGCCGCGTTCAAGTCGGTACTGGCCGCGCACCTCGCGGCGCTCGCCGGCTGGGCGGCGGTAGCGGGCGGCGAGCGCTTCGGTGCCCTCATCGCGGGGGCGCAGGCGACCAGCGTTCCGCCCGGCGCATCCGAAGGCGCGGTGGCCGCGCTCTGCGCGGCGCTCGCCTCCGAAGCGATCGCCGCCGAGGCGTTCGATGAGGATGCGGGCGCGGCGCCGCTCCGAACCGGCACGCCGGAGAGCGGCGTAGCGCTCGATCGCCTCGCGGCGCGCGCGGCGGGCCAGGCCGGGCTCGGCACGCGCTTCGTCGTCATATCGGACTTCGCGGAACCCGAGGCGACGCTGGAGCGCGCGGCGGGGGCGTTGCGCGCGCGCGGCGAGCTGATCCTCGTCGCCGTGCTCGATGCGCTCGAGGTGCGCCTGCCGCCGCCCGCGCGCTATCCGCTGACCGATGGGCGCGAGCAGCTCGTGCTCGACACCGGGCGCGCGCCGGTACGCGCAGCGCACGCGCGCGACCTGCAGGCGCGGCGCACGCTGCTCGCGCGCCTGGCGGCGCGGCCGGGCACGCGCTGCCACGAAGTGCGCACGGGCGAGGACCTCTTTGCGGCGCTGGCGCGGCCCTTTGCCGCGCGCGTGGCGGCATGAACCTGGACTTCGAACTTGCCGTGCGCCTGAAGGACGCACACCCGCCGGAGGCGCCGCCGTGGTGGCCGCTCGCGCCGGGATGGTGGCTCGTGGTGCTCGGCGCGCTGCTTGCCGCCGCGCTGCTCGCGCGCGCGCTGCGGCCGCGGCTCGAGCGCCGGCGCCTGCGCCGGCGGCTGCTTGCGGCGCTCGAGGCAATCGCTGCCGGCCACCGCGCGGGCGCGGCCGATGCGGACACCGCCGCCGAAGTCTCGCAGCTCCTGCGCCGCGCCGCGCTGGCGCGCTTCCCCGAGCGCAATGCCGCGGGCCTGCAGGGCGGCGAGTGGCTCGCGTTCCTCGAGTCCTGCGACAGCGCGCCGGGCCGTTTCGCGGCGCTGCGCGAGGCGCTCACCGTGGAGCCCTACGCCGCGCCTGGCGCAGCTGCCGCGCAGCCGCAGAGCGGCGTGGCCCCCCTCCTCGAAGCCGCGCGCGGCTGGCTGCGCGCAGCGGTCTGATGCTCGAGCTCGCCTGGCCCCACGCGGCGCTTGCGCTCGTGCTGCCTCTGCTCGTGGCGCGCTTGCTGCCGCCTGCGGCGGCGCTCGCCGCGCCGCTGCGCGTGCCGTTCTTCCGCGCCGCGCGGCGCTGGGGCGACGCAGCCGGCGAGCGGCCGCGCCTGCGCTCACCGCTTGCGCTCGCCGCATGGGTCCTGCTCGTCGCCGCGGCGTGCCGCCCGCAATGGATCGGCGAGCCGGTGGGCGTGCCCGCGACCGGGCGCAGCCTGCTGCTCGCGCTCGATCTCTCGGGCAGCATCCGCGACATCTCGCTCGGCTCCGAGTCGGGCCCCGACATCCTGAAGCGCACCGCGCGCGAGTTCATCGCCGGCCGCGCCGGCGACCGCGTCGGGCTCGTGGTGTTCGGCTCGCAGGCGCACGTGCAGGCGCCGCCCAGCTTCGACCTGCCGGCGCTCGCCGGCATGGTCGAGGAGGCCTTCGTCGGCATCGCCGGCGAGGCCACAGCGATCGGCGACGCGATCGCGCTCGGCGTGCAGCGCCTGCGCGCGATGCCGCGCGAGCAGCGGGTGCTGGTGCTGCTCACCGACGGCTCGAACACCGAGGGGCTGATGCAGGTGGCGGACGCCGCGCGCCTTGCCCGGCACCACGGCGTGCGCGTGCACGCGATCGGGCTCGGCGAGCCGCGCACGGCGAAATCGAGCCCCGGCGAAGGCCTGGACGAGCCCGCGCTGCAAGGCGTCGCCGCGCAGACCGGCGGCCTGTACTTCCGTGCGGGCGACGCTCGGGCGCTCGCCAGCATCTACGAAACGCTCGGCCGGCACGAGCCGGCACTGCCCGATACGCGCATCTACCGTCCGGCCGTGGAGCTCTACCGCTGGCCGCTCGCCCTCGCCGCGCTGCTGGCGGCGGCGGCGCTCGCCGCCGCCTGGCGCAGGCAGCGCGCATGATCGACTGGCTGCGCCCGGAGTGGCTTCTCGCGCTGCCCGCGGGGCTCGCGCTCCTCTGGGCGTGGTGGCGCGCGCGCGCGGGCCTCGGGCCCTGGCGGCGCGTGGTGGACCCGGCGCTGCTCGAGGCGCTGGCGTCGCACGCCCCGGCCTCCGGCGCGCGCCTTGCGCTCGGCCTCGGCATCGCGGTGCTCGTGCTTGCGTGCGCTGCGCTCGCCGGGCCGACCTGGCGCACGCAGCCGGTGGCGCTGCAGCGGGATGCGGGCGCGCGCGTCGTGGTGCTCGACCTCTCTCCCTCGATGAACGCGGTGGACATGGTGCCCAGCCGCCTGGAGCGCGCGCGCGAGGCGGTTGCGGACCTGCTGCGCGATGCGGCCGGCGCGCAGCTCGGCCTGGTCGTCTTCGGTGGCGATGCCTTCAGCGTCGCCCCGCTCACGCTGGATGCCGCGACGCTCGTGCACCTGCTCGCGGGCGCCGCGCCGCGCACGCTGCCGCGCGCCGGCAGCCGCCCGGACCTCGGCCTGGAGCTCGCGCGCGCGATGCTCGCCGACTCGGGCGCCGCGGGCGGCGAGGTGATCCTGGTCGCCGACGGCGCAGGCGATGCACGCACCGAGAGCGCAGCGCGCGCACTCGGCAACGCGGGCTTTCCGGTGTCGGTGCTCGCCGTGGGCACGGCGCACGGCGGCCCGGTGCGCGTCGGCGAGGGGGCCTTTGCGCGCACCGAGGCGGGCGAGGTGCTCGTCGCGCGCCCCGACTTCCGGTCGCTCGAGCGCGTCGCGAGCGCGGGCGGCGGGCGCTTCCAGCTGCTGCCGCTCGCCGGCGCGACGCCGCGCTTCGCGCGCGGCGCGCGCGCCTGGGGCGAGTCGCGCGCGACGCCCGCGGGCTCGGGCGACGTCCGGCAGGACGACGGCGCGTGGTTCGCATTGCTCGCGCTGCCCTTCGCGGCGCTGCTCTTCCGGCGCGGCTGGCTTGCGTGCCTCGCCGCGTTCACGCTCACGCTCGCGCTGCCGCCGTCGCAGGCATTCGCTTTCGACTGGGAGGCCCTGTGGCGCCGCCCCGACCAGCAGGCGGCGCAGGCGTTTGCGCGCGGCATCGGCGGCGGCGACGAAGCGGCCCTGCTGGCGAAGCTCGGCGCCGACTCGCCCTGGCGCGCGCTGATTCTCTACCGCGCCGGCCGCCATGCCGAAGCCGAGGCGCTCTTCGCCATGCACGACACGGCGGATGCCCACTACAACCGCGGCAACGCGCTCGCGCTCGCGGGCCGTCTCGAGCCGGCGCTCGAAGCCTATGCGGCCGCGCTCGAGCGCAGCCCGAACATGCGCGATGCGTTGCACAACCGCGCCCTGGTGCGCGAGGCGCTTGCCAAGCAGCGCTCGCAGGCGGCGGGCGGCGACGACGCCCAGTCGCCCGGGGACGCGCGCGCGAAGGGGCCCTCCGCCGCGGGCAGCGAGGCGGCTCGGGGGCGCAAGCGCGAGCCCGCGTGGGAAGAACCCGACCTGCCGAGGGCGGCGCAGGCGCGCTCGCCGCAGCCGGCGCCACAGCCGCGCGACGACTCCCCGGGCGAAGCCGAACTGCGGCGCCTCGAGCAGTTGCTCGCCAAGGTGCCGGACGATCCGGGGTCGCTCCTCGCGAACCGCTTCGCGCACCAGTTGCGCCAGCGCGGCGCGGTGCACAACGACACGGGAGCGCGCTGGTGAGAGGCGTGCTGTGCGCCGCGCTGCTCCTTCCGTCGCTCGCCGCTGGCGCGCCGCCCGCGACTTACCTCATCGAGACCGAGTTCGAGCCGCCGCGCGCCTACGTCGGCTCGGAAGTGACATTGCGCCTGCGACTGCTGAGGCTGCCGGAGGCGCCCTACGGCGTGCTGCGCCCGCCGCAGTCCACCGACGAGCTGGAGATCACGACGCTGCCGATGGCGCGCCCGTACCGGACCGAGCGCCGCGGCACCCTCTACGAGGTGCGCGAGCGCGCCTACCTCGTCGTACCGCGCCGCGCGGGCCGCTTCACGTTGCCCGCCCCTGAGGTGATCGGCCCGCTGCGCAACGTGCCCGGGACTGCGCCGGCGACTCGCGCCGCGCCGCGCGTGCTCGAGGTGCATCCGCCGCGGGACATGCCCGGCGCGCCGTGGCTTCCGGCGCGGCGCGTGTGGCTCGAAGAATCCTGGTCGGCCGACCCCGGCGCGCTCGCCGCCGGCGTGCCCGTCGTGCGCACGCTCGTCGTGCGCGCCGAGGGGCTCTCCGGGAACCGGCTGCCGCGCATCGAGATGGCCGCGCAGCCGGGCTTGAGCGTGCACCACGACGCGACGAGCTTCCGCAGCGAATACCTCGAGGCGGGCGTGGCGGGCCGGCGTATACAGCGCATGGTGCTCATCCCGCGCGAGGAAGGCGAGATCGAGCTGCCGGCGCTGAGCCTGCCCTGGTGGGACCAGATGGCCGATGCGCCGGGCGTGGCGACGCTGCCCGCGCGCGTGCTGCGCGTGGGCGCGCCCGCGGCGGCCGGCGCGGGCCCGGATTCGTCCGCGGCCCGCTCGGCATCGGGGATGGATCCGCTCGCCGCGATGCGCGCGTTTGCCGTGGTGCTCGTGGCGCTCGCCGCAGTCGTGCTCTGGGCCTACCTGCGCAGCCAGCCGCTGCGCGAGGCGCGCCGGCAGCTGCGCAACGCATGCCGGCGCAAGAATCCGCAGGCGGTGCGCGATGCGCTCGTCGAATGGTGGAAGGCCGCCTCGCCGGGCGCGCCCGCCCCGCTCCTGAATCGCCTCGGCGCCAACTGGGACGCGAGCGCCCGCGCAGCACTCGCCGCGCTTGACGCGGCGCTATACGGCGGCGCGCCGTGGGACGGGCGCGCGTTCTGGCGCGCGCTGCGGCCGTCGCTGGGTAGGCGCGCTTCCCGGCGCCAGACGACGGCGCCAGCGCTGACACCTTTATTCAGGCTGCAGGCTCGCAGGCATCGCTGACCCGGGAATCTCCGCGCGCAACCGCCGGGGTTCCGCGGCCTAGAAGTTGCGCGTTTCGCCGGGCTTCATCTCCACGATGCTGCCGCCCCACTTGCGCTTCTCGAGCGCGGCCTTGAGCCGCGCCGGGTTGCCCGTGAGGATCGGGTAGGTACCCCAGTGCACGGGGACCACCACCTTTGGATTGGCCCACTCCACGGCCAGCGCGGCGCGCTCCGGGTCCATCGTGAAGTGCCCGCCGATCGACGCGAACATCACATCCACCTTGAAGAATTCGCCGATCAAGCGCATGTCGGTGAAGACATCGGTGTCGCCGGTGACGTAGATCGTCGGCCCGCCGTCCACCTGGATCACGTACCCCACCGGGTTGCCGGCGCTGATCGTCGCCGGCTTGCCCGGCTCGGGCTTCACCATCGGCGGCACGAACTCCGAGCCGTGGACCGCGTTCACCATCGTCACCTTGACGCCGATCTTGTCGAGGTTATAGGTGCCGCCCACGTTGCCGCCTGTCGCAAGCGTCGCCTGCTTCTCCGGGTAGCCGAGCACCGCCTTCATGTTGAACTGCAGGCCGTAGGGCGCGATCAGCGTGGCGCCGCTCTTCTTGCCGATCTCCGCCGCGTCCATGATGTGATCCCAGTGGCCGTGCGTGAGCAGGACGTAGTCAACGCGCGCGAGCTTCGCGAGCGAGTCCTTGTCCGGGTTGCTCGGCGCGCTGAGCCACGGATCCACGATCAGCACGGCGCCCGAGGGAGTCTCGATGCGCAATGCCGCGTGTCCGTACCAATGCACCTTCGTCTGCGCGAGCGCCGCAGTTGACAACGACAGCAGGAAGAGCGCGCACAGCGCTCGGCGAATCTTCATGGTCTTCCTCCCCGGGTTAGGCCAAGCTCCGCCATTTAGCCGAGATCGCGCTGCAGCAATCAAGGGGACCGGGCTAGACTGGCGCGATGGGTGTCGAGCTCAACCACACCATCGTTCACGCGCGCGACAAGCGCGCTTCGGCTGACTTCTATGCAAGCCTCTTCGGGTTTACGGCGGCAAAGCCGTTCGGCCCGTTCCTCGATGTCGAGACCGCGAACGGCGTGACGCTCGCCATCCTTGAGACGCACGAGGACTTCACGCCGCAGCACTACGCCTTCCTCGTCAGCGACGCCGAGTTCGATGCGATCTTCGGCCGCGTGAAGGCGCGCGGGCTGGACTACTGGGCCGACCCGGCGAAGAAGGAAGCGGGCAGAACCAACGCGCACTTCGGCGGGCGGGGGGTGTACTTCGAGGATCCCGGCGGCAACCTGCTCGAGATCATCACCCGTCGCTACGGCGACTGGCCCCTCTAGGGCGTCGCGCAGGCCCCTGCGCCTGCTCGAGGCTTGCGCCCGGCAGCATCATGGGTGCCCGGGTCGTCTCTCACAGGAGCCGCGTGGCGGCGAACAGGGCGAGGCCGATGAGCCCGCCGACCAGCGTGCCGTTCACGCGGATGTATTGCAGGTCCTTGCCGATCGCGAACTCGATGACGCGCGCCGCGCGGCGCCCGTCCCACGACTTCACCTGCCCTGCCACGAACTCGGCCACTTCGAACTTGTAGGCCTCGGTGAGCGCGCCCGCGCGCGTCGCAATCCAGCGATTGAGCCGGCCGCGGAACTCTTCGTCGCCCTGCAGGCGCTCGGCGGCCGAGACCAGGAAATCCTCGAGGCGCCCCAGCACGAAGCCGCGCAGTTCGGCGCGCAAGGGATGCGCCGGGTCGTCGCGCACCTCGTTCACCAGCGCTTGCGCCGCGGCCATGAGCTTGCCGAGCACGTAGGCGTCCGCCTGGAAGAAGCGCGCGAGCGTGGGCAGCTCCGCGCGGATGCGCTCGCGGATCGCCTCCTGCGCCGCGGGCTCGGCAAGCAGCGCACCCACGCGATCGAGGATGCCGAGCTCGTCGCGCAGCGCCTCGCGCTCGGCCTGCGCGACCGCGCGCTCGCGGTTCGCGGGCGCCGACAGCCAGCGCCCGGCGACGCCGGCCAGGTCGAGCTGCTGGATCCGCTCCGCCACGCGCTCCCCGGCAAGGAAGTTGCGCGCGATGAAGTTTCCCAGCTCGTCGGCGATCTTCGCCTGGTTCGCGGGAATGATCGCCGTGTGCGGCAGCTTGAGGCCGAGCGGATGGCGAAAGAGCGCGACGACCGCGTACCAGTCGGCGAGCGCGCCGATGATCGCGGCCTCCGCGAAGGCGGCGACCCAGGGCAGCGCCGCGTGCTGCGCTTCGTGCAACCTCGCGGCCACCAGGACGATCGCGCACAGCACGACCAGCCCAGTCGCCCAGGCCTTCTGGCGCGCGAGCGCGCGCTCCGCAATCTTTTCGGCATGTTGCATCGCAATCTCCCGGTCGGTCGAGCGAGCCTAGCAGGCGCTGCGTCCTGCCGGCAGCAAGGCGCATCCGGCACGTATGTCATGCACGCCGCCTTGTGGGCCGTACCTGCCGCGCGTAGCATGCTCGCATCGCGGCCCGCCCGCCGCGCGGAAAGGACGCCATGAGCCTCGTTCGCGTCGCGCTTGCCTCCCTCGCGGTGCTACCGGTCGCGCATGCCCAGGTTGCAGTGCGCCCGGGCATCGTCACGACGCAACCGGCGCCAATCGTGGTTGCGCCGGATGTCGCCAAGACTCCTACGCCCGGGGGACCCGTCCCGGTCCCCTATCCCAACGTCGTAGCGCCGGTGCCCAAGGCGGTGGTGACGCCAGCACTACAACCGGTCGTGCCCATCGGAACGCCGCCGACTCTGGCGGCGCCAAGTCCCGGCAAACCCGAGCACGCCGGCAAGCCGCCGCACGCGGGGAAGCCTGATTTCGCGGGAAGGCCCGAGAACCCCGGCAAGCCCGAGCACGCCGGAAGGCCGGATTTCGCCGGAAAGCCGCCACACGCCGCAAAGCCTGACCTCGCGGGCCAACCCGAACTCGTCGCGAAGCCCGGCAGGCCCTTGCTGACGCCGTTGGACGATCCGCGCCTTGGGAAGAAGGATGGGCTCGGCGATCAGTCCCAAGTCGACCAGCAGAAGCTGCAGGAGGCGATGCAGAAGAAGTCGCAGGCCGAGCAGCAGCAATCGCAGGCGATGAAGAAGGCCTCCGACACCCAGCAGGGCATCGTCCAGAACCTGAAATAGCCTCGGGCGCGGCCTACGCGGCCGCTGGAAGCACAGCGCCCGCGGCTTTCCTCACCGGCGGCGGGCGGTCGTCCATCAGCCACTGCAGCGTGAAGGCGGTGAGGCCGACCACGATGAGCGCCCCCCAGGCGAAGTCGTAGCGGCCGGTCCAGTCGAAGACGAGGCCGCCCATCCACGCGCCGAAGAACGAGCCGAGCTGGTGGCTGAGGAAGATGACGCCGTAGAGCGTGTTGAAGTGCGACAGCCCGAACACGCGGCCGATGATGCCGGTGACGAGCGGCGCGACCCCGAGCCACAGGAAGCCCATCGCCGCGGCAAAGACGAGCGTCGAGGCGGCGCTGATCGGCACCAGCAGGAATACGCAGATGATCAGCGTGCGCATGAGGTAGATGAGCGCGAGCAGGTGCTTCTGGCTGTAGCGCGCGCCGAGCTGCCCGAAGAGGTACGTGCCGATGGTGTTGAACAGGCCGATCAGCGCGAGCGCGCTCGCGCCCACGCCGGGCGCCACGCCGCACAGCTGCAGGTAGGCCGGCAGGTGGGTCGTGATGAAGACGAGCTGGAAGCCGCAGGCGAAGAACGCGATCATCATGAACACGTAGCCGCGATGCCGGATCGCCTCGCGCAGCGCCTCGCCGAGCGACTGGCTCGACACGGACGCCGCCGCGCCGCTCGCGCCCTCGGCGCCGAGCCGCACGGCGAGCCCCTTGATGGGCAACGCGAGGAGCACCATCGAGGCCGCGATCAGCGCGAAGACCACGATCCCGGCCTGCCAGCCGTAGCTGTTGATGATCCACTGCCCGAGCGGGGCGATGACCATCATGCCGAGGGACCCCGCGGCCGCCACGATACCTACGGTCTGCGTGCGCCGCTCGGGGGGCGTGGCGCGCGAGACGGTGCCGATCAGCACGCCCAGTCCCGTGCCCGCGACTCCGACGCCGGTGAGAAAGCCCGCGAGCTCGAGGATGCCCGGCACCTTGCCCGAGAACACCATCAGCGCGAGCCCGAGCGCGTAGAGGAGCGAGGTGCCGATCAGCACGGGGCGCGCGCCGTGCCTGTCGGCGAACGCGCCGACGACGGGCTGCGCGAAACCCCAGATGATGTTCTGCAGCGCGAGCGAAAAGCCGAAGGTGGCCGCCGAGACCCCGGCATCCACCGTCATGGGCCGCATGAACAGGCCAAGGCTCTGGCGCAGGCCCATGCCCACCGAGATGATGACCCCGCTCAGCACGAGCAGCGCGATCATCAGTCGGCGGTTGGAAGCGGCCGAAGAAACGGTATGCGTGGCGGACATCGTGGCGGGCTGGGTGCGTTGCAAAGCCGAAACTTTACAGCGCATCCTCCCATGCCGGGTAGGAATGCAAGGCGCGCGCCGCGTTCATGGGCGCACGCGGCGCGGGCCAGCGGTGCGCGGCGAACGCGCCGCCGCGATGGGGCGCTGCGCTAGTAGCGCTTGCCGGTCAGGAATTCGCGCTTCAGGCGCGCGACCTGCCGCCGCAAGGCCTCGAGCTCGACGCTCGCAGCCTTGACCTTCTCCACGAGCGCGTCGTTCGGCGCGCCCTCGACCTTGGTGGTGGTCGCGAGCTCGAGATGCGCCATGCGATGCCGCTCCGTCGCCGCTTGCCAGCGCGCGACCAGCTCCTGCTCCTGCTGCCGCCAGGTGGTGACCTTCGCCATCTCAGGCCACCGCCCGCTTGCGCGCGGTGCGCGGCGTCTTGCGCGGCTCCGGCGGGTGCCCGTGGGGACGCGAGTCGAGCACCAGCTCGCACACCGCGGCGATTTCGGTTTCCGCGAGGCGCACCGCATTGGCTTGCAGCTGGCGCACCTCGAGCGTGGTCAGGGTTTCGATCTTGTCGCGCGTCCACAGCGCGACCTTGGGGGAACGTCGCAGGTTCTGCATGGCTTCCGGCCTCCTGGGTCTGGAAACAAAAAAGCCCGGTTGCCCGGGCTTCGTTCGATCCATGCGGCGCTGTTAAGCCACCGGCCGGATGTTGGTCGCGTGCGGCCCCTTGGGACCGGTGCCGGTCTCGTACTGCACCTTCTGGTTCTCGGCGAGCGTCTTGAAGCCGCTGCCCTGGATCGCGGAGAAGTGAACGAACAGATCCTTGCCGCCGTCGTCCGGGGTGATGAAGCCGAAGCCCTTGTCGGGGTTGAACCATTTCACGGTGCCTGTGCTCATTTGCATTTCCTTGGTAGTAGCAAGTAAAGGACTTGCCGGGCCTGCGGGGGCTTCAAGGAAGGGAACTATCTGATGAGCGCGGCGCGAACGCCAGGACGGACCAGCTACTTCGCTGCTTGAGACCTGCCGTGCCATTATGCAGCGCGGGGCGCTGCAGGTCAATGAATTTCTTGGGAAAGCCGCTCTCAGGCGGCCTCGAGCGCCGGCGCCTGGCCGGCGAGGTAATCCTCGTAGCCGCCGCGATAATCGATCAGCGTCGCCGCGCCGCCCTGCGCGCCGGGCTTCAATTCGATCACGCGCGTGGCGAGCGAGGACACGAACTCGCGGTCGTGCGAGACGAAGACCAGCGTGCCGGTGTACTTGTCGAGCGCGGTGTTGAGCGACTCGATGCACTCCATGTCGAGGTGGTTGGTGGGCTCATCGAGCAGCATCACGTTCGGCATGTCGAGCACGAGCCTGCCGATCATCATGCGCTGCGCTTCGCCGCCGGAGATCACCTTGAGCGGCTTTTTCTGGTCGTCGCCTGAAAACAGGAGCTGCCCGAGCGTCGCGCGCACGATCTGCTCGTCCTGCTCGCGATCCTTGCGGCGCCACCGCCCCAGCCACTCGGCGAGGGTCTCGTCGCCCCTGCCCTGGTCGCCGCGGAATTCATCCGCCGCGTCCTGCGGCCAATAGCCGGCGCGCGCCTTCTCGGCCCACTTCACCGCGCCGGCATCGGCCTCCAGCCTGCCGGCGATGCAGCGCAGGAGCGTCGTCTTGCCCACGCCGTTCGGGCCGATGATCGCCACGCGCTCGCCCGCCTCGATCGCGAGGTTCACGCCCTGGAACAGCGGCCGGCCCTTCGCGTAGCCCTTCGCGAGGCCCTTCGCCTCGAAGGCGAGCCGGTGCAGCTTCTCCTTCGGGTCGACGAGGAAGCGGATGAACGGGTACTGCCGGCTGGAGGGCTTCACGTCCTCGACCTTGAGCTTCTCGATCTGCTTCATGCGCGAGGTGGCCTGGCGCGCCTTCGCCTTGTGGGCGCGGAAGCGCCGCACGAACTCCTCGAGGTCCGCGATGCGGTCCTTGGCCTTGGCGTTGTCCTTTTCCAGCTGCTGCTTCGCCAGGGTGGAGGCTTCCATGTAGTCGTCGTAGTTGCCGGCGTACACGCGGATGCCGCCGTAGTCCACGTCGGCCATGTGCGTGCAGACGCTGGAGAGGAAGTGCCGGTCGTGCGAGATGATGACCATGGTGCTCGTGCGCCGGTTGAGCACGTCCTCCAGCCAGCGGATGCTGTGGATGTCGAGGTTGTTGGTCGGCTCATCGAGCAGCAGGATGTCCGGATCGCCGAACAGCGCCTGCGCCAGCAGCACGCGCAGCTTCCAGCCCGGCGCCACCGCGCTCATCGGCCCGTTGTGCTGCTCGCCGGGCACGCCCAGGCCGAGCAGCAGCTCGCCCGCGCGCGCCTCGGCCGTATAGCCGCCGTACTCCGAGTACTTGTGCTCCAGGTCCGCCGCGCGCACGAAGTCCGCCTCGGTCGAATCCGCATTGGCGTAGATCGCGTCGCGCTCCTTCATGGCGTTCCACATCTCGGCGTGGCCCATCAGCACCACGTCGAGCACGCGCTCGTTCTCGTAGGCGAACTGGTCCTGGCGCAGCCGCCCCACGCGCTCGTGGGCGTCGATCGCGATCGTGCCGGCGGAAGGCTCCAGCTCGCCGCCGAGGATCTTCATGAACGTGGACTTGCCGCTGCCGTTGGCGCCGATCAGGCCGTAGCGGTTGCCACCGCCGAACTTCACGGAGACGTTGGAGAACAGGGGCTTGGCCCCGAACTGCATGGCGATGCCGGAGGCGACGATCATTCCTGGATTCCAGAAACAAAAAAGCCGGCCGCAGCCAGCTTTCGGGTTGGGACCAACAGCGCGGCCGCATTATAGCAGCCTCGCCGCACGCACTACTTGACTTCGGATTGCGCGCGTCTAAAATGCGCGCCCACTTGGAACCAGCCATGAAGACAAGTCTGCACATGGGAAGCAATCGAACCGCGGATCGCCCAGCGATCTGCGAGCCGTTTGCGCGCGCGCCCGGTGCAGAGGAGGCCAGCTAGCGACCACGTCGCCAGCCCTCCCTCAAAGCCCGGGTGCACCGCAAGGTCCCCGGGCTTTTTGTTTTCGTTTCTGGTCTTCGCCGAGAGAAAGGAGGGCGAACATGCTGGTCGTTGTGCCTCAGGGCTTCGTCGTCCTGGTCTTCGTGGACGGCAAGCAGCAGGACGTGCTGGAGCAGCCCGGCGTCGTGTTCGTCGCGCGCCCCGCCGGCGAGCTGCAGCTGCAGTTCGTCGACCTGCGCGCGCAGGCCGATGCCGGCGTCGCAGAGCTGGACGACGTGCCGGATGACTGGTTCGTCTGAGGGATCAGGCTCTTTCCCGGGCGCCCGGGAAGGAGCCTGAGGCCCGCTCTACTTGAAGCAGACCGCTTCCACGTTGTTGCCCTCGCCATCGAGCAGGAACGCGCCGTAGTAGGTCGGCGCGTAGTCGGTGCGCAGGCCCGGCTTGCCGTTGTCCTTCGCGCCGGCCTTCAAGCCCGCGGCGTGGAACTCGTCCACCTGCTTCCTCGTCTCGGCCCTGAAGCAGACGTGGCAGCCCCCGCCCTTCTTGTCCAGATGGAGCCACAGCCTGGGCTTGTCCTTCGGGCCGAAGCCCGCGTACTCCTTGCCGCTCGGGCCGAGCACGCTGCCGAGCGGCGCAAGCATCGCCGCGTAGAGCTTCTTCGCCTTCTCGAGGTCCTTCACCCGCAAACCGACGTGGTCGAACATGGCTCATCCCTCCTTGGTGGGGGAGCAAATCTACTGCGGTTCTTTCCATGCCGGGCGCGAATCACATCCAGGCGCGCTGCGCATGGCCACGGTGCGGGCGGACCTCATCCGGCCCGGGACATTTCGGATAGCATGCCTGCGTCGCCGGCAGGATCGGCCCAGGACACCAGGAGAACCAACGCCATGAAACCGTTTGCGCCCATCGCGCTCGCCGCAACGCTCGCCCTCGTGGCCCTCGCGCCACAAGCTGTGCAAGCGCAGGCGTACCCGAGCAAGCCGGTGCGCCTCGTCGTCCCCTATGCCCCAGGCGGCGCGACCGACATCATCGCGCGTGCCGCCGCGATCGAGCTCACCAAGACGCTCGGCCAGTCGGTCATCGTGGAGAATCGCGCGGGCGCCGGCGGCAACGTGGGCGCCGAGATGGTCGCGAAGTCCGCGCCCGACGGCTACACCATGGTGATGTCGGCGAGCAGCCTGCACGGCATCACGCCGTTCCTGTACACCAAGCTCAACTACGACCCGAACAAGGACCTCGTTCCGGTCATCGTCTTCGCCTCGTTCGCCAACGTGCTGGTGCTGCACCCGGGCGTGAAGGCCAACTCGGTGAAAGAGCTGGTCGCGCTCGCCAAGGCGCAGCCGGGCAAGATGACCTGCGCCTCGAGCGGCAGCGGCTCCACGATCCACATGTCCTGCGAGATGTTCAAGCAGATGCTCGGCCTGGACATCACACACGTGCCCTACAAGGGCAGCGGGCCCGCGATCAGCGACCTGATGGGCGGGCAGGTGAACCTGATGTTCGACAACATCCCCGCGGCGATCTCGCACATCCGCGCCGGCAAGCTGCGCGCGCTCGCCACCACCGGGCCCAAGCGCGCTTCAACGCTGCCCGACCTGCCGACGGTGGCCGAGGCGGGCGTGCCCGGCTACGAGTCCACTGCCTGGTTCGGCCTCGCGATGCCCGCCGGCACGCCGAAGGCGATCATCGATCGCATGAACGCCGAGGGCCAGAAGGCCGCCAAGGCGCCGGACTTCATCAAGCGCATGACCGACCTCGGCTACGAGATCGTCGGCGGCACGCCGGAGCAGATGGGCGCGATGATCCAG
>DASWBP010000266.1:0-4532 GCA_036390555.1 Burkholderiales bacterium | reverse complement strand
ATCATCTCGGCAAGGTCGAGAAGCGTCGGGACGTAGAGCAGCAGGAGTCCCATGAGCACGGGCAACCATTCGGTGGTGACCGCAACGGCTGGCATTCGCGCGGCGAGAGCCCTGTCCATGAAGCGGCTATCGTACCGTCTGACCACGGAGCACGGCCGGGCGACTGCGTATCGAAAGGTCAAACTTTGCATTGGCGCGAGGCTTGCCCGAGCGACTTGCACCGGCGTGCCTATCCCAGCCGAGCGGACGCCTTCCGGGAGAGTTGGCGAAGTCGCTCGCGCTCGGCACGGTCCAGCCCCCGCGGATCGAACCGATACCTCTGGTGCAGCCTCAACGCCTCCTCGTACCTCCCCGGCGCCACCCGCCCCAGCCAAGTGGTGAGCGTCTCCCCCGCGTCGCGGGGCGGCAACCCCATGGTCAATTCGTAGAACTCCGAATCCGCCCCAGGGTAGGGCCGTGCGGCGGCAGCCTCGTCCTTGCTGACCCCGCCCGCGACGCGCTTCCCCCTTAGCACCCGCCACGCAAGGATCACCACCAGCACCGCCAGCACCCCCCACCACGCGTTGCTCGCCTGCAACGCCTCGCGCTGCTCCCAGCGGTAGGTCGCCCAGCGCAGGTAATCGGCGAGGCGCTCCCAGGCGGGTGCGAGCCGGTCGGTTTCGATTCCCAGCCAGTCCGGGGGCGTCGGGTCGAGGTCCACCCAGCGATCGCCCAGCCACACCCGCGTCCAGGCGTGCGCGTGGCGCGCGCGCACGATGTAGGCCTGCTCGAGGTCGCTGTACTCGACCAGCGCGTAGCCGGTGGCGTAGCGCGCGGGCACGCCCGCCGCGCGCAGGAGCAACGTGGCCGCGGCGGCGAAATACTCGCAGTGGCCGCTTTGCGTGCGCGTCATGAAATCGGCGAGGGCGGTGGTGCCCTTGGGCGGCGGTGCGTCGCGCCAGAGCGAATAGCGGAACCCGGCGAAGTGCCGCATCACGCGCTGCATGGCCTGCGCGGGCGGCAGGCCGCGCAGACCGAGCTCGCTGGCGAGGCGCGCGAAGGTCTCGCGCTCGTGCAACGGCAGCGCGTCGTCGTCGATCGCTGGCGGGTCGTAGTTGCGGATTGCGTCGTCAAACTCCGCCCCGAACTGGATCCAGTCGCCGTCCACCGCGGCGAGGATCACGCCGAGGCCGTTGCGCCGCGCCTCGGTGGCCGCAAGGCCGGTGAGGCGCGTGGTGCCCGGCGGCAGGGCGAGCACCGTGCGCCGCCGCTCGGTGCGCATGGCGATCGTCAGCCTGCCGTCGCCGGGGGCCTGCGCCAGCGTCCAGGTCGCGCCGCCTTCGTCGGCCTGCAGGTCGGCGTGGCTGGTGCGCCGGCCCACCCAGATGGTCTCCACGTAGGCGTTGTAGCTCGCGCGGTGCAGCAGCCGCGCGCGGTCGATGTCGCGTGGCGCGCCGGTGATGCGCGCAAGGATCAGGTCGCGCTGCTTCAGGCGCCCGACCGCGCCGATGTCGGTAATGCTGCGCGTGGGGTCGGACTCCAGGCGCCGCATGTGCCACTCGGCGATCATGCCGCCGACCCAGGATTGCAGCCCGGCAATGCCGACGTGCATGGCGTAGCCGAGCGCGGCGGCGGCGGCGAACATGGGCAGCCAGGCTCTGAGCCGCGCATGCGCTGGCCGCAGCGCGAAGAGCGCCCACGCGGCGAGCAGCGCCGCGCCCACGTAGTAGCCGAGCGGCTGCGCGTTGCCGACGCCCGCCGAAATCACGCACAGCGCCACGTACACGCCGGCCGTGTCCACCATCGGCACCGCGAGCGCCGGGTTGCGCTCCTTCTGCTTGCGCATGTAGCGAAAAAGGGCCGTGAGGGGCACGCGATCACCGGCGCCGAAGCGCTGCGCGAGCAGGATCGGCGCCAGCACCGCCGGCAGCCACTGGAAGGCGCCGATCACGCCTTGTGACACGCCGCGGTTGGCGCCGATCACGATCGCGAGTCCCACGAAGAACACGGTGCACAGGTCCGAGATGCGCGCGTAGTCCGCCGGCTCGAGCGCAAAGCGCAGCCGCAGCCAGCGCGGCGCTTCCAGCAGCAGCGCAAGCGGCACGGCGATGAGGAAGTTGCCGCTCTGCCAGCCCCAGAAGAGCGTGGCGGCGGCGACCAGGAGCGGTGGCAGGCTCACCGCTGGTCGAACCTCTCGAGCGCCATCACCGCCCTGAACGCCCGCTCCGACGTGCGGACCTTGCGCGCTCACCGCAGCACCTTTGCTTCCAGCCGTGCAAGGCCCGCCTCGATCGTGCCGGGATGCACGACGGCGAGCCACGCGGGCGGATCCTGCGGCGTGGCGCGCGCCTCGCAGACGAGGATCGCGCGCACCTCGATGCCGCTCGCCGCGAGGCGCTCGGCGAGCGCGCGGCGCGCCGCGTCCCACGCCACCAGCACCAGGATCACGCTCGCGAGCTGCGCGCGCTGCGCGAGCACCGCGTGCGCGAGCTTCTCGAACTCGGCGGGCGCGCTCGGCGCGACGCCGGCGAGCGTCTCGAGCATGTGCTCGGCGTGCAGCTGCCCGCGCCCCGCGGTGCTGTGGTGGATGCTGCCGCCCACGAACAGCAAGTCGAGCAGGCACTCCTGCGTGTCGATGGTGTAGACGAAGGATGCCGCCACCGCCACCGCGTCTTCGAAGGCCGCGTCCTCGCCGCGCGCGCTTCCGGTGTCGAGCACCAGCGCATGGCGCTCGAAGAACTCGTCCTGGAATTCCTTGACGATCGGGCGTCCGGCGCGCGCGAAGCTCTTCCAGTGGATGCGCTGCAGCGGGTCGCCCGGGCGATATTCGCGCAACGACAGGAACTCCTCGGTGTCGCCGACCGAGCTCGCGAGCGACACGCCGCCGGGCTGGTGCTTGCGCCGGCCGGGAAGCGCGAGCCGCGGCAGGCGGTAGCGGCGCGGCAGCGCCACGATGCGCGCGGCGAGCGGCACGCGCACCAGCGCCCTGACCAGGCCGAGCGGGTCGCTGCGCTGCACGACCAGGCCCGCGAGCTCGATGCGCCCGCGGCGGCGCGGCGTCATCTGCAGGCGCACGGTGTGGCGCGCCCCCGGCGCGAGCGCCGGCAACGGCGCCGCGCGCAGCGGCTCGGGCGTGATGCGCTCGATCAACCAGCGCCAGCGGAAGTAGCCGACGTTGCGGTCGAACCAGTTGCGGCGCTCTTCGCCCGGCTCGCGCGCCGCGCGCCAGGCCGCGTAGGCCGGGCGCGGGTCGCGCAATGCCTCTACGACGCTGGCGCCTGCGACCGGCCGCGTGCCGCGGTTGGCGATCTCGACCGGATAGCTGAAGGGCTCGCCTGCCGTCGCGTAGCGCGGCAGCTCGCGCGCGACCTGCAGTGGCGCGCGCATGAAGAAGCTCGCCCCATAGGCGATGATCAGCAGCGCGCCCAGCAGCGCGCCCGCCTGGTAGCTCGAGTTCTGCGTGGTGTCGAAGCCCGCCGCGAGCGCGGCGCCGCCCGCGCCAAGTGCGAGCCAGCCGGCGGCGGTCAGCCGCTCCCGCAGCCAGTGGTCGAGCGCACTCGCCGCGCGCAGGGCCGCGTAGAGGAGCCGCCTCACGCCGGGACCTTCACCTCCCGCAGGATGTCGGCGACCAGGCCCTGCGCGGACACGCCGGCGAAGCGCGCCTGCGGGTCGAGCACCATGCGGTGCGCAAGCGCGGCCACGGCAAGCTCCTGCACGTGCTCGGGCCGCACGAAGTCCTCGCCGTCGAAGAGCGCCAGCGCCTTCGCCGTCTGCGTGAGCGCGATCGAGGCGCGCGGCCCGCAGCCGAGAAGTACCTGCGGCGCCGAGCGCGTGCGGCGCACGAGCTCGACCACGTAGTGGCGGATCTCGTCGGCGATGCGCACGCGGCGCGCCGCGTCCTTGAGCTGAAGCACCTCCTCGCGGCTCGCCACCGCGCGGATCGCATCGAGCGGATGGCCGAGGTCCTGCGCGGCGAGCACCGCGACCTCGGTGTCTGTGTCCACGTAGCCGAGCGCAAGGCACAGCGCGAAGCGGTCCATCTGCGCCTCGGGCAGGGGATAGGTGCCGCGGAACTCCACCGGGTTCTGCGTCGCCACCACGAAGAACAGCGCATCCATCGGGTGCGTGCGACCCTCCACCGACACCTGGCTCTCGGCCATGACTTCCAGCAGCGCCGACTGCGTGCGGGGACTGGCGCGGTTGATCTCGTCGGCGAGCAGGATCGAGGTGAACACCGGCCCCTCGCGGAACTCGAAGCTCTGGTCGCGCTGGTTGAACACCGAAACGCCGAGGATGTCCGAGGGCAGGAGGTCCGGCGTGAACTGCACGCGCGCGAACCTGGCGCCGATCGAGGCGGCGAGGCTCTTGGCGAGCGTGGTCTTGCCGGTGCCGGGGAAGTCGTCCACCAGCACGTGGCCGCCGGCGGCGAACGCGGCGAGGAGCTTTCGCACCTGCGCGTGCTGGCCGCGCATCACCTGCTCGATGTTGCCGGCGATGCGCTGGAAGAGCTGCTGTGCTTCGGCGGGTTGCATGCGGCGGATTCTAGGCGGCGC
>DASWBP010000265.1:0-16575 GCA_036390555.1 Burkholderiales bacterium | reverse complement strand
GCATCGGCAGCCACCTCACCGACCGCCTGCGGCTCGCCGGCGGCATCGGCGTGGACCAGCGCGACGGCGGCGACCCGGGCAGGCCCGGCGAGTTTCCCATCTACGACATGGAATACGCGCGCGTCTGGGCGACGCTCGACTACCGCTTCGGCGTGAAGAACACCGCCTACGGCCGCATCATGCACGTCACAGGCGACCACGTGTTCAACTCGGTGACCGTGAGCGGCATCAGCCCCGATCCCGACGGCTGGGCCACCGACCCGGCACTCGCCAAGGAACTGGGAGGAACCGTCAATTCGTACCGCGTGGACGCCGACAGCTTCATCTACGAGCTGGGCGTCAACATCCCGCTCGCGGGCAACCGCGCGCTGGATTTCCTCGCCTCGAGCTACAGCTCGAAGCTGAATGAAGGGCCGTATTCCGGCAGCAAGTACAGCGGCTACCTCCTGCGCGCGAGCTACCTGTACCGCTTCAAGTAGCCCCTGGAGGGTGCGGGGGGCGCAAGCGGCGCCGCTACGCCCCCTGCTCCTTCAGGTTCCGCTGATGTAGCGCTGGAAGAAGAGCGTCACGCCGAAGCCCGCGAGCGCGAGCGCGGCGAGCGCGAGCGAGCCGGCGCCCGCGATGAGCAGCGCATCGAGCAGCGAGATCCCCGCGATCAGGCTCACCACCGCGCGCGGGATGTCGCCCTTCGCGCGCCGGCGCAGGAACCAGAGCGCCACCAGCATCCAGCCGGTGAACAGCAGCCAGAACCCGCCGACGACGGGCTGGGCCACCGCGAGCCACCCGCCCCAGGCCACCGGCGCCGCAAGGAATGCGAGCGGCCACAGGTTCTCCACCCTGCCGAGGTTCTCCTGCTTGGCGATGTAGGTAAGGCCGATCAGGTAGCACAGCATGAGCGCGGCGCCGACCCAGAGCGCCTCGGGCAGCGCGCGCGTGATGCACAGCCCCGCGCCCACGTACACCAGCATGCGGCACAGGCCCATCACCACCGGGCTGAAGACGTTTCCCTTGTGCTGCCAGTCGTAGTACGTGATCGTCGCCGCGAGCGCGAGCCCGGCGGCCGCGGGCAGCACGCCGGTGCGCGCGCCCATGGCAAGGCCCACCACGGCGAGCAACGCGATGCCCGCCGCCATCATGCCGAAGCCCCAGCCGTGGACCTCCCGGCGGCTCACCTCCCCGGCGGGAATCGGCCGCTCGGGGCGCTGCGCGGCGTCGAATTCCGCGTCGAACGCGTCGTTGAGGAACATGCCGCCGGTATAGAACAGCGAAAAGGCGACGAGCATCACCGCGAAGTCCGCGCCGAAGCTGCCGGCGCCTGCGAGCACGCTGCCCGCGAGCGTGTTGGTCCAGACCGTCGGCAGGTTGGAGACGCGGCCGAGCCTGAGCGCGGTGCGCAGCTTCACCGGGGCGGGCGCGGGCGGTTCACGCGGCCGCGCGCTGCGGCGCGAGCAGCTGCGCCTTCACCCAGTCGAGCTCGCGCGCGATCGCGGCGGAAAGCTCGGCCGTGCGATACGCCCTGGGCAGCACGTCCCAGGTGTAGGTCTCGACCTCCAGGTGCTGGCTGATCGGCTCGGCGCGGTGCTGCGCGAGGATCTGCGCGAGGAAGGCCTGCGTGGTGCCGAAGTGCTCCATCTTCTCGAGGAACACCGGCACGTGGAAATGCACGCGCAGCTCCGCGCCCGCCGGCGCGCCGCCCGCAGCGAGCGCCTGCGGCAGGTCCACGTAGCGCGTGAGCGTGCCGTTGACGCGCTGCACCGCCTGGTGCAGGTAGACGGGCTCGGCAAACGCCGCCAGCTGGCGCGCGCTCGCCTCGTCGAGCGCCGCGATCCTGAGCGCCGAGCTCAGCTGCAGCTTGCCGATCCGGATGCCCTCGGCGCGCAGCCGCGCGATGCTCTCCTTCGCATCCTCGAACTCCACCGCGGCGTGGCACACGTCGTAGCACACGCCGACGTGCCGGCGCATCGCCGCCTCGGCGAGCGGCGCCGAGAGCCCGGTGAGCGCCGCGAGCCGCGCGACGGCTTCGCGCGCGAAGAGCCGCTCCTTGAAGAAGGCCACCGTCTCCTCGATCGTTTCGAGGTAGCAGTACGGCTCGGGCTCGAGCGCGAGCGAGATCGCCTGGCCGGTGCGCGCGGCGATGCCGGCGAGGTGCGCGACGTGGCGCACCAGGTGCTCGGTGATCGCCGGCAGCCGCCCCTGCGCCCAAGGCTTGAAGGTGCAGGGCACCGTACTCACGCTGCCCTCCTCGCCCGCGGGCAGCAGCTCGCTCAGGATGTCGGCGAGCCGGTTGGTGTAGTCCAAGCGCGCCGGGTCGCTCCAGTCCGGCTTGTAGGCGTCCTCCTTCACCGCGCGGCCGTGGAACGCGCCGTAGGGAAAGCCGTTGAGGGTGAACACGTAGTAGCCGCCCTCGGCGAGAAAGCGCTTGAGCTGCGCGAGCGCGCCGGGCTCGGCGAGGCTCGCGGCGGCCGCGGCGCCCAGGCGCAGGCCGACGCCGAAGGGCCGCTCGGGCGACACCTGCGCCTTGATCGCCGGCAGGTGGCGCGCGAGGCTCGCCATCACGTCGGCGAGCGGCTCTCCGGCATGAATGTTGGTGCAGTAGGTGAGATGCCCGAGGTCGCTCGCCGAGCCGGGTGCCGCCGCCAGATGCATCAGGCGCCTGCCGCTTGGCGCGGCATCAGGCGCCCGCGCGGCTGCGCAGCCAGGCCATCGCCTCGCGCATGCGCTCGCGGTCTATCTCGTGCACCTCGACGCCGGTGCCGATGCCGCCGAGCAGCGTGATGGTGAGCTCGCCGCCCAGGTGCTCCTGGAAGTCGCGCAGGCCCTCGAGGATGGTCCACTCGCCCTGGGTGCCGGTGCGGGCAAGCGCCGGATGCCAGAGGCTGAAGCCGAGGTACTCGAGCAGCGCGCAGATGCGCTCCTCCTCGCCCGGTGCAAGCAGCCCCGCGAGCACCGAGTAGCGCGCATCCAGCGCCATGCCGATCGCCACCGCCTCGCCGTGGCGCACGTGGTGGCGCGTGAGGCTCTCCAGCTTGTGCGCGGACCAGTGGCCGTAATCCAGCGGCCGCGCGCTGCCGGTCTCGAAGGGATCGCCGCCCTGCCCGATCTGGCGCATGTGCAGCTCGGCGCAGCGGCGGATCATGGTCGCCATGGCCCGCCGCTCGAAGGTGGCGAGGTCGTCCATGTGGCGCTCGATCCAGCCGAAGAACTCGGCATCCCGGATGAGCGCCACCTTCACCGCCTCGGCCATGCCGGCGATCTTGTCGCGCTCGGGCAGCGTGTCGATGAAGTTCTGATCGTTGAGCACCGCGAAGGGCGGCGCAAAGGTGCCGACGAAGTTCTTCACGCCCTGCAGGTTGACGCCGTTCTTCACGCCGACGCCGGAATCGTTCTGCGCGAGCACGGTGGTCGGGATGCGGATGTGCCGCACGCCGCGATGCGTGGTGGCCGCCACCAGGCCCACCGCGTCGAGCACCGCGCCGCCGCCCACCGCGACGACGTACGAATGCCGGTCGACGTGCAGGTCAAAGAGCGTCTGCTGCACGCTCTCCACGAAATGCAGCTCGGCCTTGATCTTCTCGCCACCGGGCACGAGCACCGGCGGGCAGGCGAGCTCGATCGCGTCGCGGTGGCGCTCGGCGTAGCGCAGGATCTGCTCGGGCAGCGAGGCGTGCCCGGTCTTCAAGCCGTCGTCCACGAAGAACACCACTCGGTGGCGCTTGGCGGGCTCCAGGCGCGTGAGCACATCGCGCAGCACGGGGTTCTCCGGGTCGAAGACGCCCTCGGTGAACACCACCGGGAACTCGTAGGGGACCGAGAAGCGCTGCCAGTGCGTGGTGGTGCGCGCCTGGGCCGCGCGGGCGTCGGGGCTCATGTACGGAATCCTGTCCTAGAATGGCGCCTATGCGCTATGTATTCATCCTGCTGGGCCTGCTGATGGCCGCGTTCGCCGCCGTGCAATACAACGATCCCGACGCGATGCTCTGGATCGTCATCTACCTGATTCCCGCCGCGTGGGCCTTCGCCGCCGCGTTCCGGCCCGCCAAGCTGCGCTCACTCGCAGGGGAGAGGCTACTGTGGGCCACGGTGGCCATCGGGGTGGGCGCCACGGTGTTCTACTGGCCGACGGTGCCCGGCTTCTGGCTGCGCGAAGCGTGGTGGGCGCAGGACGTGGCGCGCGAGAGCCTCGGCGCCATGATCGGCAACGAGGAAACGGTGCGCGAAGGTTTGGGCGTGATGATCGGCCTCGGCGTGCTTCTGGTGGTCCTGATCGACGTCGTGCTGCGCCGGCGCCCCTCCTAGGGCGAGAAGTCCCTGCTCTTGATGTAGGCGACGACGCCCTTTCGCTGCTCGACCGAGAACACGTCCTTCCAGGCCGGCATCTTGCCGAAGCCGAAGGTGACGCGCTCGTAGATGAAATCCGGCTGGAGCTGCCCCGGGTTCAGCTTGGGCGCCTTGCCGGGGTAGGCCGCCGCGCCGTGGCAGTGCCGGCATTGATTGTCCCAGACGTCCTTGCCCGTTGCGATGTTCTTCTTGTTCGACAGGTAGGCCTTGTCGAACACCGGCGCCGGTTCCGTGGCGGCCTTTTGACCTTGCGCGAGCGCGACCGCCGGCGCGAGCAGGCAAAGCAGCGCCGCCAGCCGCAAATGCAGGTTTGATTTCCTCATGAACGAAATGCTACACCGGAAAAAAGCGCCGCCGCCGCGCAAGCGCGGCAGCGGCGGCATTGCGGTTGCTTACTTCGACGGGACGATCCGATAGATCGTGTCCAGAGACCCGTTAGGCCCCGTGGTGATCGAGGTCAGCGCGTAGACCTCGCCGCGGCTGTCCTGCGCGAACGCCAGCACGTAGGGCAGCTTGCCCTTGCGGTTGGTCACTTCCGCGGTTTCCATGCTCCACTTGCCGTCGGAGCCCTTGGTGGCGATGAAGATTTGCCCGTCCATCTCGCCGAACGACTTGCTCCAGTCGCCGAAGATGTACTTGCCCTTCCACTCGGCGTGCGAACCCTGGTACACGTAGCCGCCCGTCACCGAGATCCCCTTGCAGCCCTGGGGCTTGGCCGTGCAGTTGTTGTACTCGAGGATCGCGGGGGTGATGCCGTTCTTGTCGCAGTTGGCCGGATGATCATCGGGCTTCAGGTAGTCGAAGCAGCGCATGATGCCTTCCACGCGCCGCCAGCCCATGTTCTGGCCCTTGCCGATGATCTTCACCGCCTCGTAGCTGTTCTGCTGCACGTCGCCGCAGAAAAGATCGCCGCTGCCGGTGTCGAAGGAGCAGCGCCACGGGTTGCGCAGGCCGCTCGCCCAGATCTCGGGCTGGACGTTCTTGTCGTTGACGAACGGGTTGTCGGCCGGGATGCCGTAGGCCTTGTCGCCGGTGCGCTTGTCCACGTCGATGCGCAGGATCTTGCCCAGCTGCGTGGTCATGTCCTGGCCGTTGCCGATGGCCGGGTTGTGGCCGATGCCCCAGTCGTTGGCGTAGCCGCCGTCGCCCATCGACACGTACAGCATGCCGTCCTTGCCGAAGCCGATCCAGTGCCCGTTGTGGTTGAACTGCGGCCACGCCACCGAGTGGATGCGGCGCGCCGAGCTCGGGTCGGCGGTGTTCTTGTCGCCCCTGGAGACGGTGTATTCCTCGACCACGTTGCTGTGCGAGTACCACAGCATCTGCCCGAGGTCCGCCTGATAGTCCAGATGCGCGCTGTAGGCGACGTAGAACTTGCCGTTGCTCTTGAAGTTCGGATGGAACGCGAGCCCGAGCAGGCCGCGCTCGTCGAAATCGTGGTGCAGCGCCGGGATCTTGCTGCGGATGTCGAGGAAGGGCGTCGGACGCAGCTTGCCGCCCTCGAGGATCTTGATGCGGCCGTTCTGCTCGATGATGAACATGCGCGCGTCGCCCGCCGGCTGCACCATCGCCAGCGGCGTATTGAGCCCGGTGACGAGCGGCTCCAACCGGATCTTCACCTGCGAGAGCGCCACGCCGCTGGCTGTCGCGAGCACGACGCCTGCAGCAAATGCGCCTCCTAGCTTCTTGATATTCATTGTCCACCTCCTATGTGAGTTGCCCCTGGCCGCGCGCACCGCCGGGCCGGCGTTCGTGCGCCGGGCGAGCGCAACTTCCCTTGCGCTCGCCGCTTCCCCTGACCTGCAGGAAAATTCAGTATACGGAGGTAAGCGGGGAATTTCTACAATGCGGGAACGCGTCCCACGATTGCATTTCGCACCAAGCTGACGAGGATGAAAGTCGAATGCCGCAGTGCGCAATGCGCATTGCGGATGCCGCGGCGCGCTATTCGATGATCAAATCGTCCATCGTGCGGCGGCTCTTGCGCTGCTCAACCTTCGGCTCGCGCCCGCCGCGCAGGATGGAATTCCCTTCATAGACAGCGCGCTGGTCGATGGCCACGGGAGTGAGCCAGTCCTCCGCCTTCATCTGGCCGCTCTGGCCGTAGGCGGTGAGCGCGTTCTCATAGCAGGCAAGGCGCACGTCGGATTCCGCGATTCCTTGCTGCAGCGCAAGCTTGGCGGTTTTCGCCACGCCGAGCGGCTCCGAGATGCCCCAATCGCAGGCCGAGTCCACGATCACCTGCTTCGCGCCGTACTGGCGCAGGATCTCCACCATGCGCGCGTTGCCCATCTTGGTGCTCGGATAGATGGAGAACGCCGCCCAGTAGCCCCGCTCCAGAGTCTCGCGCACCGTTTCCTCGTTGTTGTGGTCCACGATCACCTTGGAGGGGTCCAGCCCGTGCTCGTCGCAGACGTCCATCGAGCGCGAGGTGCCGCGCTTCTTGTCGCGGTGCGGCGTATGGATCATCACCGGCAGGTCGAGCTTCTTGGCGAGCTCGAGCTGCAGCCGGTAATACTTGTCCTCGAGCGCGGTCTGCTCGTCGTAGCCGATCTCGCCGATCGCCACCACGCCCTCCTTGAGCGCAAAGCGCGGGATCAGCTCCATTACGCCCTCGGCGAGCTCCTCGTTGTTCGCCTCCTTGGAATTGAGGCCGATGGTGCAGTAGTGGCGGATGCCGAACTGGCTCGCGCGGAAGCGCTCGAAGCCGACGATGGCGGAGAGGTAATCGAGGTAGGAGCCGACGTTGGTGCGCGGCTGGCCTAGCCAGAACGCCGGCTCGATCACGGCGACCACGCCGTTCGCCGCCATCGCCTCGTAGTCGTCGGTGGTGCGCGAGATCATGTGCGCGTGCGGGTCGATGAGCATCATGGCGGCTTGCCCTCCAGTTTCAACCTAGTCTACTGCACGCTCGCCCAGGTGAGCTGCTTCCTCGAGATGTCGGCGGCGAGCGCCGGCACATCCGCGAGCAGTATTGCCGCGCGCCGGTCGGGGCTCGCGGCGAGCGCGAGCGCCGCCGCGCGGCGCTCCACGCCCTCGCCACTCGAGAGTACGCGCGCCAGGTCGTCGATCGCGCCGCCCTCGGCGAAGGGGCCCACGCAGCGCCAGATCTCGTAGGGCACCGGGCGGCCCGCCGCCCAGCGCTCGTGCGCGAAGTCGCACATGATGCGTGCGAGCTCGGGATTGGCGCGCTCGTCCAGCCCCTGGATCGGCGCCAGCGGGCTGCCGATGAACAGCGCCTTCAGCACCATGTGGTTCCAGCGGTGCTGGTCGAAATGCGCCTTCGGGTAGGGATTGCGGTGCGCGATCGCCTCGAACACGCCGCGCATGTTGCTGCGCAGGCCCTCGCCCACCTGCTCTTCGAGCGACGCCGGATCCGGATACAGCGGCAGCCCGCGGTACAGCGTGGTCAGTTCGGCGACGTCGGCGGTGCGGCACAGCGCTCGGAAGCGCTCGGCGAACGGCTTGCCGCCGGCAAGCGGCCCGCTCAGGAGATGGATGCGCGCGGCGTCGGTGACGCTCCAGCCGCGCGGATCCCATCCGGGGATCGCCATGTTCGCCGCCTCGAGATCGGCGGCGTCGAGGGAAAGCGGCTCTTTGCCGAGCTTGCGCGGCACCATGCCGAGCGCGATTTCGAGCGCGGCGTCCGACGCGTCCTTCGCCAGCGTCGCGGCCTGCGCATCGAGCCAGGCGCCGCGCGCGGGCCCGAGCTGGCGCAGCAGCCATTCGCGCAGAAGTGTCCTCGCCGTGTCGCTCATGGCGCCTCTATCCAGGCTGATATTCTACGCCGCGTGCGTCCCGTGCTCGTCATCCTCGCCGTCGGCGTTTCACCCGCGCTCGTCGGCGAGCACACGCCGAACCTGAAGCGTCTGGCCGCGCGCGGCGGCGTGCGGCCGCTCGCCACCGTGACGCCGGCCGTGACCTGCACGGTGCAATCCACGCTCGTCACGGGCCTCGTGCCGCGCGGCCACGGCATCGTGGCGAACGGCTGGTACTTCAGGGATTTGTCAGAAATCTGGCTCTGGCGCCAGTCGAATCGTCTCGTCGCGGGCGAGAAAGTCTGGGATGCGGCGCGGAAGCGCGATGCGAAGTTCACCTGCGCGAAGATGTTCTGGTGGTACAACATGTACTCCAGCGCGGACTGGAGCGCGACGCCGCGGCCGATGTACCCGGCCGACGGCCGCAAGATTCCGGACCATTACGCGCACCCCTACGAGCTGCACGACGAGCTGGACGCGAAGCTCGGGCAGTTTCCGCTCTTCAAGTTCTGGGGACCGCTCACCGACATCAGCTCCTCCCAGTGGATCGCGCAGGCGACGCTGCACGTGATGCAGACGCGCAACCCGACGCTCGCGCTCGCCTACTTGCCGCACCTCGACTACAACCTGCAGCGCTTCGGCCCCGATACTGCGCACCCGCGCGTGCAGCAGGACCTGCGCGAGATCGACGCGGTGTGCGGCACGCTCATCGACTACGCGCAATCGAGCGGCCGCGAGGTGATCGTGGTGTCCGAATACGGCATCACGCCGGTGACGGACGCCGTGCACATCAACCGCGCGCTCAGGAAGGCGGGCCTCATCGCCGTGCGCCCCGAGGAGCACGGGCGCGAGATCCTCGATCCGGGCGCGAGCGCCGCCTTCGCCATGGCCGACCACCAGGTCGCGCACGTCTACGTGAACGATCGCAGCCGCATGAACGAGGTACGCGCGCTGCTGGAGAGGCTGGACGGCGTGGAGCGCGTGCTGGACGAAGCCGGCAAGCGCGAAATGGGCCTGGATCACGAGCGCTCGGGCGAGCTGGTCGCGATCTCGAAGGCGGATCGCTGGTTCAGCTACTACTACTGGCTGGATGACCGGCTCGCGCCCGATTTCGCGCGCACCGTGGACATCCATCGCAAGCCCGGCTACGACCCGGTGGAGCTCTTCGTGGACCCGGAGATCCGCTTCCCGATGCTTGCGACGGGCTGGCGCCTCGCCAAGAGAAAGCTCGGCCTTCGCACCCTGCTCGACGTGATTTCGCTGAAGGACACGGCCCTCGTGAAGGGCTCGCACGGTCGCATCACCGACGACCCGGCGCACGGCCCGCTCGTCATCAGCTCGCGCCCGGACCTGCTGCCCGCCGGCGCGGTGCAGGCCACCGCCTTCAAGCCGCTCATCCTCCAGCACCTCTTCGACTAGGGGCGCGCAGCCCGGCGGCGGCGCCGGGCTGAGCGTCGCTCAAAGGAGTTCTACTTGGCGACAAATCTCCGGAGGCCCATCAGCCCTGGGCCATCATATTTCAAGATTGCTGGCGAGCGACCAGGTTTGATGGAGCACCGCAACGCGCGTAGCGTATTGCAGCGAGTATGTAGCCCAGCCATGCTTTTGGAAGGTCGAATAGCAATGAGCAAGGCACTGCGATCGCACTTGGCGGCGCTAACCACTGGAGAGGGCGCAAGGAAACCGTGGCCGATTCGGACTAACCCGGAACGCGTTCGAGCTTTAGTGCCGCCAACTTCACGTTATGCCTCAGTAGGGGTGTCTCGATGAGCACTGCGCAGAAAGCTGGAGTAATCCAGTTCTATGACACGCACCCGATCAACGAGGATGAAATCCTCGCGAAGCTTTCCGCCCGCGGCGCCAATCTCGATGCGCTCACCGAGGACGAGCTAAAGGACTTCGATCAAGATCATTATGGCGGCGTACATGTCGTTGACGTTCTGGTCGGCAAGGCGGGCATACGTCGCGAACACCACGTGCTCGATGTGTGCAGCGGCATGGGAGGTCCGGCCCGCTGGATCGCCCACCGGTACGGCTGTCGGGTCACCGGACTCGACTTTACCGAGAGCCGCGTCGAGGCGGCAAAGCGCCTGACGCGGCGCGTCCGGCTTGATCACCTGGTTGACTTTGTCCACGGCGATGCTACGGCCATTCCGTTTCCAGATTCACGATTTGACGTGCTAATCGGCCAGGAGTCGTGGCTGCATATTCCCGATAAGGCTGCTCTCATTCGGCAGTGCGCGCGCGTCGTGAAACCGGCCGGGACCATTGCGTTCACCGATATCGTGCTGCGAGCACAATTGACACGCGGCGAGGAAGAGCGGCTCGCTGCGGGAATGCACGTGCCAAACGTCGCGTCGGCGGACCGCTATGAGGAGCTGCTTGAAGAGAACGGTTGCCGGGTCGAACTGCGGGACGACCTGTCTGAAGAATGGCAGCGCATCCTCGTCGATCGGTTGGCGATGTACCGGTCCTTGCGCGACACGACCGTCGCGCAATTCGGGGAGGCACGCTTTCTGGAATACGACCGCGCGTACAGCCATTTCGTAGGTCTGTTTATCGACGGCAAGCTCGGTGGCGTGCGCATCGTTGCGCGGCTCGAGGCATAGCAACCGCTTCGAGTGGAGCGTGCAAGAGCGGCGGGCCGCTCAAGCGGGACGTTAGCCGCCTTTGCATGGGGAGGTTGCATGAGGAATCACGCCAAGAACACGATTTGCCTTTGGTACAACGGCAGTGCTGAAGAGGCTGCGCACTTCTACGCGAAGACCTTTCCTGATTCCTCCGTTGATGCGCTACACCGCGCACCAGGAGACTTTCCATCCGGGAAGGAAGGGGATGTCTTGATGGTCGAGTTTACGGTCATGGGTCTCGCCTGCCTCGGGCTTAATGGCGGTCCCGCCTTCAAGCACAACGAGGCATTCTCATTTCTGGTTGCAACGTCTGACCAGGCGGAAACTGATCGTTACTGGCACGCAATCGTAGGCAATGGCGGTGAGGAAAGTCAGTGCGGCTGGTGCAAGGACAAATGGGGAATCTCCTGGCAGATTGCGCCTGTGGCTTTGACGGAGGCGGTGACTGATTCCGACCGCGCTGCGGCCAGGCGCGCGTTCAATGCAATGATGGAGATGAGGAAGATCGACATCGCGGCAATCGAGGCTGCACGCCGAGGTGGCAGCAAGTACTAGTGTGGGCGACGGCCCTGGCGGGCCGCGGCCCGAGCTCAAACGTTAGCCCGCAAACGGTGTGCGCCGTTGCCAGCCACGGGCGCCGCGCCACGCGCGCGACTTTCCGCCGTGCGACCAGTTCCGATACTTCCTAGGCGAGGAGATCAGCGCTGATGTCGGTGGCCCGTGCCACGCCGCACAGCATCATCGAGCGCTCGAACTCGCCTCTGAGGATTTCGATCGCGCGCGTCGCACCCACCTCGCCGCCGGCCATCACGCCGAAGAGCGTCGCGCGGCCCGTCAGCACGCCCTGCGCACCGAGCGCGCGCGCCTTCAGCAGGTCGATGCCGCGGCGCACGCCGCCGTCGACCAGCACGGCGAGCTTGCCGTTCGCTGCGCGCGCCACCGCCGGCAGCGCATCCGCCGTGGCGATTGCGCCATCGAGCTGGCGCCCGCCGTGGTTGGAGACGACGATGCCGTCGCAGCCCGCGGCCACCGCGCGCTCGGCGTCCGCCGGATGCACGATGCCCTTCAGCACGAGCTTGCCTTTCCAGGCGTCGCGCAGGGACTTGAGGTCCTCCCAGGAGAAGGAGGCGTCGAGCTCGCGCCCGACCGAGGCCGCCACGTCCGTGAGCCGGGGCGGCTTGGTGAGCATGCCCTCGAGGTTCTTCATGCGCGGCACGCCGCGCGCCGCCATGCCCGAGAGCCAGGCAGGCTTGAGCAGCACGTCGCGCGAGTTGCGCCACGTGGGCACGAAGGGGGCCGCGAAGTCGTTGCGCAGGTCGCGCTCGCGCTTGCCGCCCGTGGTGAGGTCCACGGTGACCAGCAGCGCCTCGTAGCCCGCCGCCGCGGCGCGGCGCACGAGCTGCATGCGGAAATCCTTGTTCTTGAGCAGGTAGAGCTGGAACCAGAGGCGGCCGCCCGCCTGCTCGGCGATCTCCTCGATCGAGTTGGTGGCGGGCGTGGCGAGCGAGTAGGGAATGCCGGCCGCGCGCGCCGCGCGCGCGATCATCAGGTCGGCGTCGTGGCGCCCCGCGCCGATCGCGCCGGTCGGTGCGATCGCCATCGGCAGGCTCGAGCGCGCACCCAGCAGATCGACCCCCGCATCCACGGCATGCACGTCGACCAGCACCCGCGGCCGCAGGCGCACGCGTTCGAAGGCCTCGCGGTTCCCCCGCAGCGTGGTCTCGTCCTCCGCCCCGCCGTCGAAGAAGTCGAACACCGAGCGCGGCAGGCGGCGCTTTGCCATCAGACGCAGGTCGGCGATGCTGACGGCGCGCGCGAGGCGGGACATGGGCCGCGAGTCTATCGCAGCGACCGCGGCTCGCGCATAATTGCGCCTTCTCCAGCCCGGGTCCCCGAACATGGCCATCACCCTTTCCTCCGCCCCGCGCGCGCAGGCCGCGGCGCGCCTGCGCGGCGTGCTCTCGCCCGTGGTCACCCCGTTCAAGCCGGACCTGTCGATCGACAGCGAGCGCTTCGTGCGCCACTGCAAGTGGCTGCTGAAGAACGGCTGCTCGGGCCTGGCGGTCTTCGGCACCAACAGCGAGGCGAACTCGATGTCGGTCGAGGAGAAGCTGACGCTGCTCGCCGCGCTGATCCACGCCGGCGTGCCCGGGTCCGCGCTGATGCCGGGCACCGGCCATTGCGCGGGGCCCGCCACGATCCGCATGACCGCGCACGCGGTGAAGCACGGCTGCGCGGGCGTGCTGATGCTGCCGCCCTTTTACTACAAGGGCGTGTCCGACGAGGGCCTGTACCGCTACTTCGCCGAGGTGATCGAGCGCGTGGGCGACGAGCGGCTGCGCGTGTACCTCTACCACATCCCGCCGGTGTCCCAGGTGCCGATCTCCCTCAAGCTGATCGAGCGCCTGCTCGCCAAGTACCCGGGCATCGTCGCCGGCGTGAAGGACTCTTCCGGCGACTGGTCGAACACCAAGGCGATGCTCGACGCCTTCGCCAAGGACGGCTTCGACGTCTTTGCCGGCAGCGAGGCGTTCCTGCTCGACAACATGAGGAACGGCGGCGTGGGCTGCATCACCGCCACCGGCAACATCAATCCCGGCCCGATCGACAACGTCTACCGCAACTGGCGCTCGGGCGAGGCCGACAAGCTGCAGGCGGGCATCGGCGCCACGCGCAAGATCATGCAGAAGTACCCGATGATTCCGGCACTGAAGTCCGTCATCGCGCACTTCGGCAACGATCCGCAATGGGCCAAGGTGCGCCCGCCGCTCGTCGAGCTGACGCGCGAGCAGGAAGCTGCGCTGATCCCGGAGCTGAAGGCCGCCGGCTTCACCATGCCCGGCCTGGCAGGCTGAGCCGGGAACAGCGCAGCAGCCGGCGCGCGGCATGCCTACGGCTCTCGTCACGGGCGCGGGCCGCGGCATCGGCCTCGCGACCGCGCGCGCCTTTCTGAAGGAGGGTTGGCGCGTCCTCGCGCTCGACAAGCAGTTCGGCGCCGAAGTCGCCGGTGAGCGCGTGGACTACGACCTCACCGGGCTCGCGGGCATCCCGCAGCTCGTTGCGCGTCTTGGCGCGATCGACACGCTCGTGAACAACGCCGGCGTGCTCTATTGCGAGCCCTACGACGCGATCCCCGAGGCGCACGTCGCCGAGATCATCGCGGTAAACCTGCGCGCGCCGGTGGCGCTCATCGAGGCGCTCGCACCGCAGATGCGGAAGAGAAAGACCGGGCGCATCGTCAACGTGGGCTCGGTGGCGGCCTTCACCGGGCATCCCGACCTCTGGTACGGCGCCACCAAGGCGGCGCTCCTCAACGTCACCAAAAGCTACGCCGCGCACCTCGGCCGCGACGGCATCCTGGTCAATGCGGTCGCTCCCGGCCCGACCCTCACGCCGATGTACGAGCAGCTGCCGCAGTCGAGGAAGGACGGGGTCATGCGCTCTGTGCACGCGGGGCGCGCCTGCACGCCCGAGGAGGTGGCGCAGGCGATCCTCTGGCTCGGCACCGCCAGTCCGCACTACATGTCGGGCGCGACGCTCGACGTGAACAGCGGCTCCTACCCGCGCTAGGCGCTGGTCGAGTTCCCATGCCGCAAGACGACAAGAGCGCGCCCGGGGATACGCAGCAGGTTGCTCCGGCCGAAGCACCGCCGCCGGATGACGCTCGTGCCCCCGAGAGCGCGCCGCCTGCCGGGGCGGTCCCGTCGTCGCCCGCTCAGACCTCCGCGCCGCCGCCCGAGAGTGCCGTACCGGCTTCGAAGCCCCTTGTTGCGCGCGTACGCAAGCACTGGGCGCGGTTTGCGGCGATCGCGCTCATCGTGCTGGGAGGCGTCGGTGCAGTCGGGCACTTCCTCGGCGGGCTTGCCGGCTGGTGGGAGTTCTTTCATCTCACGGGCAAGCTGGCCGGCGGCAGCGGCGCGCACACCGACGCCTCGCCATCCAAGGCGCGCAGCGCCGCGGCGTTGTCGATCGTCGTGCTGCCTTTCTCCAACGAAGGCGACGTGGAAGACGCCTGGTTCGTCGACTCGCTGAGCGCCGACATCGCGCTCGAGCTCAGCCGCGCCTCGGGCAGCTCGGTGATCGGCCGAGATACGGCGGCGAGCTATCGTGGCCGCGAAGTGGACCCGCGGGAGGTGGCGCGAGAACTGAACGTGCGCTACGTGCTGCTCGGCAGCGCCCGCCGCAGCGGCGACAAGGTGCGTCTCGAGGCGCGTCTCGTGGACGGCGAAACCGGAATCCAGAAATGGGGCGAGCGCTTCGACCTCGACCGCAGCCAGGTCGCTCGCGCCGTGGATGACATCGCGCTGCGGCTGGCACGCTCCGTCGGCGTCGAGCTGTACCGCTCCGCCGGCGAAGCCGTCGCGCTGCTGCCCCCGTCCGCCGCGCGTGCGGACGACCTCGCCATGCGCGGCTTGAGTGTGTATTTCAGGGGCGCCAGCCCGGAGAATTTCCGCGAGGCGCTCGCGCTCTTCGAGCGGGCCGTCGCGGAGGATCCGCGTTCCGTGCGCGGCTGGGGTGGTGTTTCGCTCATCAGCTATCTGCAGTACGCGTACGGCTGGACGGACGATCGCGAGAAAGCGCGCCGGCGCGTCGAGGAAGCCGCGGCGCGGGTGAACCAGCTGGACAGCGGCGATTTCTTCGCGATCCTCGCGCTCGCCAGCACGGCGAGCCTGAATCTCGACTGGAACGGCCTGCTGGCGGTTGCCGACCGGATGGTCGAGCGCTTTCCCGGCCATCCCACTGGGTACAGCAACCGCGCGGCGGCGCTCCTGTTCCTGGGGCGATTCGAGGACATGCTTGCGCCGAATCAAAGAGCGCTCGCTCTCAGCCCCCGGGACACGCAGGCGCCTCTTCGCATGTGGCAGCGCGCTTTCGCGCTTTTCGCGGTCGGGCGCAATGCGGAAGCTGCCGAATGGGCACGCAAGTCGGCAGCTGCCAATGCGAGGCTGCCGTTGCCGGCGCCGACGCTTGCCGCCGCCCTCGCCCGGGACGGCAAGCGCGAGGAGGCGGCGCGTATCCTCGCGGAACACATGAAACAGCAGCCGGGCTTCGGCGCCGAGCGAATCGTCGCGATCCTGCGCAGTGATCAGCCGGACTTCGTCGCGGCCCGCCGGCAACTCGTCGACACGCTGCGGGAGATCGGGCTGAAATGATGGAGCGGGCAGAGCATGAGCATCGATAAGTTCATGGCGGGTTACAAGGCCGCCTGGGAGGGACGCGACGAGAAGAAGTTTTGCGCGCTCTTCGCCGCCGACGGCGTCTACCGCAACACGCCGTTCGCCGAGCAGCGCGGGCACGCCGCCCTTGCGCAGTACTGGCAGCGCGTGAAGCTGCAGGAGGACGTGCGGCTGTCCTATGAAGTGCTGGCGCGCACCGGCGCGGGCGGCGTCGCGCACTGGCACGTCACCTACCAGGTGGCTTCGGAGGAGCTTTTCAAGATCTGGGCGGCGTCCACTGGCACGAACCTGCTCGCACGCAAGCCGGGCGATCCGCTGCCGCGGCTCGTCCTCGACGGCGTCCTGGCCGCCGAGTTCGACGCGAGCGGACTGTGCCGCGAGTGCCGGCTGTGGTGGCACAGCGTCGTGGACAACAGTCGCGGCTGAAGGCGTGCGTCCGGGAGCGACCGCGTGGCAGCCGAGCTGAGCCGCAGCGCGCAACGCGTGAGCGACGCGCTCGCCGCGCGCGGCGCGCCCTGCGACGTGGTCGAGCTGCCGGCCTGCACGCGCACCGCGGCCGACGCCGCCGCCGCCGTTGGCTGCTCCGTCGCGCAGATCGCCAAGTCGATCGTCTTTCGCACCGTGCTGGACAGGAAGCCGGTGCTCGTCATCGCGAGCGGCGTCAACCGCGTG
>DASWBP010000264.1:0-8507 GCA_036390555.1 Burkholderiales bacterium | reverse complement strand
GATCCGGCAGCTCGCCGGCATGCGCGGCCTGATGGCCAAGCCCGACGGCTCGATCATCGAGACGCCGATCACGGCCAACTTCCGCGAGGGCCTGAATGTGCTGCAGTACTTCATTTCCACGCACGGCGCGAGGAAGGGCCTGGCCGACACGGCGCTGAAGACCGCCAATTCGGGCTACCTCACGCGGCGCCTGGTGGACGTCACCCAGGACCTGGTGGTGACGGAAGACGACTGCGGCACGCAGAACGGCATCGCCATGCGCGCGCTGGTCGAAGGCGGCGAGGTGGTCGAGGCGCTGCGCGAGCGCATCCTCGGCCGCGTCCTCGCCGTCGATCTCCTCAATCCGGAGACGCAGGACGTCCTCTATACGGCGGGCTCGCTGGTGGACGAGGACGCGGTGGACACCATCGACAACGTCGGCATCGACGAGGTCAAGGTGCGCACGCCGCTCACCTGCGACACGCGCTGGGGCGTCTGCGCCAAGTGCTACGGGCGCGACCTGGGCCGGGGCTCGATCGTCAACGTCGGCGAGGCGATCGGCGTGATCGCCGCGCAGTCGATCGGCGAGCCGGGCACGCAGCTCACCATGCGCACCTTCCACATCGGCGGCGCGGCGAGCCGGACCGCGGTGCAAAGCCACGTGGAGGCGAAGTCCGCCGGCACGGTGCGCTTCACCCCGACGATGCGCTATGTCACCAACGCCAAGGGCGACAAGGTGGTGATCTCGCGCTCGGGCGAGGTAACCGTCGTGGACGACAACAACCGCGAGCGCGAGCGCCACAAGGTGCCCTACGGCGCCACGCTGCAGGTGGCGGACGGCGACACGATCCGCGCGGGCCGCACGGTGGCCGCGTGGGATCCGCACCACCGCCCGATCATCACGGAGTACGCGGGCACGGTGCGCTTCGAGCACGTCGAGGAGGGCGTGACGGTCGCCAAGCAGATCGACGACGTCACGGGCCTCTCGACCCTCGTGGTGATCGATCCCAAGCGCCGCGGCAGCGCGGCGGCCAAGGGCGTGCGTCCGTCGGTGAAGCTGATCAACGAGAAGGGCGAGGAGGTGCGCATTGCCGGCACCGACCACGCCGTGAACATCAGCTTCCCGGTGGGAGCGGTGATCGCGGTGCGCGACAGCCAGCAGATGCAGGTGGGCGAGGTGCTGGCGCGCATTCCGCAGGAAACCTCCAAGACGCGCGACATCACCGGCGGCCTGCCGCGGGTGGCGGAGCTGTTCGAGGCGCGCGCGCCCAAGGACAAGGCGATCCTCGCCGAGTACACGGGCACCGTCTCCTTCGGCAAGGACACCAAGGGCAAGCAGCGCCTGGTGATCACCGACATGGACGGCACGCAGCACGAGGAGCTGATCCCGAAGGACAAGCACGTGCTGGTGCACGACGGCCAGGTGGTCAACAAGGGCGAGATGATCGTCGACGGCTCGGTGGATCCGCACGACCTGCTGCGCCTGCTCGGCGTGGAGGCGCTCGCGCGCTACATCATCGACGAGGTGCAGGACGTCTACCGCCTGCAGGGCGTGAAGATCAACGACAAGCACATCGAGGTGATCGTGCGCCAGATGCTGCGGCGCGTGCAGATCGAGGATCCGGGCGAGACCAGCTTCATCCAGGGCGAGCAGGTGGAGCGCGCGGAGCTGCTGGAGGAGAACGAAAAGGCGGTGAAGGAAGGCAAGAAGCCGGCGACCTTCTCCTACATGCTGCTCGGCATCACCAAGGCGTCGCTGTCCACGGACTCGTTCATCTCCGCGGCCTCCTTCCAGGAGACCACGCGCGTGCTGACCGAGGCCGCGATCATGGGCAAGCGCGACGGCCTGAGGGGCCTCAAGGAGAACGTGATCGTCGGGCGCCTCATCCCGGCGGGCACCGGCATGGCGTACCACAAGATCCGCAAGGACCAGGCCGCCGAGCCCCCGCTGCTCGAGATGCCGGTTGCGGCCGAGGAAGCGCCTGCCGCGGCAGCGGCGGCGACGACCGAAGCCGCCGCCGCGGGCGGCGGCGGCTGAGCCCCGGCGCCGGCCGCAGAGCAGCTCGCAGACGCCTCAGCACGCCGACCCGCGACTCCAAGCCGGATCGCACCGATCGCTCGACTGCGATCGCCGTGGTCGGCGTGCCGAAACCGCCGAGTTGCGCGGATTGGCCGCGGGCGGCAGATCCTCGGTCCCGCTGCTCAGACCTCGCCGAGCGCCGCGGCGAGGAACTGCTGCAGGCGCTCCCTCTCCGCCAGCACCTTGCGCGCGTATCGTGCTGTCGGCTCATCCAATGCGCCGTTGTACATCTGCAAGGCTGCCTCCATCTCGCCGGCGTGCGCCAGGTATTCGTGCAGGATCCGCGCGCCGACCGCGATGTTCACCTCGGGGTCGAGCAGGGCGTACTCGCCGCCGTGCTCCAGCAGCTTGTCCAGGTGCCACTTGGGGATGATCTGCATCAGCCCCCTGGCGCCCATCGAGCTCTCGGCCACCGGGTTGTAGCGCGACTCTATCGCCATGACTGCCAGGATCAGCAGCGGGTCGAGGGAGTGCTCCGCGCCCGAGCGGTAGGCGTTCGATACGAAGGCCGTGCTGGCCGCCTCGGCCACGCGGTATCGCTTGGCGATGTGATCGGCCAGGGCGCGCTCCTCGCGTTCCTGCGCTGACACATCCGGCCGCGACGCAGCCACGACGATGGTTCCGTGGGCCACCAGGGTGGCCGCTGGTCCTCCCCTGACCAGGGTGGCGACTGCCGCCCGCACTTCCAGCGGCTCCTGCGGCAGAGGCAATGCGGCGAGCACCGCTGCAAGTCCAAACAGGGCCAGCGCACTGCGCGCCAGGCGGAACAGCCGTAAGAGTTCCTCTGCGGCAATGCGGTGCACGGGCCTCATGCGCGCAGCTTCAGTAGTTGCCTGGGGCCTGTCCGTACGCTAGCGTACAGAGGCGTCCGGGCCCCGGATTTGCGCCCGGACGGCAGTCCGCTGCTCGCGCGCAACCGCGATCGGTTTCCCTATGGGTAGAAAAATGGATGCGCATATAATCGTCGCGATGGGAAAGCCGGAGAAGCCGGAGCTCCTCGCCGCCGCCGACCAGCAGGCGCGCATCGACCTCGCCGCGGCGTTCCGCCTCGCGGTGCGTATGGACCTGCACGAAGGCGTGTGCAACCACTTCACGCTGATGCTGCCGGACGGCAAGCGCTTCCTCCTCAACCCCTACGGCCTGCACTGGAGCGAGGTGAGCGCCTCGAACCTGCTCGCGCTCGATGCGCGCGGCAACATCCTGGAGGGCGAGGGCGAGGCCGAGAAGACGGCGTTCTACATCCACTCGCGCATCCACCTCGCCAATCCGAAGGCGGCGTGCGTCCTGCACACGCACATGCCCTACGCCACCGCGCTCACGCTCACCGAGCCGGGACGGCTGGAGATGGTCGAGCAGAATGCGCTGCGTTTCGCCGACGACATTGCCTACGACGACCAATACAACGGCCTGGTGGTGGACGACGCCGAGGGCGATCGCCTTGCGCGCATGCTCGGCGACAAGCGCGTGCTGTTCCTCGCCAACCACGGCGTGATCGTCGTCGGCCCTACGGTGGCCGAAGCCTACGATTCCCTCTACTACCTCGAGCGCGCCTGCCGGCTGCAGGTGCTCGCGCGTGCCACGGGGTTGCCGCTGCGCAAGGTGCGGCCGGAGGTGGTGCGCGAGACCTACCGCATGATCCTCGCCGACACGCCCAAGTACGCCGGCGCGCACTTCGCCGCGTTGAAGCGCATCCTCGACCGCGAGGACCCCGGCTACGCCCGCTGAGGTGGAACTGCGCGCCGCCGCGGCCGGCGACCTGCCCGCGATCCAAGCCATCTACGCGCATCACGTGCTGCGCGGCCTCGCCACCTTCGAGGAGGTGCCGCCCGACGTGGACGAGATGCGCCGGCGCCACGCCGAAGTCGCCGCGCGCGGCCTGCCGTATCTGGTCGCCGTGGAGCGCGGTGAGGTTCTCGGCTATGGCTACTGCGCGCCGTATCGCATGCGCTCCGCGTACCGGTATGCGCTCGAGGACTCCATCTACATCAAGGACGGGCATCTCGGCAAAGGCATCGGCACGCGCCTGCTCACCGAGCTGCTGCGCCTCTGCGCAGGCCTCGGCTACCGGCAAGTCATCGCCGTGATCGGCGACAGCGCGAATGCGGGCTCGATCGGCCTGCATGCGCGCCTCGGCTTCCTGCGCGTGGGCACGCTGCGCTCCAGCGGCTACAAGTTCGGCCGCTGGGTGGACAGCGTGCTGATGCAGCGGCCGCTCGGCGAGGGCGACATGACGCCGCCCCCCGCCAGCCTCGGCGGACTCTGAGGCGACGCGCGGCGGCCGCGGCGCACGCTACTTGGCGAGCAGCGCAACGCCGCTCGCCGCGAGCAGCAGCGCGACGACGCGCTCGAACTTCGCCTGCTCGAGGCGCGCATGCCAGCGCTCGCCCGCGAGCATGCCGAGCGCCATCGCCGGCGCGCACAGCGCGAGCACCGCGAGGGCGCGGCGGTCGTAGAAGCCCAGTCCCCCGTAGCCGCCGGCGCGCACCAGCCCGAGCGCGAGCAGCACCGAGGACATGCTGGCGCGGAAGCGCCGCTTGTCGAGCTCGAGAGCGCGCAGGTAGATGGCATAGAAAGGGCCCGCCATGCCGCCGAAGAGCGTCGCCACCAGCCCGCCGGCGCCGCCGGCCGCCGCGGCGAGCGCGCGCGGCGGCACGCGCAGGCCCGGTGCATGCGGCACGAGCGACCACAGGCCATAGACGATGATGAAGGCGGCGAAGGCGCGCAGCAGCAGCGCCTGGTCGAGCGAGGCGAAAAGCCACAGGCCGACGGCAAGCCCGATCGCGGAGGGCAGCGCGAGCCCGCGCAGCGCCCGCCAGTCCACGTGGCGGAACTCCTGCAGCGATTGCCCGAGCGAGGCGACGATGCCGAGCGTGGTGATCACCGGGATCACCACATTGAGCGGCATGAACAGCGCGAGCATCGGGATCGCCACCACGCCCGCGCCAAAGCCCGTGGCGCCGCGCAGCGCGTAGCCGGCGAACACCACCGCGAGGCAGAAGGCGAGCGCCCAGGGGCTGGCGAGCCCGGCGAGCGTCTCTGCGAACGCTGCGATCACTGCGCGATGCGGATGACGACCTTGCCCTTCGCCTTGCGCGAGGCGAGGAGGTTCATGGCCTCGGCGGCCTTCTCGAGCGGAAACGTCGAGGTGATGTGGGGCTTGAGCTTGCCTTCGCGGTACCAGCGCGCGAGCTGGCGCGCGCTCTCGCCGAACACCTGCGGCTCGCGCCGCGTGAAGTCGCCCCAGAACACGCCCACCACCGAGGCGCCCTTGAGCAGCGGCAGGTTGAGCGGCAGCTTCGGGATGTCGCCCGCGGCGAAGCCGATGACCAGGTGGCGCCCGCGCCAGGCGATCGAGCGGAACGCGGGCTCCGTGTAGGGGCCGCCAACCGCGTCGTAGATCACGTCCACGCCCTTGCCGCCGGTGAGCGCCTTGAGGCGCTCGCGCAGATCCTCGGTGGCGTAGTTGATGCAGTCGTCTGCGCCGTGCTGGCGGCAGACGTCGAGCTTCTCGTCGCTCGAGGCGCAGGCGATAACGTGCGCGCCCAGCGCCTTGCCTATCTCGATCGCCGCGACGCCGACGCCACCCGCGGCGCCGAGCACGAGGAGCGTCTCGCCCGCCTTGAGCTGCCCGCGGTCTCGCAGCGCGTGGTCGGTGGTGCCGTAGGTGAGGATGAACGAAGCGCCCTCGTCGAAGCTCATGCCTTCGGGCATCGGCAAGAGACGCACGGCCTCGGTCTTCACTTCCTCGGCGAAGGCGCCGTAGGCGGTAAAGGCGATCACGCGGTCGCCGGGCTTCGCGTTCGTCACGCCGGGGCCGACGGCCTTCACCACGCCGGCGAGCTCGCTGCCCGGCGAGAAGGGCAGCGGCGGCTTGAACTGGTACTTGTTCTGGATGATCAGCACGTCGGGGAAATTCACGCTCGCCGCCTTGATGCTGACGACGACTTCCCCCGCGCCGGGAACGGGCGAGGGCACGTCCTCGAGCACCAGCGACTCGGGCGGGCCGAACTGCTTGCACAGCATCGCTTTCAAGAAGACCTCCTTCAGTAGAATGTTCCCATGAACGCGCCCATCCTGCACCACTACGCGGTGTCGCCTTTCGCGGAAAAGATCCGCGCGATGCTCGCCTTCAAGAAGATCGCGTGGCAGTCGGTGCGCATCCCGATGGTGATGCCCAAGCCCGACCTCGTCGCGCTCACCGGCGGCTACCGGCGCACGCCCGTGCTGCAGACCGGCGCCGACATCTGGTGCGACACCGCGCTCATCGCGCGCGTGCTGGAGCGCCTGGCGCCCATGCCGTCGCTCTATTCCTACGGCGACAGCCTCGCCATGCAGGCGGCGAGCTATTTCGCGGACAACGTGATGTTCAACATCACGGTGCCGATCGGCTTCCAGCCGGGCGGCGGCATGATCAAGCTGTTCCTGCCCGACGCGGGGCCGGAGTTCCTCGCCGCGTTCGGCAAGGACCGGGCGGCGATGCGCCAGGGCGGCACGGTGCGGCGCGGGACGCTCGCCGAGTGCATGGCGAACATGCGGGGGCTGCTGCCGAAGATCGAGGCGCAGCTCGCGCAACCCTATCTTTTCGGCGCGCAGCCCTGCATCGCCGACTTCGCGCTCTATCACGTGCTCTGGCCGGTGTGGAAGGTGGCCGACACACGCGCGCTGCTCGCGCCCTTTCCGAAGACGGAGGCGTTCGTCGCGCGCATGGCCGCGCTCGGCAATGGCGAGAGCACCGAGATCAGCGCCGAGCGGGCGCTCGAGATCGCGAAGGGCGCGCAGCCCGAGGCGATAGCCAGGCCCGAGGCGGTCGACACCGGCGGCATCGCGCTAGGCGAGACAGTGGCGGTGATGCCCGTCGATTACGCGCTCGACCCGGTGAAGGGCGAGCTTCTCCACTGCAGCGCAGCCGAGATCGCGGTGCGCCGCACCGACCCGCGGGCCGGAACGGTGGTGGTGCACTTCCCGCGCTTCGGCTTCCAGGTGGCGCGCGCCTAGCGCGCATTGGGGGAGCTGCGGCGCGCTCGGGCGAGCCCGCAGCGCCGCTCGCGCAGCTAGCCGGAGCGCGCGGCGAGCCCGCCGTCGATGGTGAAGATGCAACCGGTGGTGTAGGCGGAGCGCTCGGAGGCGAGGAACGCCACCGCCGAGGCGATCTCCTCCGGCGTCGCCGGGCGCCCGAAGGACATGTTGGCGAAGAGCTCCGCGTAGCGCTCGGGGTCGCCGAACTTCGCCTCGGCGCGCTGGCGGAACAGGCTCTTCAGGCGGTCGGTCGCCACCGGGCCCGGGTTGATGCCGACCACGCGGATGCCGTCGGCGTGCGAAGCGCCGCCCAGCGTGCGCGTAAAGGCCATCAGGCCCGCGTTGGCGGTGCTGCCCGCGATGTAGCTCGCGTCGAGCTTCTCGCCCGCGTTGCCGAGGATGTTGACGATGACGCCCGCCTTCCTCGCCTTCATGCGGCCGTAGACCTGGCGCGTCAGGTTGATGTAGCCGAACATCTTCAGGTCCCAGGCGCGCCGCCAGGTTTCCTCGTCCACGCGCAGCAGGTCGCCGCCAGGGATCGCGCCCGCGTTGTTGACGAGGATGTCGAGCTCGCCCGCCCATTCGGCGAGGGCCTCGGCGGCGCCGCGCTGCGAGAGGTCGGTGGCGCGGAACCGGAAGCGGCTTGCCGCAGGCGCATTGCGCGCGGCGATCATCACCTCGCAGCCCTCGTCGGCGAGCGCGCAGGCGCTCGCCCAGCCGATGCCTTTCGAACCGCCGGTCACGAGCGCCCGCTTTCCTTTAAGCTTCAGGTCCATCCGTCATTTCCCCCGATCGAACGATGCCGCACATTACCACCGACGACGGCGTGAAACTGCACTACGAGGAGGCGGGTCGCGGCACGCCGATCGTGTTCGTGCACGAGTTCGCCGGCGACCTGCGCAGCTGGGAGCCGCAGTTCTCGCACTTCTCGCGCCGCTACCGCTGCATCGCCTACAACGCGCGCGGCTACCCACCCTCGGACGTGCCCGAGAGCTTCGAGCGCTATTCGCAGGAGCGCGCGCGCGACGACGTGCGCGCAGTGATGGACGCGCTGGCCATCGAGCGCGCCTTCGTCGTGGGCCTTTCCATGGGCGGCTTCGCCACGCTGCATTTCGGCATGAAGTACAGCCCGCGTGCGCTCGGGCTCGTGTCCGCCGGCTGCGGCTACGGCGCCGAGCCGGCCAAGCGCGAGGAGTTCCAGCGCTCATCGCGCGACAACGCGCGGCTGATGCTGGAGGACGGCATGGCGAAGTTCGCCGCCGGCTATGGCCACGGTCCCGCGCGCCTGCAGTTGCGCGCAAAGGACCCGCGCGGCTTCGCGCGCTACATCCAGCAGCTCTCCGAGCACTCGGCGCTCGGCTCGGCGAACACCATGCTCGGCTACCAGGCGCGCCGGCCCTCGCTCTACGACCTGAAGGCGGAGATCGCCGGC
>DASWBP010000263.1:0-17906 GCA_036390555.1 Burkholderiales bacterium | reverse complement strand
CTCGGGAGAGATGAAGGCGAGCTTGTGCGCGTAGAGCGCGCCGCCCACCCCGGTGAGCGCGGCGGAGAAGGCGAACGACATGGTCTTGTACTTGGCGAGGTTCACGCCCAGGCACGACGCGGAGATCTCGGAGTCGCGGATGGCGACGAAGGCGCGGCCCGTGGGCGAGCGCAGCAGGTTGATGCAGGCGAGCGCGCTGAGCACGGTGAGTGCCAGGCAGACGTAATAGAACTCTGCGTCCGACTCGAGCGTCCAGCCCAGGAGCTCGACGGGCTTGAGGTGCTTGCCTTCGTTGCCGCCGGTGAGGCTCTGCCAGCGCGTGATGATCTCCTCGACGATGACGCCGAAGGCGAGCGTGGCGATGGCGAGGTAGATGCCCTTCAGGCGCAGCGCCGGCAGTCCCACGATGATGCCCACTGCGGCGGAAAAGAGCGCCGCGCAGGGCAGCGTCAGCCAGAAGGGCCAGCCTGCTGCCTGCATCAGCGCCTCGGTATAGGCGCCCACCGCGAGGAACGCCGCGTGGCCGAGCGAGATCTGCCCGGTAAAGCCCACCAGCAGCATGAGGCCCAGGCCCACGATCGAGTAGATGCCGATGAAATGCAGCTGCGAGAGCAGGTATTCGCTCGCCCACCAGGGCGCGGCGAGCATCGCCACGGCGAGCACCGAGTACCAGAACACCTGGCCGCCGTGCTTGAACAGGCGCAGGTCCTGGTCGTAAGAAGTCTTGAAGAGGAATCTCATACCTTCTTCGTCACCGTCTCGCCGAAGATGCCCGAGGGCTTCACCAGCAGCACGACGAGCACCACCACGTAGGCGGCGACGTCCTTGAAGCCCTCCGGCAGGTAGAAGCCCGCGAGCGCCTCCACCAGGCCGATGATCAGGCCGCCGACCACCGCGCCCGGCACGCTGCCGAAGCCGCCCACCACCGCGGCCGGGAACGCCTTCAGGCCGATGAAGCCCATGTTCGAGTGCACGAACGTGGTCGGCGCGAGCAGGATTCCGGCGAGCGTCGCCACACCCGCGGACAGACCCCAGATCAGCATGTTGATGCGCCGCACCGGGATGCCCATGTAGTAGGCGGCGAGCTGGTTCTGCGAGGTCGCCTGCATGGCGATGCCCACGCGCGTGAAGCGGAAGAAGAGGTAGAGCGCGAGGCACAGGAGCGCCGTGTGGCCGATGACGGCGAGCTGCTGCTCGGCGACCACCACGCCGCCCAGCCTGAAGACCTTGTCGGCGAACGGCGTGGCGAGCGTGTAGGTCTCGGTGCCCCAGCCCGGCACCATGGTGACGATGCCGCGCATCACGTAGCCGGCGCCGATGGTGATCATCACCACGGTGAACGCGGGATGCCCGAGCACGGGCCGCAGGACGATGCGCTCGAGGAGCATGCCCACCACCGCCATCACCGCGAGCGCGAAGACGATGGTGAGCCAGTAGGGCAGCGCGAGCACGGTGCCGCCGGTGAGCGCAAAGAAGGCGCCCAGCATCATCAGGTCGCCCTGCGCGAAGTTCACCGTCTCGGTCGCCTTGTAGATCAGGACGAAGCCGAGCGCGACGAGCGCGTAGACGCAGCCTTGCGCGACGCCCGCCAGCAGCAGCTGCAGCAGTTGCGTGAGCAGAACCCCTCCTCCTCCGGCGCGAAATTCTACAGGGAGTTATCACCAAGCAATTGCTTTTCCGAAGGGCCGCGCATAGACTGGGCCGGCACCACCTCCCCGGATCGCAACATGCCCGCGACGCACGAAGTCCTGAACCAGAGCGCGCCTCTGGAGGAATACAACCTGTTCGCCGGCAACGCCGCGCTGCACGACGCGCTTGCCTTCAACCTGCCGCGCGAGCGCCTGGCGGGCGCGCGCGAGCGCCTCTCGGAGCTCGGCGCGGAGCTCGGCCGGCGCGACACGCTCGCGCTCGCCACCGCCGCCAACCGCTACGCGCCGGAACTGAAGACGCACGACGCGCGCGGCCGTCGCCGCGACGAGGTCGAGTTCCACCCGGCCTGGCACGCGATGATCGCCATCGCCTTCCGCCACGGCCTGCACTCGGCGCCCTGGTCGGCGCCCGGCACGGGCGCGCACGTCGAGCGCGCGGCGGGGTATCTGCTCTATGCCGAGGTCGAGAACGGCACGCAGTGCCCGGTCACCATGACCTATGGCGCCGTGCCGGCGATCAAGGCCGACCCGAAGATCGCGGCGCAATGGCTGCCGCGCGTGTATTCGCGCGAGAAGAACGCGGCGCTGATCGGCATGGGCCTCACCGAGAAGCAGGGCGGCTCGGACGTGCGCACCAACACCACGCGCGCCGTGCCGCGCGGGGACGGCACCTTTGCGATCACCGGGCACAAATGGTTCCTCTCGGCGCCGATGTGCGACGCCTTCCTCGTCCTCGCGCAGGCGCCCGGAGGCCTCTCCTGCTTCTTCATGCCGCGCCTGCGCGCCGACGGCAGCGTGAATGGCCTCTTGATCCAGCGCCTGAAGGACAAGCTCGGCAACCGCTCGAACGCCTCCTCCGAGGTCGAGTTCGAGGACGCGCAGGCCACGCTGCTCGGCGAGGAGGGCCGCGGCGTGCCGATGATCCTCGAGATGGGCGTGTATACGCGCCTGGACTGCGCGATCGGCACCGCGGGACTCATGCGCCAGGCGCTCTCGCAGGCGCTGTGGAACGCGGCGCAGCGCCAGGCTTTCGGCAAGCTGCTCAAGGACCAGCCGCTCATGAAGAACGTGCTCGCCGACCTCGCGCTCGAGGCGGAAGCCGCCACCGCGCTGGTGCTGCGCCTGTCGCGCGCCTACGACGCCACTTCCGCCGGCGAGCAGGGCGACGGGCGCGAGCCGCTCCTGCGCCGCGTGCTCACCCCCGCGGCGAAGTTCTGGGTGTGCAAGCGCGGCTCGCACTTCGGCCAGGAGGCGATGGAAGCGGTCGGCGGCAACGGCTACGTCGAGGAGCAGGTGCTCGCGCGCATCTACCGCGAGATGCCGCTCAACTCCATCTGGGAGGGCGCGGGCAACGTCATGTGCCTCGATGTGCTGCGCGCGCTGCGCAAGGCCCCGGACGTGATCGCCGCGATCGCCGCGGAGCTGGACGCCGCCGCCGGACGCGCGCGGGCCTACGACGCCTTTTGCGCCTCGCTCAAGGATCGCCTGGTGGATGCGGCCGAGCACGAGTCCGCCGCCCGGCGCCTCACGCAGGATGTTGCGCTCGCGCTGCAGGCGAGCCTGCTCGCACGCCACGCGCCGCATTTCGTCTTCGAGACGTTCGTCAGGTCGCGCCTGGGCGCCGAGTGGACGGGCGCCTTCGGCACGCTCGCGCCCAACGCGCCCTTCGACGCGCTGATCGCGCGCGCGATGCCCGCCGCGGCATGAGCGTGGCGCGCGCGCCCGCATGAAGTCGGTGCGCGTAGGGGCCGGGCTCGGCTTCTACGGCGATTCGTGGCACCCGGTGCGCGCTTCGATCGAGCGCGGCGGCGTGCGCTACATCGCCTCCGACCACCTTTCCGAGCTCACGCTCGCCATCCTGCAGAAGGACCGGCAGAAAGATCCTGCCGCGGGCTACGCGCGCGACGGCCTGCCGATGCTGCTGGACCTATGGCCGCTCGCGGCGAAGCACGGCGTCAAGTTCATCCTCAACGCCGGCGGCCTCAATCCGCAAGGGGCGCGCGAGGCCCTCGCGCGCGCCTTTCGCGACAAGGGCTGGAAGGCAGCGATCGCCACGGTGACCGGCGACTCGGTCATGGAGCGCCTCGACGAGCTCGCGGCGGCGGGCGAGCCGCTCGCGCACATGGACACGGGCGCGGCGCTGGAGAGCGTGAAGAGCCGCATGCTCTTCGCCAACGCCTACCTGGGCGCGCAGCCCATCGTGCGCGCGCTCGAGCAGGGCGCCGACATCGTGCTCACCGGGCGCGTCGCCGACGCGGCGCTCTCGCTCGCGCCGCTGGTGCACGAGCTGGGCTGGCGCTGGGACGACTGGGGCAGGCTGGCGCAGGGCCTCACGGTGGGGCACCTGCTCGAGTGCTCCGGGCAGGGCTCGGGCGGCAACTTCGGCTCGGCCGAGGAATGGGCGCGCATTCCCGACTACGCGCACATCGGCTACCCGATCGCGGAGGTGAGCGCGGATGGCTCGGCGCTCTTCACCAAGGCGCCGGGCACGGGCGGCCGCATTTCCTTCGACACGCTGCGCCAGCAGCTCCTCTACGAGGTGCACAACCCGCACGCCTACTACTCCCCCGACGTGGTGCTCGACATGGGCACGTTGACGTTCGACGATCAGGGCGGCGATCGCGTGCGCGTCACGGGCGCGAGCGGGGCGCCGCGGCCCGAGCAGCTCAAGATCGTCGGCGGCTTCCACGACGGCTGGATGGGCACCGGCATGATCGGCTTTTCCTGGCCGCAGGCCTATGCCAAGTGCGCGAAAGCCGCGGAGACCATCAGGACATTGGTGGCCGAGCGCCGCTGGCCGGTGGAGGAGACCAACGTCGAGTACATCGGCTACGACTCGCTGCTTGGCGCGCAGGCGGACCCCACCTATCGCGACCAGCTCAACGAATGTTTCCTGCGCATGACCATCCGCACGCGGGAGCGCAAGGTGGCCGATGCCTTCGGGCGGCTGTTTCCCTGGCTCGGCCTCTCCGGCCCGCCCTACGTGGGCAGCATGAAAGGCGTGCAGGGCGCGAAGGAGCTGCTGGGCATCTGGCCCACGCTCGCCCGGCGCGAGCTGATCGAGCCGAAGGTGGACATCGCAGTGGAGAAAGTCTGATGCGCGTGCCGCTCTGGAAGATCGCGCACGCGCGCTCCGGCGACAAGGCCGACCGAGCCGACATCGGCCTGTTCGCCTTCGACGCGCCGACCTACGCGGTGCTCAAGCGCGAGGTGACGCCGGCGCGCCTGGCCGAGCATTTCCGCGACATGGGCGCGGGGCCCGTGGAGCTCTGGCCGCTCGACAACCTGCTGGCGCTCAAGATCGTGCTCAACCGCGCGCTGCAGGGCGGCGCGGCGCGCTCGCTGCGCATGGACAACCTGGGCAAGGCGGTGGCCGCGCGCCTGCTGCGCATGGAGATCGAGGCGCCCGCCGACCTGCCGAGGCTGCGCGCGCCTTGAAGAAGACCCGCAAGCGCAAGGCGCAGGAAGGCAACCGGCGCGAGGACCTGCTGCGCGTGTGCGCGCGCCTGTTCCGCGAGAAGGGCTTCGACGGCACCTCGATCCGCGACATTTCGCAGGCCGCCGGCATGCATTCGGGCAGTCCCTTCTACCACTTCAAGTCCAAGCAGGAGATGCTGGTGGCGGTGATGGAGCAGGGCCTCACCGAGGGCCTGCGCCACCTCGAGGCGATCGCCGCGCTCAAGCTGCCGCCCGCGGAGAAGTTCAGGAAGCTGGTGCGCGCGCACCTCGGCACGCTGTGCGACGCGGGCAACGACTTCATCCCGGTGATGCTCTACGACTGGCGCTCGCTCACCCCTGCCAACCGCCGGCGCGTGATCGCGCTCAAGGACCGCTACGACGCGCTCTGGCAGCGCGTCACCGACGAGCTTATCGCCGCGGGCCTGATGCGCGGCGACGCGCAGCTCGCGCGCCTCTTTACCTTCGGCGTGCTCAACTGGACCGCGCGCTGGTACCACGCCGGCGGCCGCAGGAACCTCGAGGAGATCGCCGAGGAAGCAGCGCGCTTCATGCTGCACGCGTAGCCGGCCGCGGCGCGCTCCCGCGCGAAGGGGTCAGGCGCCCGCTAGGCGCCGCCAGCCGGACCGCCGCCTGCCGCCTCGCCCGCGCGTTCGGCCGCGCGCGAGGTCGCGACGACGTCCCATACCGCAATGAAGAGCGCCGCGATAAGCGGCCCGGTGACGAAGCCGCTGATGCCGAACACGGCGATGCCGCCCAGCGTGGAAACGAGGACCAGGTAGTCGGGCATGCGCGTGCTCTTGCCCACGAGGACCGGCCGCAGGAAGTTGTCCACAAGGCCGATGACGAGCACGCCGAAGGCGATCAGGATGGCGCCCTGCCCGATCTCGCCGGTGGCGAGCAGATAGAGGGCGGCCGGCAGCCAGACGAGTCCCGCGCCCACCGCCGGCACGAGCGAGAGGAACGCCATCACCACGCCCCAGAGGAGCGCCGCGTGGATCCCCAGGATCCAGAAGATCACGCCGCCGAGCGCGCCCTGCACGATGGCTACGACGACGCTGCCCTTGACCGTCGCGCGGATCACCTCCGCGAACTTGCCCGCCAGCATCCCCTGCAACCCCGCATCCAGGGGAATCGCGTCGCGCATGCGCAGCGCCACCCTGCCGCCGTCGCGCAGCAGGTAGAAAAGCAGGTACACCATGATGAAGCTGTTGAGGATGAAGGCGAAAGTGTTCTCGCCGATGACGAGCGCCCGCGCGGCAATGTACTGTCCCGCCTTCGACAGCGCGCCGCCAACCTTCTCGCGGATGCCCTGCAGGTCGGTGAGGCCGAGGTCGATCAGCTGGGTGGTGGCCCACCCCGGCAGGATGCCCTGCATGCGCTCGATGTAGGCGCTGATCTCCAGCTCGCCCGCCTGGAACATGAGGTACGCAGCCCTCACCTCCTGCAGGAACGCCCTGGCGACCAGCGCCACCGGCAGGATCACCATCAGCACGATGACGAGGAGGGTGAGGAGCGCGGCCAGCGTCTGCCTTTCTCCCAGGCGTGCGCGCAAACGCCGTTGCAGCGGCGCGAACAGCACTCCCAGGATGACTGCCCAGAGGATCGCCTCGAAGAACGGCGCGAGGATCCAGCCGAAGGCGAGCGTGACCACGACCACCAGCACCACGAAGGCCCAGTGGTGCAGCGCACCCAGGTTGACCCAGTCCGGAGCTTTCATGCGTGCGCAGTCGGCGGACCGGGCCGGCGGCCCTTGGCGGGCCAAGCCGGGCTCAGCCGCAGCGGGCGAAGCGCTCCAGGTGGTGGTCGGCGTCGCCGAACTGCTGCGCGATCACGGTCAGTCGCCGGAAGCTATGGCTGACCTTGAGCTCTTCGGTCATGCCCATGCCGCCGTGCAGCTGGATCGCCTCCTGGCTGATGAGGCGCGCGTTGTCCGCGATCTTGATCTTCGCTGCCGAGATGGCGCGCATGCGCTCCGTCCCGTCGCCGGCCGAGTCGGCCTGGCTGCAGGCGAGGAAGGCCATGGATTTCGCCTGCTCGTAGGCGACGTACATGTCCACGATGCGGTGCTGCAGCGCCTGGAAGGTGCCGATCGGCACGCCGAACTGCTTGCGCGTCTTCAGATACTCGAGCGTAGTGTCGCAGGAGAACTTCATCGCACCCACGGCCTCCGCGCAGACGATCGCGGTGGCGAAGTCCACGACCGCCTCGACCACCGGCAGCGCCTTGCCCTCGGCCCCCAGCAGCTCGGCGGGCGTGCCTGCGAGCACCACGTCGGCGGCGCGCATCTCGTCGAGCGTCTGATACGGCTTGAGCTTTGCCGCTTTCGCGTCGACGAGGAACAGCGAGACGCCCGCAGGCGCCCTTGCCGTGACCACGATCTTGCCGGCCGCCGGCGCGCCGAGCACGACGACCTTCTCGCCCTCCAACGTCCAGCCGCTTCCCGCCTTCTTCGCCGTGACGCTCACCTGGCCGAGGTCGTAGCGCGACCCCTTCTCCGAAAAGGCAAAGGCCATCTTGAGTTTGCCTTCCACCACCGCCGGCAGGACCGCTTTCTTCTGCGCCTCGCTGCCCGCGCGCGCCACGCACTGCGCGCCCATCAGCGTCGCGAGATAGGGCTCGACCACCAACCCTTCGCCAAACGCCTCCATCACGCTCATCAAGTCCACCGCGCCGCCGCCGAAACCGCCGTAATCGGGCGAGAACGGGATGCCCGTCAGGCCCATCTCGGCAAGCGTGCCCCACACGCGCTCGCTGTAGCCCTCGGGCGACTGGATGATCTTCTTGCGCGCCTCGAAGTCGTAGTCCTTCTGGATGAAGCGCCGGACGGAGTCCGCCAGCAGCTGCTGCTCTTCGTTGTAGTCGAAGTTCATGGTGTCCCCCTCAGAGTCCGAGGGTCATCTTGGCGATGATGTTGCGCTGGATCTCGTTGGACCCGGCATAGATGGTCGTCTTCCTGAAATTGCAGTAGCGCGGCGCGATCGCGGCGGTGAAAGCATCGAAGCCTGCGTCGCCGTTGACGGCCTTGAACGGCTGCGCAAGCGGGCCCACGGCCTGCATCATCAGCTCGGTCAGGCCCTGCTGGATCTCGGTGCCCTTGATCTTGAGCATCGAGACGTCCGCGCCCGGCGGCTGGCCGGTGCGGCGCATGCGGTCGAGGAACCGCAGGTTGGTGATCTCGAGCGCCATCAGCTCGACTTCGAGGCGCGAGAGCTTGTCGCGGAAGCGCGCATCCTCTGTGAGCGGCCTGCCGTTCTTCACCTGCTGCGCGGCGAACTCCTTCAGCTTCGCCATCTCGCGCTTGGAGGCGCCGATGCGCCCGGTGTTCATGCGCTCGTGGCCGAGCAGGTACTTGGCCACCGTCCAGCCCTCGCCTTCCCTGTGCACCAGGTTGCCGACAGGCACCTTCACGTCGTCGAAGAACACCTCGTTCACCTCGTGCCCGCCGTCCATCAGGATGAGCGGCCGCACCGTGATGCCCGGTGATTTCATGTCGATGAGGATGAAGCTGATGCCCTCCTGGCGCTTGGACGTGTTCGGATCCGTGCGCACCAGGCAGAAGATCCAGTCGGCGTAGTGGCCGAGGGTGGTCCAGATCTTCTGGCCGTTCACCACGTAGTGGTCGCCGTTCCTCACCGCCTTGGTCTTGAGCGAGGCGAGGTCCGAGCCCGAGCCCGGCTCGGAATAGCCCTGGCACCAGAAGTCCTCGCCGTTGTAGATGCGCGGCAGGAAGCGCTTCTTCTGCTCCTCGCTGCCGAAGCGCAGCAGCACCGGGCCGCACATCGACAGGCCGAAGGGGATGAGCGGCGGCGTGCCCGCGTAGCCGCACTCCTCCTCGAAGATGTAGCGCTGCACGACGCTCCAGCCCGTGCCACCCCACTCCTTGGGCCAGGAAGGGGCGACCCAGCCCTGCTTGGCAAGGATGCGGTGCCAGCGCAGCAGGTCCTCGCGCGAGAGCTCCTCGTAGTTCGCGATCTTCGCGCGCAGGTCGGCGGGCAGGTTCTCCTTCAGCCAGCCGCGCACCTGGTCGCGGAACGCCAGTTCTTCCTGGGAATAGTTCAGGTCCATCGCTGCCTCCTCGTTCGCGCGGCCGGCTCGCCGCGCGCCATCACAGAATGGTAACTCCGCCGTCGGCCACGATGCACTGCCCGGTGATGAAGGCCGCCGCCTCCGAGGCGAGGAACACGGCGATGCCGCCGATGTCGCGCGGCTCGCCCAGGCGCCGCAGGGGGGTAGCCGCCTCGCGCTCGGCGCGCCGCTTCGGGTCTTCCCACAGCGCCTTGGCGAAGTCCGTCTTGATGAGCCCCGGGGCGATGGCGTTCACGCGCACGTTCTTCGGTCCCCACTCGGCCGCGAGGTTCTTCACCAGCATGTGGTCGGCGGCCTTGGACATGCCGTAGGCGCCGATGACGGTGTTGGCGATGATGCCGCCGATCGAGCCCACGCTAATGTAGCTGCCGCCGCCGCGCTCGGCCATGCCAGGCAGCGTCATGGACGCGAGCCACAGCACGCTCTTCACGTTGTTGTTGAAGATCTTGTCGAAGGCGTCGTCCGGGATGGCGGCGAGCGGGCCGTAGTAGGGATTGCTGGCGGCGTTTGAAACGGCGATGTCGATCCGCCCCCAGCGCTTCATTGCCGCGTCCACCAGCGCTTGCAGCTCTTCCTTTCGCGACACGTTGCAGGGCTGCGCGAGCACCTCGTAGCCCTGCTTCTCGAACTCCACGCGCACCGCCGAGCACGCGTCCGCCTTGCGGCTCGAGATCACGACGCGCGCGCCGGCTCGGGCCATCTCCTCGGCGATGGACTTGCCGATGCCGCGCGTCGAGCCGGTGATCAGCGCAACCTTCCCCGTGAGGGCAAACAGGGACTTCGATGTCATGAGGGCCATGATTCCTTTGGTAATTTCGCTATGCGAAATATGATACGACTAAGTTGACAGCGGTCGGCCGCCGTCCGAATATCGAAACGCGAAACATTCCTGCCGCACCCCGCAGCAGCGACCACAACGAGAGGAGACGCCATGGGCGCACCGGAGTCCACCGCACCGCTTTCCCCCGCCGAGCCGCAGTTCAGCTACGAGCACGAAGGCGACCGCCAGTTTGCCACCACCCTGGCGCGCGGGCTCGAGGTGCTGCGCTGCTTCACGCCGATGGAGGCGATGCTCGGCAACAAGGAAATCTCGGTGCGCACCGGGCTGCCCAAGCCCACGGTGTCGCGCTTGACCTACACGCTCACCAAGCTGGGCTACCTGCGCCACAACATGCGCCTGGGCAAGTACCAGCTCGGCTCGGCGGTGCTGTCGATCGGCTACCCGCTGCTCGCCTCGATGAGCGTGCGCCAGGTCGCGCGACCGCTGATGAAGGAGCTCGCCGACTACTGCAACGGCTCGGTGTCGCTGGGCATGCGCGACCGCCTGAGCATGGTGTACGTCGAGACCTCGCGCAGCGGCAACGGCATCTCGACGCTGCCCGACATCGGCACCGCGGTGCCGATCGCGCAGTCGGTGATCGGCCGCGCCTACATCGCCTCCTGCACGCCGCCGGAGCGCGACGCGGTGCTCAACCAGCTCAAGGTGAAGGAGCCGGAGATGCACCGCAAGTACCGCCCGCAGATCGACAAGGCGCTCGAGGACATCCGCAGCCGCGGCTTCTGCGTGTCGCACGGCGAGGTGCTGCGCGACGTGCACGCGGTCGGCGTGCCGATGCGCCGCACGGTGGACGGCGAGGTGGTCGCCTTCAACTGCACCGTACCGACGTTCATCCTGAAGAAGGGCCAGCTCGAGGAGGACATCGGCCCGCGCCTCGTGGCGATGGTGCGCAACATCGAGGCCTCGCTCGGCATGCACTGAGCGCGGACCGCGGCGTTCCCGCGGTAGCATCGGCGAGTCCAACCACCAAGGAACGCTGATGCAGGAGCTGATCGCCGCGTTCAGGGCGCTCGACGAGGGCGCCAAGGCGCTCGCCACGCAGTCGCTGCGCATCCTCGTCATCCTGCTGCTCGCCTGGGCCGCGCAGGCGCTCGCCGCGCGCCTCATCCGCGTGTTCCGCGAGGTCATGCGCCGGCGCACCGGCGGCGAGGAGCTCGCGCGCATCGAGACGCTGGCGCGCGTATTCCGCAACGCCGCCGCGGTGGTGATCGTGCTGGTGGCCGGCATGCTGGTGCTTGGCGAGCTCGGCATCTCGGTAGCGCCGATCCTCGCCACGGCGGGCGTGGCGGGCATCGCCATCGGCTTCGGCGCGCAGAGCCTCATCAAGGACTACTTCAACGGCTTCTTCCTGCTGCTCGACGACCAGCTGCGCCAAGGCGACGTGGTGCGGATCGCCGACCACGGCGGGCTGGTCGAGGAAGTCACGCTGCGCTTCGTGCGCCTGCGCGACTTCGACGGTCACGTGCATTACGTGCCCAACGGCGAAATCAAGGTGGTGACCAACCGCACGCGGGGCTTCGCGCGCGCGGTGATCGAGGTGGGCATCGCCTACCGCGAGGACCCCGACGAGGCCTTCGCGGTGATGCGCGAGGTCGCCGAGGCGATGCGCGCCGAGCCCGACTGGGGGCGCTGCATTGCCGAGCCGCTGGAGGTGATCGGCGTGGAGAACTGGGCGGACTCCGCCGTGATCCTGCGCGCGCGCCTCAAGGTGGTGCCGCCGCTCGAGCAGTGGAGCGTGCGGCGCGAGTTCCTGAAGCGCCTCAAGCGCGCGTTCGACGAGCGCGGGATCGAGATTCCCTTCCCCCACCTCACCCTGTACGCCGGCCAGGCGAAAGACGGCGGCGCACCCCCCTTCCGCATCGCAGACGACGGCAAGTGAAGCCGGGCGCCCAGCGCGCGCGGTCGGGCTGCTAGGATAGCCCCCGCACCGGCGCGGCTTGTGCCGAGCTTGCCTGGGGAGGAGGAGCCATGAGACATGTCGCGCTGTTGCTCGCCGCGGCGCTCGCTGCGGCGCCGCTGCACGCCCAGCAGTTCCCGCAACCCGGCAAGCCGGTGCGCATCGTCGTGCCGTTCCCGGCGGGAGGACAGACCGACATCCAGGCGCGGGCCATCGCGCAGAAGGTCACCGAAACATTCGGCACCTCGGTGATCGTGGAGAACCGCGGCGGCGGCTCGACCGTGATCGGCGCGCGCGAAGTGCAGAAGGCGGCGCCCGACGGCCACACCCTGCTCTACACCATCGCGACGCACGTGCAGATCCCGCACCTGTACAAGACGCCGCCCTGGGACGCTTTCAAGGACTTCACGCCCGTCACCGCGGGCGCGAAGTCGGCGACCATCCTCACGGCACACGTGTCGCAGCCTTACAACTCGATCCGCGGCCTGGTCGAGTACGCCAGGGCCAATCCCGGCAAGCTCAACTACGCCTCGTTCGGCACGGGTTCGAGCTCGCACCTGAACGGCGAGCTGTTCAAGCGCCTCGCGGGCATCGACATCGTGCATGTGCCCTACAGGGGCAGCGGCGACGCGATGCAGGGGCATCTCTCGGGGATCACGCAGATCTTCTTCGACGGTCCCACCACCGCCATCGCCAATGCCAGGACCGGCAAGGTGAAGATGCTCGCCGCCGCGGCCGAGACACGCTACGAGGCGTTGCCGCACCTGCCGACGATGCGCGAGCTGGGCTACGACGTGGGCATGTGGGGCTATCTGTGGTTCTGGGGCCCGGCCAACATGCCCTCCGCCACCGTTGAGGCGGTCTACCAGCACCTGGTGAAGGGCATCCTGCACCCGGACGTGAAGGAGCTGTTCGCCAAGGGCGGCTCGGAGGCGTCCGGCATGCCGCCGGCGGAAATGGCGCGCGTGGCGCGCGACCTCGATGCGCGCTGGGGCAAGGTGATCCGCGAGCTCGGCGTGAAGCTGGATCAGTAGGAGGAGGAGCGCAAAATGCCCGGACCGCTCGCCGGCATCAAGGTTCTGGAATTCGAGGCGATCGGCCCGGGGCCCTTCGCCGGCATGCTGCTCGCGGACATGGGCGCGGACGTGCTGCTGGTGGACCGGCCCGAGTCCGCCGACCTGGGGTTGAAGCGCGAGCGCTGGATGGACGTCATGCTGCGCGGGCGCCGCTCGGTGACGCTCGACCTCAAGTCGAAGGACGGCGCCGCCGCCGCGCTCGAGCTCGTCGCGCGCGCCGACGCGCTGATCGAGGGCTTCCGCCCGGGCGTGATGGAGCGCCTTGGCCTCGGGCCGCAGGAGTGCCTCAAGCAGAACCCGAAGCTGGTCTACGGACGCATGACCGGCTGGGGCCAAGAAGGGCCGCTCGCGCCGCGTGCCGGCCACGACATCAACTACATCGCGCTCGCCGGCGTGCTGAACGCCTTCGGCCGCAAAGGCCAGGCGCCGGTGCCGCCCCTCAACCTGGTGGGCGATTTCGGCGGTGGCGGCATGCTGCTCGGCTTCGGCATCGCCTGCGGCCTGCTGCACGCACAGAAGACCGGCCTGGGACAGGTGGTGGACGCGGCGATGGTGGATGGCGCGGCACTGCTTGCGGCGATGTTCTCGGGCTTTCTCGCCGCCGGCCGCTGGACGGAGGAGCGCGGCGCGAACATCCTCGACACGGGCGCTCCCTGGTACGACGTCTACGAGACCAGGGACGGCAAGTATGTGTCCATCGGCGCGATCGAGGCGAAGTTCTACGAGGAGCTGGTGGCGCGCCTGGGACTTTCCGGCCTGCCGCCGCAGAACGAGCGCAAGGGTTGGCCGGCGATGCGCGAGGCTTTCGCGCGGGCCTTCAAGGAAAAGACTCGCGAGGAGTGGGTCAAGGTATTCGAGGGCTCGGATGCGTGCTTTGCGCCGGTGCTGAGCTTCTCGGAAGCGAGGCGCCACCCGCACAACCTGGCGCGTCGCGGCACGGTCAGCGTGGCGCGCCTGGAGCAGCCGGCGCCCGCGCCGCGCTTTTCCGCGACGCCGGGCGAAGTGAGCCGCGTGCCGCCGGAGCGCGGCGCGCTCGGCCGGGCCGCGTTGAAGGACTGGGGCTTCTCCGGGGCCGACATCGAGCGCCTGAAGAAAGCCGGACTCGGAACCGCAGACTAGGGAGCGCCATGCTCGGACGCCTGATGCCCCGCGAGGGCAAGTTCTTCGACCTGTTCAACGCCCACGCCGAGAGGATCGTCGAAGGCAGCCGCGAGCTGGCGGCGATGATCGGCCAGTTCACCGAGCTGGAAGCGCACGCGCAGCGCATCGACGTCGCCGAGCGCGCCGCCGACAAGTTGACGCACGAGTGCATCACGCTGCTGCACAAGACCTTCATCACGCCGTTCGACCGCGACCAGATCCACCAGCTGATCACCTCGATGGACGACATCCTGGACCTGATCCAGGACGTTGCCGAGTCGGTGGCGCTCTACGACCTGCGCCGCGTGACGCCCGAGGCGAAGCAACTCGCCGAGATCTGCCAGATGTGCTGCGAGCGCGTGAAGAGCGTAGTGGGCCTGCTCACCAACATCAAGCGCCCGGAGGCCATCCTCAAGCTCTGCGAGGAGATCGACCGGCTGGAATCGGACGCCGACCGCGTGATGCGCTCGGCGCTATCGAAGCTGTTCCGCGAGGAAAACGACCTCAAGCAGGTGATGAAGCTGCGCGTCATCTACGACCTGCTGGAGACGATCACCGACCGCTGCGAGGACGTGGCGAACGTCGTCGAAGGCATCGTCCTGGAAAACTCCTGATGGACGCCGGCGCCGCGGGCCAGCTCGGGCTGGGGGTGGTGATCGCCCTCGTGCTGGTGGCGCTCGCCTTCGATTTCATGAACGGCTTCCACGACGCGGCCAATTCGATCGCCACGGTGGTGTCCACGCGCGTTCTCAAGCCCTACCAGGCGGTGCTGCTCGCCGCGTTCTTCAATTTCGCCGCGCTGTTCGTATTCCACCTGAGCGTCGCCACGACAGTGGGCAAGGGCATCGTCGAGCAGGGCGTGGTGGACCACTACTTGGTGTTCGGCGCGCTGGTCGGCGCCATCGCCTGGAACCTGATCACCTGGTATTACGGCATACCCTCCTCTTCCTCGCACGCGCTGATCGGCGGCCTGGTGGGCGCGGCTGTGGCCAAGGCGGGCACCGTCTCGCTGCTCCCGGCCGGCATCCTCAAGACGGTGGCCTTCATCTTCATCGCGCCGGTCATGGGCATGGTGTTCGGCGCCCTGCTGATGCTCGCAGTGAGCTGGCTGTTCGTGCGCACTACGCCTTCGCGCGTGGACCGCTGGTTCCGGCGGCTGCAGCTCGTGTCCGCCTCGCTCTACAGTCTCGGGCATGGCGGCAACGACGCGCAAAAGACCGCCGGGATCATCTGGATGCTGCTGATCGCCTCCGGCTACCTCGCCGCCAAGGATCCGATCCCGTTGTGGGTGGTGGTGGCCTGCTATGTGACCATCGCGCTAGGCACCGCCTTCGGCGGCTGGCGCATCGTCAAGACCATGGGCCAGCGCATCACGAAGCTCAGGCCCGTGGGCGGTTTCTGCGCGGAGACCGGCGGCGCGGCGATGCTGTTCTTCGCCACGGCCTTCGGCATCCCGGTCTCCACCACGCACACCATCACCGGCGCGATCACAGGCGTGGGTTCGGCGCAGTCGGCCTACGCGGTGCGTTGGGGCGTGGCCGGCAACATCGTCTGGGCCTGGGTGCTGACGATTCCCTGCTCGGCCTTCATCGCCGCACTCGCCTGGTGGCTCGGGCGGCAGCTCTTCTAGCGCCGCAGGGCGGGCCGATGGCCCGCCCCGCTAGCGCCCTTTTTGCGAGGGCGCGCGCGCGCCGGCCTCCTCGGCGACCAGCTCGAACGTCAGCTCGCCGCCCTTTTCCAGCTTCAGCGTCAGCGGCACCCTCTCGCCCTTCTTGATCGGGCGCTTGAGCTCCATCAGCATCAGGTGCGCGCCGCCGGGCTTCAGCTCGAAGCTGCCCTTGGCGGGAACGTCGAAGCCCTTCACCTCGCGCATCTTCATCACGTCGCCTTCGCGCACCGTGGTGTGCATCTCCACGCGGCCGGCAACCGGCGAGGAGGCCCCCACCACGCGATCGGCAGCGCCCGCGTTCTTCAGCTGCATGAAGCCCGCGCCCGTCCTCGCGCCCGGCGGCGTCGCGCGCGTCCACGGCTGCTCGGCGCTCACCTGCGCCCACGCCGGCAGCGCCAGGAATGCCATCGGGATCAGCCAGTACCGCATCGCTTGTTCTCCTCCTCCTGCAGTCTTCGCCAGAATACCTTGCCGGTCGCGGTCTTGGGCAGTTGCTCCACGAACTCGACCACGCGCGGCGCCTTGAACGCCGCCATGTGCTCGCGCGCCCAGGCGACGATGTCGTCCTCTCGCACCTTGCCGCGCGAGGCTGCCTTGAGAACGACAATCGCCTTCACCGTCTCCCCGCGATGCGCATCGCGCGTGCCGATGATGCACGCCTCCTGGATGTCTGGGTGCGCATACAGCATCGCCTCGACCTCCGCGGGCCACACCTTGAAGCCCGAGGCGTTGATCATGCGCTTCAGGCGGTCGGTGATGAAGAAGTAGCCCTCCTCGTCGTAGTAGCCGAGGTCGCCGGTGCGGAAGAACTTCTTGCCGTCGTGCTCGATGAATGCGTCCGCAGTGGCCTTGGGCTGCTTCCAGTAGCCCTGGAACACCTGTGGCCCGTGGGTGATGATCTCGCCCACTTCCTTCGGCCCGAGCTCCTTGAAGGTCACCGGGTCGATGACGCGCGAGTCGGTATCGAAATAGGGAATGCCGGCGCACTGGCGCTTGGGCCGGTGCGGCGGGTTGGCGTGCGACGGCGCGGAGGTTTCGGTCAGGCCGTAGCCCTCGAGGAACGGCAGACCTACGCGCTCCTGCAGCTTCGCCGCCACGGCCTCGGGCATCGCGGCGCCGCCACCGCCGATGCGCACGAGCGAGGAGAGGTCGTACTTGCCGAGGTTCGGGTTGGCGAGGAAGTCCACGATCATCGTGGTGATGCCTGTCACGCCCGTAACCTTGCAGCGCTGGATGAGCTCGGCCGCGGTATCACGGTCCCAGCGCGTCATCAGCGCCGAGGTACCGCCAAGCTGGATCGGCACGTTCATGTTCGCCTGCATGCCGGTGAGGTGGAACAGCGGCAGCACGCCGAGCACCACGGCTTCGCTCGAGCTCTGGATCCAGGCGCAGGCGCCGGTGCTCGTCGCCAGCAGGTTCGAATGCGTGAGCATCGTCCCCTTTGGATGGCCGGTGGTGCCCGAGGTGTAGGGCAGGACGGCGAGGTCGTCCGGACCCGCAAGGTGCGGCCCTGGCGCATGGCCTGCGGCGAGCGCCGCGTCCCAGGCGGCCACCGCGGGGTGCGCAAGATGCTTCTTCGGCGCGCGCACCACCTCGGGCACGTTCAGGTCGGTGGCCTCGCGCAGGTAGTCCGAGTAGGCGCCGAGTATGCAGTGCTCCAGCCCCTTGCCGAGATGCGGCGCGATCTCCTCGTGCAGGTCCTGCGTGCTGAGGATGACGCGCGCATCCGAATCGGAGATGTAGTAGGCGAGCTCGTCGCGCCGGTTCATGGGGTTGACCGGCACCACCACCGCATCGGCGCGCAGGATGGCGTAGTAGCCGATGACGAACTGCGGGCTGTTCTGCGTATAGAGCAGCACGCGGTCGCCGCGGCGCACGCCGCAGGCGCGCTGAAGGAAGCCGGCCAGCGCCTCCACCGAGCGCGCAAGCTCCGCGTAGGCGATACCGGTGCCGTAGTAGTGCAGCGCGCTCTTTGCCGGGTAGCGGCGCGCGCTCACCTCGAGGTTGTAGTGCAGGCTCGTGCGCGGCACAGAGAGCGACTTCGGCACCCCCGGCGGCCAATGCGGGTAGTGGCGCGTGAAGGCGGCCATCC
>DASWBP010000262.1:0-1966 GCA_036390555.1 Burkholderiales bacterium | reverse complement strand
GCGCGCTACGAGGTACACGTAGGGATACAGCGCGAACGAGAGCATGACCGCCGCGCCGGGCAGCGAGCGTACTTCCGGAAACCAGTACTCGCGCGCCTGCCATCCGGTCAGCTCGCGCAACGCCGTCTGCACCGCGCCGGTGAACTGCAGCCAGTCGGTGTACGCATAGGCCATGACGTACGCCGGCATGGCAAGCGGCAGCAGCAGCGCCCATTCGAGGACATCGCGCCCCGGGAATCGATACGCCGTGACGAGCCACGCGCTCACCACGCCCATCGACACCACTCCGAACGTGACGAGCACGAGCAGCAGCAGCGTATTTGCGACATAGCGGGGCAGCGCGGTCGCCGCGAGATGTGCCCAGGTGTCGCCGGCACCGCCGAAGAAGCTCATTACGACGTACGCCACCGGTAGCGCCATCAGCGCGGCGATCAGGACGGCGGCGCCCCCGAGCAGACCTAAGTTCTTGTAATTCAAAGAGCTGCGATCCTAATGAGAATTGTTGCTAATTATCCCTATAATCGGCTCATGCTGCTTGAAGTCCAGGACCTGCGCCAAGCCTACGGCGGACACGAAGTGATCGCCGGGCTCACGTTCTCCCTGAAACGCGGCGCGATCGGCTGCCTGCTCGGGCCGAGCGGCGGCGGCAAGACGACCGTGCTGCGCTGCATAGCCGGCTTCGAAGCGCCCCGGGCCGGCAAGATCCGCCTCGCCGGGCGCGTCGTGTCCGGGGCCGGGATGACGGTACCGCCGGAGAAGCGCCGCATCGGGATGGTGTTCCAGGACTACGCGCTGTTCCCGCACCTTTCGGTCGCCGGGAACATCGCCTTCGGCCTGCACGCGGCGCCGCAGGCCGAGCGCGACGCGCGCGTGCGCGAGCTGGCCGAGCTGGTTGGCCTGTCCGCCGCGCTCGAGCAGTATCCGCACGAGATCTCCGGCGGCCAGCAGCAGCGCGTCGCGCTCGCACGCGCGCTCGCGCCGCGCCCGGACCTGCTGCTGCTCGACGAGCCGTTTTCCAACCTCGACATCGAGCTGCGCGAGCGCCTTTCGCTCGAGCTGCGCGACATCATCAAGGCAAGCGGCGCGACCGCGGTGCTGGTGACGCACGACCAGCAGGAGGCGTTCGCGATGGCCGACGAGATCGGCATCCTGCACGAAGGCCGCATCCAGCAATGGGACAGCCCGTACAACCTGTACCACCGGCCCGCCAACCGCTTCGTCGCGGACTTCGTGGGCCAGGGCGTGTTCCTGCCGGCCACAGCGCTCGAGGAAGGGCGGCTCGAGATCGAGCTCGGCGTGCTGGAGGGAGAGCCGCAGGGCGGGCACGACGTCGAGGTGCTGCTGCGCCCGGACGACGTGGTGCACGACGACGCCGCGCCCACGCGCGCCGAGGTGCTGCACAAGGCGTTCCGCGGCGCCGAGATCCTCTACACGCTGCGCCTGGAAAGCGGCCGCAAGGTGCTCGCCCTGGTGCCCAGCCACCACAACCACGCCCTCGGCGAGAAGATCGGCATCCGGCTAGACGTGGACCACGTAGTCGCCTTCAGGCCGCAGACTCAATCCTCCAACCCGTAAACAGCGCGCACCTCGAGGGCGAACTCCTTGCCCCGCAAGGCTGCCGGCACGGGGACGGCGCGTGCCGCCTGCGCGAACATCTCGAGCGCCTGCCGGTCGAGCACTTCGTACCCCGAGCTGCCCTTGAGCGTCACCGACGGCCTGCCGTTGGCGCCGATCACGATGCCGACGCGCACGTCGCCCTGCCAGTTGTTCTCGCGCGCAAGCGGCGGATAGCGCTTGTGGCGCCGCGCTTCGTCGATGAGCTGGACACGGTATTGGTCGCGCGACAGGGATTCCGGCGCCGGCGGTGGCGCGGACACCGCAGGCGCAGCCGCGGGAGCCGGCTGCGCCTCGACAGTTGCGACTGGCGGCGGGGCAACCGGAGCCGCTGGCGCGGGCGCTTCCACCC
>DASWBP010000261.1:0-22479 GCA_036390555.1 Burkholderiales bacterium | reverse complement strand
CGGGCGCCGGCGTTGTTGCTCGGCCTTGCGATATCGACATATCGCTGCGGCCTCGCGCCTAGCCGGCGCCGCGTTCCGGCCGCAACGCGCCACCGCGCGACTTGTTCAGAGCTTCCCTAGCATGCGCACCATCCGGCCCGCGCGCTGACATGGCCCGCTATCGCATCCTCTCGCTCGACGGCGGCGGCATCCGCGGCCTGATCACGACGATCCTGCTCGCGCGCCTCGACGCGGAGAAGAGCCTGCACGGGTGGCTGGAGCGCGCCGACCTCGTCGCCGGCACCTCCACCGGCGGGCTGATCGCACTGGCGCTCGCGCGCGGCGCAAGCCTCGCCGAGATCCGCGCGCTCTACGAGCAGCGCGGCCGCTCGATCTTCGACGACTCCTGGCTGGACAACGTCAAGGACCTCGGCACCATCCTCGGTGCGCAGTACCACAGCGACAAGCTGCAGGGCGAGCTGCAGGGCCTGTTCGGCGCCGCGCGGCTGCGCGACCTGAAAAAGCGCGTGCTGATCACCGCCTTCGACCTGGACAACGAGGATCCGCGGCCCGACCACCGCCGCTGGAAGCCGAAGCTGTTCCACAACTTCCCCGGCCCGGACAGCGACGGCGCAACGCTCGCCTGGAAGGTGGGCCTGTATACGAGCGCCGCGCCCACCTACTTTCCCACCGTGGACGGCTACGTGGACGGCGGCGTGTTCGCCAACAACCCTGCGATGTGCGCGCTCGCGCAGACGCAGGACGCGCGCATCGGCCGCCGGCCCGCGCTCGACAACCTGGCGCTGCTGTCGCTGGGCACCGGCAGCTCGCTCCTTTACGTGAAGGGCGGCAAGCACGACTGGGGCTACGCGCAATGGGCGCAGGCGCTGCTCGGCGTGATGTTCGACGGCACCATCGGCATCGCCGACTACCAGTGCCGGCAGCTGCTCGGCGCGCGCTACCATCGCCTCGCGCCGCGCTTTGCCGCCGGCGAGGCCTTCCCGCTGGACGCCATCGACCGCATTCCGGATCTGGTGGCGTTCGCCGAACGGGTGGACATCGGGCCGGCGGCGGCCTGGCTGCGCAGGAACTGGAAGTAACCGGGGGAGCGAGGCATGTTCACGGTCTACGGCATGGCGGATTCGGGCAACTGCTACAAGGTGAAGCTCGCGCTCGAGCAGCTCGGCAAGCCCTACCGCTGGGTGGAGGTGGACTCGAGCAAGGGAGGCACGCAGACCCGCGAGTTCCTCGCGCGCAACCCGAACGGCAAGGTGCCGACGCTGCAGCTCGAGGACGGCAGCTACCTGCCCGAGTCCAACGCGATCCTCTGGTACCTCGCCGAAGGCACACCGCTGCTGCCCGAGGACCGCCTCGGCCACGCGCGCGCGCTGCAATGGATGTTCTTCGAGCAGTACAGCCACGAGCCCTACATCGCGGTGGCGCGCTTCATCCTGCGCTACCTTCCCGCGGACCATCCGCGCCGCGCCGAGCTGCCGCGCCTTGCCGAGCGCGGCCGGCATGCGCTTGCCGTGATGGAGCAGCATCTGGCGAAGGAGCCCTTCTTCGCCGCGGGCCGCTATACGGTGGCCGACATTTCGCTCTACGCCTATACGCACTGCGCGCGCGACGGCGGCTTCGACCTGCAGCCCTATCCGCAGGTGCGCGCCTGGCTGGAGCGCGTGCGCGCGCAGCCGGGCCACGTGCCCCTCGGCTGACGCCAGCGTCCTTGCCCGGCTGATGCCGCTGTTCTTCAAGGGCCTGGCGTTCGGCTTCGTGCTCGCCGCGACAGTCGGTCCGATGTGGGTGCTGTGCCTGCGGCGCACGCTGGCCTACGGCACGGCCGCCGGCCTTGCCTCGGGCATGGGCATCGCAGTGGCCGACGGCCTGTACGGCGCGGTGGCGGCCTTCGGCCTGACCGCCATTTCCGGATTCCTGCTGCGCCACGCGTTCTGGATCGGGCTTGCGGGCGCGGCGTTCCTCTTCTACCTCGGCGTGAAGACGCTGCTCGCCAAGCCCGAGTTCGTGGCGCAGACGCCCGCGCCCGCCGGCCTTGCCGCCGCTTTCGGCAGCACACTCGCCCTCACGCTCGCCAACCCGCCGACCATCCTCGCCTTTGCCGCGATCTTCGCGGGCCTCGGCCTGGTGGCGAGCGCGGACTACGCAGCGGCCGCGCTGCTCACGCTCGCCGTGTTCCTCGGCTCGGCCGCCTGGTGGGTGATCCTCGCCGCCGGCGCGAGCGCGCTTCGCGAGCGCATGGGGCCGCGCCTGGTGCGCGGCATCAACATCGTGTCGGGCATCACGATACTCGGCTTCGCACTCTGGCAGACTGCGCAGATCCTCTAGGAAAGGCTCTGCGCCCGATGCGCGCCATCCTGATCGCCGCGCTGCTCACGCTGCCGCTCGCCGCATCGCCCGCGGCGCCCGCACCCGAGGCGCTGCTCGCGCAGCTGGCCGCGCGCGACTTCGCCTCGCTCGGCGCCGCGCTGGCGGGCGCGCGCGAGGGAGAGCACGAGCTCGAGGCCTGGCGCGCCTTCCGCGCCTTCGGCCTGCCCGGCGCGCGCACCGCGGACATCGAAGCCTGGCTCGAGGCGGCCCCCGAGTCCTACGACGCGCACCTCGCCGCCGCCATGCACTACCGGGGCCTGGGCTGGTACGCGCGCGGCACGGCGTACGGCCACGAAGTCTCGCCTGCGCGCCATGCCGACGCGCGCGCGCAGTTCACGATCGCGCTCGGTCTCGCGCAGGCCTCGCTCGCGCTCGCGCCGCAACCGTTCCTCTCGCAGGCGCTGATGCTGGACCTGTATCGGCACCTCCCCGGCGCCTCCGAGGCCGATGAGCTCTACGCCGCGGCGCTCGCCGCGCGGCCGCGCTCGGTGCTCCTGCGCGCGCAGCACCTGGACGCGCTGCAGCCCCGATGGGGCGGCTCGCTCGAGGAGATGGGCGAGCTGCTGGCCGAAGCGCGCGAGGCGAAGCTCGAGGCGGCGGACCTCGCCTGGCTCGACGCGCTGCGCCTCGCCTACGAGGCGGCGAACCTGGAGGATCGCGGCAGGCTGCGCGAGGGGGCGGCGCTCGCCCAGAGCTCGCTCGCTGCGCGCGAGACCGCCTACGGCCACGTGCTGCGCGGGCGCATGCTGCGCACGCTCGGCGACGAGGCGGCTGCGCAAGCGGCCTTCGAGCGCGCCGTACAGCTCGACCCCTGGGACCGCTACGCGCTGAACAACCTCGCGCAGGGCCTGCGGCACAAGGGCCAGCGCGGTCCTGCGCTGGAGGCCTACAAGCGCGCCGCGCTCGCCGGCAACGACTGGTCGGCGAACGAGGTCGGCGCGCTGCTGGTCCACGGCCACGCGGGCTTCCCGCGCAATCCGCGCGAGGCCTACGACTGGTTCACGCTCGGTGCGCGCCTGGGCAATGCGGACGCCATGTACAACCTCGGCGAGTGCTACCGCCAGGGCGACTGCGGCGCCGACATCAAGCGCGATCTCGCGCAGGCGCTCGACTGGTACCGGCGCGCGGACGCCTACGGCGGCGAGCGCGGCTCGCTCGGCCTCGCCGCGATGCTCTGGGACGGTACGGGCGTGGAGCGCGACGACGGCGAGGCGGTGCGCCGCTGGCTGCGCACCGTGCGCTCCAGGGACCCCGAAGTGAGGAAGGTCGCGCGGCTCAACCTCGCGCACCTCCTGGACCTGCGCCGCGGGATGCCCGCACTGGTGAAGGGTTCCGGCCATCCGGAATGGGCGCTCGGCATGCTCGCCGCGATGGCGGTGCTGCTGCTTGCTGCGCTCGCGCTCGCGCTGCGCGACGGGGCGCTCGCGCTCACGCGCCGCTCGCGCGATCCCGCGGCGCGGCGCATCATCGGCCCACGCCGCATCTTCTGGATCATCGCCTGGGCGTGGCCGCTCCTCGCCGGCACGGCCCTGTGGATCGCCTTTGCCATGGGCTTGCTGCCCGATTTCCGCTTCGCGCCGGGGTTGTTCGTGCCGCTGGTCGCGCCGAGCCTGATGGTCCTCTTCGCCATCGGCTCCGGCGAGTGGAAGGTGGTGGCGGACGCCGAGGGCCTGCGCTACGCAAGCGTCGGCATGCCGCACGCGGTGGCCTGGGCCGAGGTCGCCAGCGCCGCGCAGGAAGGCAGCCGGATCCGGCTCGTCACGCGCGGCAAGCAGGTGCACGTGCTCCACAGCCGGCCCTTCGGCAAGGCGCTGTGGCAGGAGATCGCCGCGCGGCTGCACCTATAGGCGCGCGCCGCGCGCCGCAGAATCGCGCCGGCACTGTCAGCGGCGCCTGCCTTGCGCTAAAGTAGCCGCCCACTGGAAATATATCCAGCGCGCCGTCCGAGGACCTCCATGCGCCTGCTGCTCGCCTTCCTGCTCTGCGTCCCGCTCGGCGCCGCGCAGGCGCAGTACCCCAACCGCCCGGTGAAGCTCGTCGTGCCCTTCCCGCCGGCGGGCGCCACCGACATCGTCGGCCGCATCGTCGCGCAGAAGCTCGGCGAGCGCCTCGGCCAGCCCGTGGTGGTGGAGAACAAGCCCGGCGCCGGTGGCTCGATCGGCTCGGACCTCGTCGCCAAGAGCGCGCCCGACGGCTATACGCTGCTCATGGCGACGTCGAGCACGCACTCGATCGGCCCGGTGCTGCAGAAGCTGCCCTACGACCCGCTCAGGGACTTCGCGCCGATCACGCACGTCGCCAACGTGCCCAACGTGCTGATCGTCAGCCCGCAGCTGCCGGTCAATACGCTGCAGGAGCTCATCGCCTACGCCAAGGCGCGCCCCGGCCAGCTCAACTTCGCCTCGAGCGGCGTGGGCACCATCGTGCATCTCAACGGCGAGCTGTTCAAGATGCTCGCCGGCGTGGACCTGGTGCACGTGCCCTACAAGGGCACCGCGCTCGCGATCCCCGACCTCGCCAACGGCTCGATCGCGATGCTGTTCGACAGCCTGGCGAGCGTGCAGCCGCACATCAAGTCGGGCAAGGCGAAGCCGCTCGCGGTGAACGCACAGAAGCGCTCGGCGCTGATGCCCGAGGTGCCCACGCTGCAGGAAGCCGGCATGCCCGCGTTCGACCGTTACACCTGGTTCGGCATGTTCGCGCCCGCCGGCACGCCGCCCGAGATCGTCGCTCGCGTGCAGACGGAGGTGGCCGCCTCGCTCAAGGCGCCAGACCTGCTCGAGCGCTTCGCCAACGTGGGCGCCGAAGCCGTCGGCAGCACGCCGCAAAGTTTCGTCGAGCGCATCAAGTCCGACGCCACCAAGTGGGCGGAAGTGATCAAGGCGGCGAACGTCAAAGTGCAGTGATGCAGCTGCTCGAGGCGCCGCTCGCCATCGTCGACCTGGAGACCACCGGTGCGCACCCGGCGCACGACCGCGTCACCGAGATCGCGGTGATCGAGGTGGATGCGGGCGAGGTGAGCGGCGAGTGGTCCACGCTGGTCAACCCGGAAACGACGATTCCGCCCGCGATCCAGGCGCTCACCGGCATCACCAACGACATGGTGGCCGGCGCGCCGACGTTCGGCGCGCTCGCCGCCGAGCTGCAGGAGCGCCTGGAAGGCCGCGTGCTGGTCGCGCACAACGCGCGTTTCGATTACGGCTTCCTGCGGCACGAGTTCGAGCGCGCGGGGCTTGCCTACCGGGCGAAGACGCTGTGCACGGTGCGCCTGTCGCGGCGCCTGTACCCGGAGCACCCGCGCCACAACCTCGACAGCCTCATCGCGCGCCACGGCCTCGCGTGCCGCGCGCGGCACCGCGCGCTGGGCGACGCGGATGCCGTGTGGCAGTTCCTGCGCGTCGCGCTCGCCGAGCGCGGCGAGGAAGTGGTGCAGGTCGCGGCGCGGCAGGTGGCAAAGCAGCCGACGCTCCCCGCGCACATCGACAAGGCAATGGTGGACGCGATCCCCGACGCGCCCGGCGTGTACCTGTTCTACGGCGAGGGGGGGGCGCCGCTCTACGTGGGCAAGAGCATCGCCATGCGCACGCGCGTGCTCTCGCATTTCGCCGACGACGTGCGCTCCGGCAAGGAGATGCAGCTCGCACGCGAGGTGCGTCGCATCGACTGGCAGCGCACCGCGGGCGAGCTGGGCGCGCTGCTGCGCGAGGCGGCGCTGGTGAAGGAGCTGCTGCCCGTCTTCAACCGCAAGCTGCGCCGGCCCGCGCAGCTCTGCGGCTTTGCGCTGGACGCGAAGCGCCTGCGCCTGGTCGAGGACTTCAGCGCGGAGGGCCTGGAGCACGTGCATGGCCTGTTCCGCTCGAAGCGCGCGGCGCTCGAAGCCCTGCGCGGCCTCGCGGACGAGCACGGGCTCTGCCTGCAGACGCTCGGCTTCGACCAAGCGCCTGCGCCCGCGCGCCGGCGCGCATGCTTTCGCCACCAGATCGGGCGCTGCGCGGGCCTCTGCGCGGCAAAGGAAAGCTTCGCTGCGCACCACGCGCGCCTCGCCGCTGCGCTCGCGGGGCTGAAGAACCTCGCGTGGCCTTGGCGCGGTCCCGTGGGCGTGCTCGAAGAAGACTCCCTGCGCGAGGCCTCCGAGCTGCATGTGGTGCACCAATGGTGCTACCTCGGCACGGCCAAATCGGAGGCCGACGTGCCCGAGCTGCTCGAAGGCACGAAGCGCCTTGCCTTCGATCCCGACCAATACAAGATCCTTTCCCGCCACATCCTTGGCGGCCGTGCGCGCATCATCGAGCTGGCGGGCGCGCGCCTGGCCGCGTGATCGCTCGCGCCTGCGCCGCAGGATGCGCCTGACCGCACCGCCATGCACGCCGAGCTGATCCTGCGCGGGTTGCTGGCCGCGCCAGAAGCGACGCGGCTGCCGGCGCTCGAGCTGCTGCTCGCGCGCGGGCGCGCGCTCGCCGCCGACACGCAAAGCTACGCCGAGTGGCTCGCCGAGGCCTTCGGCGTCGAGCCGCTGCCCGCGGGCGCGCTCACCGCCGGCGCCGAAGGCTTCTGGCTGCGCGCCGATCCCGTGCACCTGCGCCTGATGCGCGACCGCATAGTGCTGGTTCCGGTCAGCGGGCTGCGCGCGGAGGAAGCCGGGGCGCTCGTCGCGACGCTGAACCGGCACTTCGAGGGCCGGCACGAGTTCCGCGCGCCGCATCCGGACGCCTGGGCGATGCGCGCCGAGCCGGCTGCGCTCGAGGCGCGCGAGCCGCAGGCGCTCGCGGGTGCGGACGTGGACGCGAACCTTCCCGGCGCGCCGTGGACGGCGCTCCTCACCGAGATCCAGATGGCGCTGCACGAGCATCCGGTCAACGAGGCGCGCGAGCTCGCGGTGAACAGCGTGTGGCTCTGGGGCGCCGGCGCCCTGCCCCGGTCCGCGGCCGCGCCGTGGCGTTCGGTCAGCGCCGACGATCCGTTGGCGAGGGGACTGGCGCGCTTGGCGGGCATAGCGGCTCGCGAATCGGCGCGCTCGGCCGAAGACTGGTTCGCCGGCCTGCCCGAGGACGGGCGCCATCTCGTCGTGCTGGAGGGCTCCGCCGCCGAGCTGGAGCAGGCGTGGTTCACGCCGCTGCTCGCGGCGCTCAGGAGCGGGCGCGTCGGCATGGTGACGCTGCACGTGCCCGGCGCCGGCATCTCGGTGGAAACCACGCGCGGCGACCTGCGCCGCTTCTGGCGGCGGCCCCGCGCGCTCGCGCTTCACGTGGTGCGCTGAGCGCTCCGCATGCGCATTGTCGAACGCCCTTTCCGCGACGCCGACCGCCGCGCCCTGATCGCGGCCGGCCTGCACCCGGTGCTCGCACGCGTCTACGCGGCGCGCCAGATCCGCTCCGCCGCCGAGCTGGAGGACGACTTCAAGCGGCTGCTGCCGCCCGCTTCGCTCGCGCACTGCGAGCGCGCGGCGGCACTGCTTGCCGATGCGATCGCCGCGGGGAGAAAGCTCCTCATCGTCGCCGATTACGACGCCGATGGCGCCACCGCCTGCGCCGTCGGCCTGCGCGCGCTGCGCGCCATGGGCGCGAACGTGGACTACCTCGTGCCCAACCGTTTCGAGCTCGGCTACGGCCTCACGCCCGAGCTGGTGGACATCGCCGCGCAGCGCCGGCCGGATCTTCTCATCACGGTGGACAACGGCATTGCGAGCCTGGAGGGCGTCGAGCGCGCGAGGGCGCTGGGCATCGCCACGCTCATCACCGACCACCACCTGCCGGCCGCCGCCGGGCTGCCGCGCGCCGATTGCATCGTCAATCCCAACCAGCCCGGCTGCGAATTCGGCTCCAAGGCGCTCGCGGGCGTGGGCGTGATGTTCTACGTGATGCTCGCGCTGCGCGCCGAGCTGCGCAGGCGCGGCGCGTTCGCCGCCGGCGCCGAGCCCAACCTCGCCGCGCTCACCGACCTCGTCGCGCTCGGCACGGTAGCCGACGTGGTGCCGCTCGATGCGAACAACCGCATCCTCGTCGCGCAGGGCCTGAAGCGCCTGCGCGCCGGCCAGGCGCAGCCCGGCATCGCCGCGCTGCTGCGTGCCGCAGGGCGCGATGCCGCCAGGGCGAGCGCCTTCGACCTCGGCTTCGTGCTCGGCCCGCGCCTCAACGCCGCCGGCCGGCTTGCCGACATGGGCCTGGGCATCGAGTGCCTGGCGACCGGCGACGAAGCGCGCGCTGCCAATTGCGCGCTCGAGCTCGACCGCCTCAACCGCGAGCGGCGCCGGATCGAGGCCGAGATGCTCGAGCAGGCGCGCGCCGCCGCCGATGCGGTCGCCGACGCGCCCGGCCCTGCGCTTGCCTTCTTCGACCCTTCCTGGCACCAGGGCGTGGTCGGCATCCTCGCCTCGCGCCTGCGCGAGCGGCTGCACCGGCCGGTGTTCTGCTTCGCGCGCGCGAACGGCGAGGAGTTGCGCGGGTCGGGAAGATCCATCCCGGGATTCCACCTGCGCGACTGCCTCGACCTCGTCGCCAAGCGGGCGCCCGGCCTCATCCTGCGCTTCGGCGGCCATGCGCAGGCCGCGGGCCTCACGCTGCGCGAAGGCGGGCTCGAGCGCTTCCGCGAGACGCTGGCGTCCGTCGCCGAGGAAACCATGCCGCGCGAGGCGCTGACGCGCACCGTGGAGACCGACGGCGCGCTTGCGCCGGAGGAGCTGTCGCTCGGCCTTGCGCAGGAGCTCGAGTCGCGCATCTGGGGCCAGGGCTTTCCGCAGCCGCTGTTCTGCGACACGTTCGCGCTGGAGAGCCAGCGCGTGGTCGGCGAGAAGCACACGAAGCTGCGCCTGCTGAAGGACGGCAGGCGCCTGGAAGCGATGCGCTTCAATTCGCTCGAGCCGCTGCCGGCGCGCTTTCGCGCCGCCTACCGCCTCAGCGTGAACGAGTACAATGGCCTGCAGTCGGTCCAGATCAACGTCGAACAAGTCGAAGCGCCATGAGATTGCTCTCCTTCCTGCTCGCGCTGCCGTTCGCCGCCTGCGCGGCGGACAAGCCGGTGGACGCCGGCCCGTACGTGCCCTCGCCGCAGAGCGTGGTCGCCGACATGCTCAAGCTCGCCGACATCGGCCCGCAGGACTTCGTCATTGACCTGGGCTCGGGCGACGGCCGCATCGTGCTCACCGCCGCCAAGGTGTTCGGCGCGAAGGGCTTCGGCGTGGAGATCAAGGACGACCTGGTGAAGCTGTCCAACGAGGCCGCGAAGAAGGAAGGCGTCGCCGACCGCGTGAAGTTCATCAAGGCCGACCTGTTCAAGACCGACATCTCGCAGGCCACCGTGCTGACGATGTACCTGCTGCCCAACACGGTGAACATGCTCAAGGACAAGCTGCTCACCGAGCTCAGGCCCGGCACCAAGGTGCTGTCGCACGACTACCCGCTCTCGGGCTGGATACCCGAGAAATACGTGCAGTGGGATCTCGAGGACAAGGTGCAGATCAGCGGCGTCACCACGACGCTCATCTATCTGTACATGGTGCCAGCCAAGGTGCAGGGCGAGTGGCGCGCGCAGGTGCCGCCTTCGGTGGGCAAGGGCCTCAGCCTCTCGCTCAAGCAGCAGGTCACGCGGCTGGCCGGCAGCGCGAAGCTCGACGGCAGGGAGGTAGTGCTGGACGACCTGAAGATCCGCGGCGAGCAGATCTCCTTTGCCCTGCCCGCCAAGAAGGCGGCCTTCACCGGCACGGTGAAGGGCGGCACGATCGAGGGCATCGTCGAGGCCGGCGGCGCGAAGGCGCCGTGGAGCGCGACGCTGGCGAAGTAGGCCTGCGCGGGGTCTGCATGGAGCGCAAGCGCGTCAATTCCTCCAAGATCCGCTCGGTCGGCTACGACGAGAAGAGCCAGACCCTGGAGGTCGAGCTCGCCAACGGCCAGGTGTACCAGTACGTGAAGGTCTATCCCGAGGTCTACCGCCGCTTCATGGCAGCGCCCAATCCGACCTCGTTCTACGACGACAAGATTGCCGAGGAATACACCGGCCGGCGGGCATAGGTGCAGGGGGCGCTGCGGCGCCACTTGCGCCCCCCGCACCCCCCGGTGCCGGGCGGCGCTCGCAGCGGCCGCGATGGCCGCGCTGCTTGCAGCGGCGCCGGCACCGGCGCAGGAAACGCCCTATGCGGCGACGAGCCGCGGCGCGCGCTGCAACCTCGAGAAGGACGGCAGCCTCGCCTGCCGCTACGTCGTCGGGCGCGACCTGGAGTTCGTCCTGCGGCGCGTGGCCGAGCGCGAGGTGAAGCTCGACATCGTGCGTTCCGACCCTGACGGCGACTATGTCATCGAGCCTGCGCTCCTTGGCCAGTGCGTGATGGTGCGCTTCGGCGGGCGCACGACGACGCCCGGAGCGGGCTACGTGTATGCGGCCGTCTCGAGCCGCAACGGCCTCGTGTACCACTCGCTGCGCGAGTGCCGGCTGGCACGGTAGCCGTGCGCCCGGCGCGGCAGGCCCCGTGACACGACCGGCCCGGAGCGCCGCCGGTGACTGAAGTCCTCGCGCTGATCCTTGGCGTCGGCCTTGCCGCGGCGGGCGGCGAGCTCTTCGTGCGCGGCGCGGTGGGCATCTCGCACGCCTTGCGCGTGCCGCCGGGAATCATCGGCGCGACGGTGGTCGCTTTCGCGACGTCGAGTCCCGAGCTCTCGGTTTCCGCGAGCGCCGCGCTCGCCGGCGCCCCGCAGATCGGCCTGGGCGATGCGCTGGGCAGCAACGTGGTGAACATCGCGCTCGTCCTCGGCATCACCCTGGCGATCTCCGGGGCGGGCGATGCGCGCGGCAGCCTGCGTCGCGACTTCCCGGTGGCGCTGCTCGTGCCGGTGATCACCGCGCTGCTCCTTCTGGACGGCGTGATCTCGCGGCTGGACGGCCTGCTGATGCTCGGCGCCTTTGCCGCATGGCTCGTCTCGACAGTCGTCGAGGCAAGGCGCGCACGCAGCAGCGCGGAACAAGTCCTCGGCCTGCGGCGCCCCTGGATGGCGGCGGCGCACGCCGCCCTGGGCCTTGGGCTGCTCATCGCCGCAAGCCAGCTCATCGTGTACGGCGCCAAGGCCATCGCGCTCGCGCTGGGCGTCGATCCGTACGTCATCGGCGCGACGCTCGTCGCGGTGGGCACCTCCGCGCCGGAGCTCGCGACGGCGCTCGTCGCCAGGCTGCGCGGCCACGACGAGCTGAGCCTCGGGACGCTGCTTGGCAGCAACATCTTCAACGGCCTGTTCATCGTCGCCGTGGCCGCGACGATCCATCCGATCGAGGTGCGCTGGACCGAGGTGGCGGCGACGCTCGGCTTCGGGCTGGCCGCGCTGGCGTTCGCGTTTCCATGGCGCGGCTGGGCCGGCGACCGGCGGCGCGGCGTGCTGCTGCTGGTGCTGTACGCGGCCTACGCAGGGGTGCTGTTCCAGATGCGGCCGGTGTAGCGCGTCCGCCCCAGCGCGGCTTGCCATGCACGGCGGCCGTGCAGTCTAATGCCCCGGCGGTTGCCGTAAGGTGCTGCCTGCGGGACACGACCCATGCAAGACGCGCTACACCGCGCGCGCACGCCACTGGACGAAGGAGGACCGCGAGGCCCACGAAAAGATGGGCTTTCACCAGGGCTGGGGCATCGCCGCCGACCAGCTGGAAGCCCTTGTCGCGAAGATCTGAGGAGGTACGCATGGCCGTAGCCAACAGCGTCATCGTCGAAGCCTGGAACACCGTCCTGTTCGACAAGTTCAGCCGCTTCAAGCACCTGCTGGTGGACGGGCTCTCGCAGCACAGCGATGCGGCGTTCGAGCGCTGCAACTACCCGCAGGGCGCGCGCGTGCTCGACGTCGGCTGCGGCTTCGGCGACAGCACGCTGCGCATCGCGCGCCAGGTCGGACCCGCGGGCGAGGCGGTGGGCGTGGATTGCGCCGAGAACTTCATCCGCTCGGCCGAGGACGAGGCGAAGAAGGCGGGCCTCGCCAACACGCGCTTCTTCGTCGGCGACGCACAGTGGGGAGACCTGCGCGGGCCCTACGACCACGCCTTCGCGCGCTTCGGCACCATGTTCTTCGAGATGCCGGGCGCAGCGATGAGGAACATCCGCAAGGCGCTCAAGCCCGGCGGCACCTTCACGCAGGTCGTCTGGCGCAGGCGCGAGGAGAATCCCTGGCTGCACGAGGCCGAGCTGCGCGTGAAGGAGATCGTGCCGGTGGTGTCGCACGAGGACACCGACCAGGTGCACTGCGGACCCGGCCCTTTCTCGATGTCCGGCCCCGACATGGTGAGCGGCATGCTGCGCGGCGCCGGCTTCGAGCGCATCACCTTCGAGCGCTTCGACTGCGACATCTGCATCGGCCGCGACCTCGGCGACGCCATCGACTTCGCCATGGCGCTGGGCCCGGCGGGCGAGATCATCCGACTCGCCGGCGAGGAAGGCGAGAAGAGGAAGCCCCAGGTGGTCGAGGCGCTGAAGGAAGCGCTCGGCCCCTTCGTGCGCCGCAACGGCGTCTGGGGCCCGTCGAGCACCTGGTTCATCACCGCCACCAACCCGCGCTGAGCGCGGACTGGATCAGCCCATGGTCGAACACCAGCTGGATAAGGTTCACGCCATTCTCCACCTGCGGCCGAAGGCCGCCCTGGCGAAGGAGGACTTCGAGGCGATCGCGAAGACCGTGGACCCGTTCATCGAGCGCACCGGCGGCCTCAATGGGCTCATCGTGGAGGCCGCGAAATTCCCCGGCTGGGAAGGCCTCGGCGCGATGGTGGCGCACTTCCGCTTCGTGCGAGACCACCATAAGCGAATCAAGCGCGTCTGCGTCGTCACGGACTCCGCGTTCGGCGATCTCGCGGAGCGCCTGGCCTCGCACTTCGTCTCGGCCGAGATCCGGCATTTTCCCGCGAAGGACCTCGAGGCGGCCAAGCAGTGGATCATGGGCCGGAGCTGAGCCCGCGAGGTGGCGCCCCGGTGCGCTGAACCGGCGCGCGGGGCGCTAGCGCGTCTCGCGCCGCAGGCTGTAGTAGGTCCCCGCGAAGATCACTGCCGCGCCGACGAGGATGAGCGCGTCGAACGGTTCCTTGTAGAACACCGCCCCCACCACCGCGATGAGCGGCAGGCGCGTGAAGTCGATCGGCACGACGACGGTGGCCTCCGCGAGCTTGAAGGCGCGCGTCATGCAGTAGTGCGCGGCGTAGCTGCCTACGCCGATGACCAGCATCCAGGGCAGGTCGGAGGGTACCGGCGCGCGCCACTGCGGCAGCGCGCAGGCGAGCGCGAGCGGCGTCTGGATGATCGACATCCAGAACAGCACCGCGAGCGGCGAGTCGGTGGCCGAGAGGCGCTTGGTGGCGATCATGTTGCCGGCGTAGAAGAAGGCGGCGGCGAGCGCGACGAGCGCCGCGGGCTGGAACAGGCCGATCCCCGGGCGCAGGATGACGAGCACGCCGGCGAGCCCCATGCCGAGCATCACGAGCCGCGGCCGCGTGAGCCGCTCCTTGAGCAGCGCCGCCGCGAGCAGCGCGGTCCACACCGGCATGGTGAACTCGATGGCGAAGACGGTGGCGAGCGGCAAGGCGCCGATGGCGAACACCCAGCAATACTGGCCGGCGAAATGCACCAGGTTCCTTGCGAGGTGCAGCGGCAGCCGCCGCGAGCCGATCGCGGGCCGCTCGGCCTGCGCGATGACCAGCAGCACGATGCCGAGCATCACCACCGAGCGGATCAGGAGCACCTGGAACGGCCCCATGTGCGCAAGCAGCTCGCGTGCCGCCACCGCCATCGCGGAAAAGGACAGCACCGCCCCGCCCATCCACAGCACGCCGCGCAGCCTCTCGTTCATCGCGGCATTGTCGCCCGCCGGCCAGCGCGCGCGCGTGGAAGTTCGCGCAGGCCGCTATAATTGCGCCCCTCATGGAAGCCGAACGCCTCAACGCCATCGCCTCCAAGCTCGAAGACCTCAACAAGCGGTCCGCGGAGCTGAGGAGGTACCTTTGACTTCGACGGCAAGCAGGCGCGCCTCGTAGCGGTCAACACGGACCTCGAAGACCCCAGGGTCTGGTCCGACCAGAAGCGCGCCCAGGAGCTTGGGCGCGAGAAGAAGTCCCTCGAAGCCACCGTCGGCACCCTGGCCGCGATCGCGAGCGGCCTCGGCGACTCGGCCGAGCTGTTCGCCATGGCGAAGGCCGAGAACGACGAGGCGACGCTGCTCGGCATCGAGGCCGACGTCGCCGGGCTGGAGAAGCAGGTCGCGCAGCTCGAGTTCCAGCGCATGTTCAGCAATCCGCTCGACCCCAACAGCTGCTTCGTGGACATCCAGGCGGGCTCGGGCGGCACCGAGGCGCAGGACTGGGCCTCGATGCTCGAGCGCATGTACCTGAAGTTCTGCGACAAGAAGGGCTACAAGGCCGAGGTGCTCGAGCAGACCGAGGGCGAAGTGGCCGGCATCAAGAGCGCCTCGCTCAAGATCAACGGTTCCTACGCCTACGGCACGCTGCGCACCGAGACCGGCGTGCACCGCCTGGTGAGGAAGTCGCCCTTCGACTCCAACGCGCGGCGCCACACGTCCTTCGCGAGCGTCTTCGTCTACCCCGAGGTCGACGACTCCATCGAAATCGAGATCAATCCCGCGGACCTGAGGATCGACACCTATCGCGCTTCCGGGGCAGGCGGGCAGCACGTCAACCGCACCGACAGCGCGGTGCGCATCACGCACGTGCCGAGCGGAATCGTCGTACAGTGCCAGAACGACCGCTCGCAGCACCGCAACCGCGCGGAGGCGATGGCGATGCTCAAGTCCAAGCTCTTCGAGATGGAGATGCGCAAGCGCGAGGCCGAGCGCCAGAAGCTGGAGGACTCCAAGACCGACATCGGCTGGGGCCACCAGATCCGCAGCTACGTGCTCGACCAGTCGCGCATCAAGGACCTGCGCACCGGCGTGGAGAAAGGCGCCACGCAGGCGGTGCTCGACGGCGACCTCGACGACTTCATCGAGGCGAGCCTCAAGCAGGGCGTCTAGGGAGAAAACGGGCATGGAAGAAGAGAACAAGCTCGTCGAGGAGCGGCGCGAGAAGCTGAAGGCCCTGCGCGCCGGGGGCCAGGCCTTCCCCAACGACTGGCGCATCGCGCACCACGCGGGCGCCCTCGCGCGCGACTACGGCGCGCTCGACAAGCCGGCGCTCGAGGCGAAAGCCGTGAGCGTGCGGGTGGCCGGCCGCATGATGCTCAAGCGCGTGATGGGCAAGGCGAGCTTCGCCACGCTGCAGGATGCGACCGGCCGCATCCAGGTCTACGTCGCGAACGACGTGGCGGGCGAGGCCGCGCACGAGGCCTTCAAGCACTGGGACCTCGGCGACATCCTCGGCGTGGAAGGAACGCTGTTCAAGACCAACAAGGGCGAGCTCACCATCAACGCCAAGAGCCTGCGCCTGCTGGTCAAGGCGCTGCGGCCGTTGCCCGAGAAGTTCCACGGCCTGACCGACCAGGAGCTGCGCTACCGGCAGCGCTACGTGGACCTGATCGTCAACCCCGAGGCGCGCAGCGTCTTCGCGGCGCGCTCGAAGATCGTGCAGTCGCTGCGCGAGACGCTGGTCGCGGACGGCTATCTCGAAGTCGAGACGCCGATGATGCAGCCGATCCCCGGCGGCGCCGCGGCGCGGCCCTTCAAGACGCACCACAACGCGCTGGACATGGACCTCTTCCTGCGCATCGCGCCGGAGCTGTACCTGAAGCGCCTGGTGGTGGGGGGCCTGGAGCGCGTCTTCGAGATCAACCGCAACTTCAGGAACGAAGGCATCTCCACGCGCCACAACCCCGAGTTCACCATGCTCGAGTGGTACTGCGCCTACCAGGACATGGAGTACATGGTGGCGCTCACCGAGAAGCTCGTGCGCAACGCGGCGCAGGCGGCCTGCGGCAAGCTGCTGCTCGGCTATCAGGGCAAGACGCTCGATTTCGGCAAGCCCTTCGCGCGGCTCTCGATCCCCGAGGCGATCCGGCGCGAGGGCGTGACGGGCGACCTGCGCGACCGCGCGTTCCTCTCGAAGAAGCTCACGGAGCTGGGCGTGGAGCACAAGGCGGGCCAGGGCTGGGGCGCGCTGCAGCTGATGCTCTTCGAGGCGGTGGCGGAGAAGCACCTCGTCGAGCCGACTTTCGTGCTCGACTTCCCGGAGGAAGTCTCGCCGCTCGCGCGGCGCAAGGATGCGGACCCGGAGCTCACCGACCGCTTCGAGCTCTTCGTGGACACCAAGGAAGTGGCGAACGGCTTTTCCGAGCTCAACGATCCCGAGGACCAGGCCGAGCGCTTCCGCGAGCAGGCAGCGATGAAGGACTCGGGCGACGCCGAGGCCATGCACTACGACGCCGACTACATCCGCGCCCTCGAATATGGCCTGCCGCCCACCGCGGGCGCTGGGCTCGGCGTGGACCGGCTGGTGATGCTCCTCACCGACAGCCCCTCGATCCGCGACGTCATCCTCTTCCCCCACATGCGCCCGGAATAGGGGTCAGACCCCAATTCCGGCTCGCAAGCGGACTTGGGGTCTGACCCCGATTCTTACAGCCGCATCACCATCAAGCCCACCACTACCGCCGCGGTGGCGGCGACGCGGCGGGCGGTGAAGCGCTCCCTGAGGAACAGCGCGCCGAGGACCGCGGCGAACACCACCGAAGTCTCGCGCAGCACCGCCACCAGCGCCACGGGCGCCTTGGTCATCGCCCAGAGCGCCACGCCGTAGGCGCCCACCGCGAAGGCGCCGCCGACAAAGGCAATGCGCCACTGGCGCACGAGGTGCCGCGGCGCTGCCGCGCCGCGCTGCAGCCAGCCGGCAGCGAGGATCACCACGCCGTTGGCGACGAAGAACCACAGCGCATAGCTCACCGGCGCGCCGGAAAGGCGCGCGCCCTTCGCGTCGATCAGTGTGTAGGCGGCGATCACCGCCGCATTCAGGAGGGCGAAGGCGAGCGACTTGCGCTGCGCGGCGGGGTCCGCCGCGGAGTGCGTGGCAAAGGCCAAGATGCCCGCGCTGATGAGAAGCACGCCCGCGAGCTGCCCGGCGCCGAGCGTCTCGCCGAACACCGCGCCGCCCGCCGCGGTAACGATGAGCGGGCCGCCGCCGCGCATGATCGGGTAGCCGAAGGACATGTCGCCCCAGCGATAGGCTCCGGCGAGCGCCCAGAAGTAGGCGATGTGCACGATCGCGGAGGCCGCTATCCACGGCCAGGACGCGGGCGCGGGCGCCGGCACGAAGGGCAGCGCGGCGAGCGCCACCAGGCCGCTGCCGGCAGCGACGCCGACGGTGTCGAGCTGCTTGTCGGCTCCGGACTTGAGCATTGCATTCCAGGCCGCGTGCAACAGCGCCGCGCCAAGCACCGCCAGCGCGACCGGCAGCGGTATGTCCATCGCCTCAGGAGCCCAGCAGGTGCTCGAGCATGGGCCGCATGCGCTCGGTCACGGCATAGCCCTCTTCGATGATCTCGGCCGCGCGGTGCCAGTCCATCATGCCGATGCCGGGCAGGATGGGGGTGAGCAGCGCGTCTGCCGGATCACCGGCCTGGCGGCTGCGGCCGATGCGCACCTGCATGATGTCGATGCTGGTGATGAAGACGGCGAGGACCGACGGCATGCTGTCGGCGGGCTCCTCCTTGCCCACCGCCGCAAGCCGCAGGACGCGCTCCCACCACGCCAGGTCGTGCGCGTCGCGCGCAGGCTTCGGCGGGAACTTCGCGTCCCGGCGCTCCCGAAAATAGCCGAGCTTGGCCCAGCCCAGGTCGACGGCAATGACGACGTCGGCGCCGAGCGCGCGGCACAGGGACACCGGCACCGGGTTGACGAGGCCGCCGTCCACGAGCAATTGTCCCTCGCGCAGCACCGGTGAGAACACGCCGGGGATGGCGATCGAGGCGCGCACTACATCGAACATGCTGCCCTCGCGCAGCCACACTTCGCGCCCCGTGGTGAGCTCGGTCGCCACCGCGCCGAAGGGCACCGGCAGCGCGGTCACGTCGCGGTCCGCGACGCGCGCGCGAAAGAAGTCGAACAGCCTCACCCCGCGGATCAGGCCGCCGCGCAAGGTGAAATCCATCAGGCTGAGAACGTCCTTGCGGCCCAGCGACTTGGCCCAGCCCTCGAGCCGCTCCAGCTCACCCGCCGCGTAGGCCGCGCCGACCAGCGCGCCCATCGAGGTGCCGCTCACCACGTCGGGCTTCACGCCCGCGGCGGCAAGCGCGCGGATCACGCCGATGTGCGCCCAGCCGCGCGCGCCGCCGGCGCCGAGGGCGAGGCCGATCCTCGGCCGCCGACGGTCAGTCATGGCCGACAAAGATGGGGTCAGGGCCGAGTTTCGCGAAAATCGGGGTCAGACCCCAATTTCGCTTGCGAGCCGAAACTGGGGTCTGACCCCATCAGGCACGCTCGAAGATCGCCGCGATCCCCTGGCCTCCGCCAATGCACATGGTGACGAGCGCGTAGCGTTTCTGCGTGCGCTCGAGCTCGTAGAGCGCCTTCACGGTGAGGATGGCGCCGGTCGCGCCGATCGGGTGGCCGAGCGCCACCGCGCCGCCGTTGGGGTTCACCTTCGCGGGATCGAGGCCGAGGTCCTTCGTCACCGCCATCGCCTGCACGGCGAAGGCCTCGTTGGACTCGATCACGTCCATGTCGGCGGGCTTGAGGCCCGATTTCTCGAACACCTTCTTCACCGCGGGGATCGGCCCGAGGCCCATCACCTGCGGCTCGACGCCCGCGTGCGCGTAAGCGACCAGGCGCGCCAGCGGCCTCACCCCCTTCTTCGCCGCGGCGCCCGCCTCCATCATGACGATCGCAGCGCCCGCGTCGTTGATGCCCGAGGCGTTGCCCGCGGTCACCGTGCCATCCTTCTTGAAGACCGTCTTCAGCTTGGCGAAGTCCTCGGCCTTCGCGCCGGGACGCACGTGCTCATCCAGCGCGTATTGCTCGACGCCCTTCTTCGACTTCACCTCGATTGGCACGATCTGGCTCTTGAAATGGCCCTTGTCGAGCGCATTCGCCGCGCGGCGGTGCGATTCGAGCGAGAAGGCGTCCTGCTGGTCGCGCGTGAAGCCGTACCTGGCGGCGATGTTCTCTGCCGTGACGCCCATGTGGCCGTGGCCGAAGGGGTCGTGCAGCGCCGCGGTCATCGCGTCCACCACCGCCGCATCGCCCATCCGCTGGCCCCAGCGCCCCGCCGGCAGGAAGTAGGCCGCGCGGCTCATGCTCTCGGCGCCGCCGCCCACCACGGTATCGGTGTCGCCGAGCAGGATGTGCTGGGCGGCCGAGACGATCGCCTGCAGCCCCGAGCCGCACAGGCGGTTCACCGTCAGGCAGGGCGTGCCCACCGGCAGCCCCGCGTCGAGCGCCGCGACACGCGAGAGGTACATGTCGCGCGCCTCGCCGTGGATGACGCTGCCCATCACCACATGGCCGATGCTCGCCGGCTCCACCTTGGCGCGGCTCACCGCCTCCTTGATGGCGATCGCGCCAAGCTTCGTCGGCGCAAAGTCCTTGAGCGAACCGCCGTAGTCGCCGATCGCCGTGCGCGCGCCGCCCACCACCACCACCTGCCTCGTCGTCATGTCAGTCTCCCGTGAAGATCGTGCGCGCTCGCGCGCTCGATGAGAACTTCGCTGAATTCTCCCGCATTGCCGCCCTTGAAGCGCACCGTGCCGTCGATCTCGGGCGCGTCGCCCGCCGTGCGGCCCACCCCCGGCGCATCCACGAGCACCTTGAGCCGCCTGCCGACCTGCGCTTTGAGCTTCCTCGCGCTGATTGTCTGCTGCGCGTGCATGAAGCGCCTGCGCCGCTCCTCCTTCACCGCGTCGGGCAGCGCATCGGGCAGCGCGTTCGCTGCAGCGCCTTCGACCGGCGAATAGGCAAAGCAGCCTACGCGGTCGAGCTGCGCCGCCTCGAGGAACTGCAGCAGCTCCTCGAACTCGGCGTCCGTCTCCCCGGGAAAGCCGACGATGAACGTGCTCCTCACCGCGATGTCGGGACAGATGCGGCGCCAGGCGGCGAGGCGCTCGAGCACCTTCTCCGCGCTCGCGGGCCGCTTCATGAGCTTGAGGATGCGCGGGCTCGCATGCTGGAAGGGCACGTCCAGATAGGGGAGGATCCTGCCCTGCGCCATCAGCGGGATCACCTCGTCCACGTGCGGGTAGGGGTAGACGTAGTGCAGCCGCACCCAGGCGCCGAACCGCGCGGCGAGATCGCCGAGCGCCGCGCAGAGCGCCGTCATCTTCGTCTTCACCGGACGCCCGTTCCAGAAGCCGGTGCGGTACTTCACGTCCACACCGTAGGCGCTCGTGTCCTGCGAGATGACCAGCAGCTCCTTCACGCCCGCCTTGAGCAGGTTCTCGGCTTCCTGCAGCACCTCGCCGACCGGGCGCGAGACGAGATCGCCGCGCATCGAGGGGATGATGCAGAAGCTGCAGCGATGGTTGCAGCCCTCCGAGATCTTGAGATAGGCGTAGTGCTTCGGCGTGAGCTTCACGCCCTGCGGCGGCACCAGGTCCGTGAACGGATCGTGGGGCCTGGGCAGTTGCGCGTGCACCGCGCGCATCACGCCCTCGGTGTCGTGCGGCCCGGTGACGGCGAGCACGCCCGGGTGCGCCGTCTGCACGACGCCTTCCTTTGCGCCCAGGCAACCCGTGACGATCACCTTGCCGTTGGCGGCGAGCGCCTCGCCGATCGCGCCGAGCGACTCCTCCACCGCGGCGTCGATGAAGCCGCAGGTATTGACGATCACGAGGTCGGCGCCGCCGTAGTCCTTCGCCGTGGCGTAGCCCTCGGCGCGCAGCTGCGTGAGGATGCGCTCCGAGTCCACGAGGGCCTTCGGGCAGCCCAGGGAAACGAAGCCGATCTTGGGGGTGGCACGGGGTGCCGGGGGGGCCGCGCGCCGCGAGGTGGAGACCGCACGCGCCGCCGCAGGCACGGCGCGCCGCGCCGGGGAACGCGCCACTACTTGTCGGCGTCGCCCTTCGGCGGCTGCTGCTGCGGGAAGCCCGGGAACTGGAAGCCGGAGAACATGTTGCGCGCCTGGTTCTGCATCTGGTCCTGGAACTGCGCGAACACCTTCTGGCTCTGCTCCATGTAGGCCTGAATCAGGCTTTGCATGGCGGGCCCCTGCAGGTTCATGAACTGCGACCACAGCTCCTGCGAGGCGCGCGTGTTGTCGCCGTAGATCTTCTGCGACTGGTCCTGCAGCGCCTTCTGCAGCTGCTGGAAGGCCTCGATGTTCTTCTCCAGGTACGAGCCCATGAAGCCCTGCATGGCGCTGCCGTAGGAGCGGATCATCTGCGACAGCAGGTCCGAGGAGAACATCGGCACGCCGCCGGACTCCTCCTCCAGGATGATCTGCAGCAGGATCTGGCGCGTGAGCTCCTCGCCCGACTTCGCGTCCACCACCTGGAAGTCCTCCTGCTTGAGCACCATCTGCTTCACGTCCGCGAGCGTGATGTAGCTCGAGGTCTTGGTGTCGTACAGGCGCCGGTTGGGGTACTTCTTGATGAGGCGCACGGCCGGTTCGGCCTTCGCCTCGGGAGCATTCGGATTTGCAGCCATGGTCAAGTTTACTCCTTTAGAACATGTGCTGGCCGCCGTTGATCGAGATGTTGGCTCCCGTCACGAATGCGGCCTCTTCCGAGCAAAGATAGATGATCAGTCCCGCCACTTCCTCGGGCTTGCCCAGCCGCCCGACCGGAATCTGCGGCAGGATCTTCGAATCGAGGATCTCCTTGGGAATCGCAGTGACCATCTTGGTGCCGATGTAGCCCGGCGAGATGGTGTTGATGGTGACGTTCTTCTTCGCCACCTCGAGAGCCAACGACTTGGTGAAGCCGTGGATGCCCGCCTTGGCGGCGGCATAGTTCGTCTGGCCGAAGGCGCCCTTCTGGCCGTTCACCGAGGACACGTTGATCACGCGGCCCCAGCCGCGGTCCACCATGCCATCCATCACCTGCTTGGTCATGTTGAAGCAGGAATCCAGGTTGGTGCGCATCACCGCGTCCCAGTCGCTCTTGGTCATCTTCTTGAACGTCATGTCGCGGGTGATGCCGGCGTTGTTGACCAGGATGTCGATCGGCCCGACCTCCTGCGCGATGCGCACCGCCTTCGCCGCGCAATCGTCGTAGTTGGCGACGTCCACCGGGTA
>DASWBP010000260.1:0-15460 GCA_036390555.1 Burkholderiales bacterium | reverse complement strand
CACCTGGATCGTCACCTCCTATGCCGCGGCGCAGGCGATCGCCATGCCGCTCACGGGGTGGCTGACGCGCCGCTTCGGCCAGGTGCGTCTCATCGTCTGGTCGGTGCTGCTGTTCACCGGGGCGTCGCTCGTCTGCGGCCTCGCCAAGGACCTCGACACGCTGGTCGCGTTCCGCGTGGTGCAGGGCCTGGTCGCGGGGCCGATGGTGCCGGTGTCGCAATCGCTGCTGCTCGCCACCTTCGGCCCGGGCGGCGCGAGCACCGCGCTCGCCGTGTGGTCGATGACCGCGACCATCGCGCCCATCACAGGCCCGATCATCGGCGGCTATATCACCGAGCAGATCTCCTGGCCGTGGATCTTCTACATCAACGTGCCGGTGGGCCTGCTGGCGGGCGCGATGATCTGGATCCTCTACCGCGACCGCGAGACGCCGCGCCAGCGCGTGCCGGTGGACGTGGTGGGCCTCGCGCTGCTCGCCATCTGGGTCGCGGCGCTGCAGGTGATGCTCGACAAGGGCAAGGAACTCGACTGGTTCGCCTCCACCGAGATCGTCGCGCTCGCTTGCGTGGCGGGCGTGGGTTTCGTGCTGTTCCTTGCCTGGGAGCTGCTCGACAACGCGCACCCGATCGTGGACCTGCACCTGCTGCGCGACCGCGATTTCTGGACCGGCACCGCCACGCTCTCGGTGGGCTACGCGGTGTTCTTCGGCGCCATCGTGGTGCTGCCGCTCTGGCTGCAGCAGTACATGGGGTACACGCAGATCTGGGCCGGCATGATGATGATGCCCTTCGGCCTGCTCGCGCTCGTGCTGGCGCCCTTCGTCGCGAGGAGCGTGCAGGTGGTGGACCCGCGCCTGGTCGCCTGCCTCGGATTCCTCGTCTTCGCCCTCGTCTCCTTCATGCGCGCCGAGTTCAGCATGCAGGCCGACTGGGTGACCATCGCGCTGCCGATGTTCATCCAGGGCGCGGCCAACGTCATGTTCTTCCTGCCGCTTACCGCGCTCGGCCTGCGCAGCATGACGCCGGAGAAGATGCCCGGCGCCACGGGCCTGCAGAACTTCCTGCGCTACATGGGCGGCGCGGTGGGGGCGTCGCTGGCCATCACGCTGTGGGAGGACCGCGCCAAGCTGCACCGCGCGCAGCTCGCCGAGCACGTGGTGCGCGGCGACCCGGCCACCGAGTCCATGCTGCGCGCGCTCGAGGCGCGCGGCTACGCGCCCGACCAGGCGCTCGCGCATATCGACCACGCGCTCGAGGTCGAGGCGCGCATGATGTCCACGGTGGACCTGTTCTGGCTCTCGGGCGTCCTGTTCCTCGCGCTCGCGCTCGTCGTCTGGCTGGCGAATGCGCCGCGCGCCGCTGCTAAGATGGCCGTCCAACCCGGGAGCCACGAGTGAAAGACTTCACCCCCACCGCGCGCACGAAGATCAAGCGCCTGCCCAAGCGCGCGCGCTACGACCGCGAGACTGTCTACGGCATCCTCGACGCGGGCTTCGTCTGCCACATCGGCTACGTGATCGACGGCCACCCGTTCGTCACGCCCACCGCCTACTGGCGCGAGGGCGACGCGGTGTACTGGCACGGCTCCTCCAAGAGCCGGATGCTGCAGGCGCTGGAGAAGAACCCGCGCGTCTGCCTCACGGTGACGCACTTCGACGGCCTGGTGGTCGCGCGCTCGGGCTTCCACATGTCGGTGAACTACCGCTCGGCGATGATCTTCGGCAAGGCTTACAAGGTGGCCGAGCCGGAAGACAAGCTCGCGAAGATGGAGAAGTTCATCGAGCGCGTCTACCCCGGCCACTGGCAGAACCTGCGCCCGGTGAACAAGCAGGAGTTGAAGGCGATGAGCGTCTTCGGCCTGCACCTCGACGAGGTGGTGGCCAAGGTGCGCACCGGCGGGCCGATCGACGAGCCCGAGGACTACGCGCTGCCGATCTGGGCGGGCGTGGTGCCGGTGAGGCAAGTGCTCGGCGAGCCGGTGGACGACGGGCGCCTCGCGCCGGGATCGCCGCGCGCGCCGCGCGTCACGCTTTAGCGCGAGCTGCTGGCTCGCGGCAACAAGTGTCGCCTCGCGGCGACAGCGCGCTCGCGTTCAGTGGAAATCTTTCGCACACGAGAAGGCGCGCGAGAACTAGACTGACGCTTCGTCCTCCGCAATCCTGAGCCCAACCATGATCAATCTAAAGACGCTGCTTGCGACCCTGACCGCGCTGCTCGCGGCCGTCGCGCTGTATGCCTGCGGCGGCGGTGACGGCGGCAGCACTCCGGCCGGTTCCACTACCGTCTACGCCTATGTCACCGACAATCTCGGCGGCTACGACAGCGTAGTGCTCACCCTGAACAGCGTCCAGCTGCGTCACACCAGCGGCCGATCCTGCGAGATCATCCGTGGGCCGCTCCAGTTCGACGCCGCCGAGCTCGGTCGCGACCAGCTCGTCGAGCATGTCGATACCGCGACCTGCGAGATCGGTCCGTACAACCGCTTGCACGTCGAGATCGATGACGACGTTACGCTCCGGTTGACGCCCGGCAGCCAGCCCCAGGCGTGCAAGTTCGTGTCCTATTACGATGACAATTCCAACCGGCCGAACCGGCTTGCCTGTGCCAACGGCGTTTGCTCGCTCGATGTCACCGGGGCAGTGAATCTCATCGCCGACAATCGCGAGCACCTCGCGCTCGATGCCGACCTGAAGCAGTTCATTGTCGACACCAGCGTCACGCCGTGCGAGGTCACGCTCAAGGTCTCACCGGTGCGGGCCGGCGACAAGCTCGCGGCTGGATACCGGACGAGTCTCTCCGGCACGGTTTCCGGACTGGATGCTGCCGCAGACCGCTTCGTGCTGACCGTCGCGGGGAGTCCCTACACGATCCAGTACGCGGGGGTCACCGACCAGGCTGGCCTCGATGCGCTGCTCGGTCGCGCGGCGACCGATGGATTGCGCACGACTGTGCGTTGCCAGGCGATCGACGCTGCCACGACGCCGCCAACCTGCACGGCCCAGACCGTCCTCATGCAGCCGCTCAAGGCGATTGCCGTAAAGGCCAAGGGGACGATCTCCGCACTGGACACCGTCGCGCACACCTTCACGCTTGGCTATGGGGCAGGCAAGACCCTGCCGGTGAACTACGCCGAGGCGGTGAAGCTCGGCAAGGTCGAGGGTGTTCTCGCCAGCGATGTCATCGCCGAGGCCAGGCTCTATGGCTTCAGTACCGGCTTCTTCCTCGCGCGCGAAGTCGAGGCCAATTAGCGAGTCGCAATCGAGGGCGAAAGGCGTCCACCCGGCGTCGCAAGCTAGAGAATTCCCGCCGCCAGCCCCGCTGCCATCGCCGCGCCGAGCTCTTCGCAGGCGAGGAGCTGCTCGGGCTTCAGTTCCTTTACCACGACGATCGGCTCGCTGATCTTCTTCAGGCGCAGCCCGACAACGATGCGCTCTACTGAGGTCACTGCGCCGGTGCCGTCCTGGCCCGCGCCGACGAACAGCGCCCAGGGACGGCCGTTCACCTTGCCCTCGCAGGCGTAGAACACGCGCTCGAGGAAGTCCTTCATCATCCCGGACATGTAGCCGAAGTTCTCCGGCGTGCCGAGGATGAGGCCGTCGGCGCCGAGCACGTCCTCGGGTCCCGCTTCGGCGCAGCGCTTCACCACGACGCGCACGCCTTCTTCGGCGCGCGCGCCGCGCTCTACGGCCTCGGCCATCTGCGCGGTCTTCACGCCGCCGGTATGGAACACGATGAGCAAGGTCTTCATGGACGCGCGCTCAGGCGTCCAGCCGCCGCGCCGGGTCCTGCCGGTAATAGCGCTTCAGCTGGTCGTAGACGTCGGGATAGCGCCGCCGCGTCTCGTTGGGCGCGGTGAAGAACGCTTCGCTGATCACCGCGAAGAACTCGGCCGGGGACTCGGCGGCGTAGGGATCGAGCCAGGTCTCCCTGCCGCGGTCCACGGCGTCGCAGAAGCCCTCGTAGGCGACGTGGAATGCTTCGCTCCAGGCGCGCCGGTCCATCCCGGAATGCAGCGGCGGCATGCCGTCGGCCTCGCCGTTCGCCATGTCGAGCTTGTGCGCGAACTCGTGGATCACCACGTTCATGCCGGGCGCGTTCAGCGCTGCGTCCCAGGAGAGCACCACCGGCCCCCCTTTCCAGGACTCGCCCGCGCGCTCGTCGTCGAACTCGTGCACCACGCCCTCGTCGTCGGTCTCGCGGATGCGCACCTTGAAGTCCCCGGGGTAGACGACGATCTCGCTCCAGTCGTCGTAGCGATCCAGGCCCAGGTACAGCACCGGCAGGCAGGCCTGCACCGCGATCGAGAGGCGCATGGCGTCATCGAGCTCCAGGCCGCGCGCGCCGGAGAACTGCTTTTCCACCAGGAGCAGGAGCGCGAAGTCGCGCAGCCGCTGCAGCTCGTCCCGCTGCAGCCCGCGCAGGAAGGCCATCGGCTGCGTCACCGGGCGCCACAGCGCCTCCTCAATGCGGTGGTGCGCAAGCAGCCGCCGGCGCCGCCAGCTCCTCAGCCAACCCATCGGATGCCCAGCCGTCTCAGCACGATCCCGGTCGCATGGTAGCGCCTCGCTACAATAGCGCATGGTCTCCGTCGTCCAATTGCGGCCGCAAGGCGCCGCGGCGGCGCTCGATGCGATTGCCGAGGGGCTCGGGCGCGAGGAGCGCGCGCTGCTTGCGCGCGCGCTCGAATTTGCCGAGCCGCTCTACGCCGGGCAGGTGCTGTCCACCGGCGAGCCGGTTTGGCCGCACGCGCAGGGCATCGCCGCGAGCCTTGCCGCGATCGGCATGGACCCGGCGGCGCGCGCCGCGGGCCTGCTGTTCGCGGCGCCCAAGGTGCTCGGCGGCACGGAGAAGCTCGCGGAGGCCTTCGGCGCGGAGATCGCCAGCCTGGCCGGTGGCGTGGAGAAGCTCTACCAGCTGCGCGTGCTGACGCGCGCGAGCGCCGCGCAGCAGAGCGAGATCCTGCGCAAGATGGTGCTCGGCATGGTGGAGGACATCCGCGTGGTGCTCATCCGCCTGGCGAGCCGCACGCAGACCCTGCGCTGGTTCGCCAAGCACGACAACGAGGAGCGCCGCGCCTACGCGCGCGAGACGCTCGACATCTACGCGCCGCTCGCGAATCGCCTGGGCGTCTGGCAGCTCAAGTGGGAGCTGGAGGACCTCTCCTTCCGCTTCCTCGAGCCGGAGCTGTACAAGAACATCGCCAAGATGCTCGACGAGCGCCGCGTCGAGCGCGAGCAGTACATCGCCGAGGCGATGGCGACGCTCGCGCGCGAGCTGGAGGCCGCCGGCATCAAGGGCGAGGTGCACGGCCGCCCGAAGCACATCTACTCGATCTGGAACAAGATGCGCGGCAAGAGCCTCGACTTCGAGCAGGTGCACGACGTGCGCGCGCTGCGCGTGATCGTGCCGAGCGTGAAGGACTGCTACGCGGCGCTCGGCGTGGTGCACAACCTCTGGGCGCCGATCGCGCGCGAGTTCGACGACTACATCTCGCGGCCCAAGGGCAACCTCTATCAGTCGCTGCACACGGCGGTGATCGGCCCGGGCGGCAAGACGCTGGAAGTGCAGATCCGCACGCAGGAGATGCACCGCCACGCCGAGCTCGGCGTCGCCGCGCACTGGCGCTACAAGGAGGCCGGCAAGGCGACGCGCGCCGACAGCGCCTTCGACGACAAGATCGCCTGGCTGCGGCAGCTGCTTGCCTGGCGCGACGAGGTTGCCGAGGGCGCCACCTGGGCGGAGAAGACGCAGCGCGCGGCGCTCGACGACACGATCTACGCGGTGACGCCGCAGGGCAAGGTGGTGGACCTGCCCGCGGGCGCGACGCCCATCGATTTCGCCTATGCGCTGCATACCGACCTCGGGCACCGCTGCCGCGGCGCGAAGGTGGACGGCCACCTCGTGCCGCTCGATACGCCGCTGAAGAGCGGCCAGCGCGTGGAGCTGACGGTGGCGAAGACGGGCGGGCCGTCGCGCGACTGGATGAGCCTCGAGCGCGGCTTCGTGAAGACCCCGCGCGCGCGGCAGAAGATCCGCCAGTGGTTCAACGCGCAGGCGCTCGCCGAGACCGTGGCAGAGGGCCGCGCCATCGTCGAGCGCGAGGCGAGGCGCGACGGCCGCGGCGCGGTGAGCCACGAGGCGCTCGCCGCGAAGCTCGGCCTGGGCAAGCCCGAGGACCTGTTCGCGGCCGTGGCGCGCGACGAGGTGAACCTGCGCCAGTTGCACGAGGCGATGCGTGGGCTCGCCGGTGCGCCGGTGCCCGTGGCGGCGCCTGCCGCCGCGCCCGCGCCGAAGAAGCGCAAGCCGGCGGCGGAAAGCGGCGTGCTGGTGGTCGGCATGGATCGACTGCTCACGCAGCTCGCCAAGTGCTGCAAGCCGGTGCCGCCGGACCCGATCCGCGGCTTCGTCACGCGCGGCCGCGGCGTCTCGATCCACCGCGAGGACTGCCCTAGCCTGAAGCGCCTGGCGGAAACCGATCCCGCGCGCCTCATCGAGGCGGCGTGGGGCGCGGGGGCGGGCGCCTACGGCGTGGACATGGCGGTCACGGCGAGCGACCGGCCGGGCCTGCTGCGCGACATCGGCGATGCGCTCGCGCGCGAGCGGATCAACGTCACCGCGGTGCGCACGCAAAGCCGCGACGACCTTGCCTTCATGCGCTTTTCCTTCGAGGTCGCGGACGTCGCGCAGTTGAAGCGCGCCTTCGCAGTGGTGCGCGAGGTCGCGGGCGTGATCCGCGTGGCGCGCGGCTGACATGATGGAGCTCCTGCGAGATCCGCTCGTGCAGTGGGCTGCGCTGCCGTTCGTGGTGGGGTTCATCGCCGCCGCGATCCTCTGGCCGCTGCGCCTCGCGGGCCTTGCCGCCGCCGCGAGCGTCGTCGCCGCCGTCGCCGTCACCAGCGGCTTCGCCCCCGAGCCGCTCACCGTGCCGCGCAAGATCCTGGTGGCGGGCGCCGCGGCGGCGCTCCTCGGCGCGCTCGCCGATCTGGCGTTCAAGCCCACGCGCGTCACGGGTCTCGTGGTCGGCGCCTTGTTCGCGGGCGTCACGCTGTGGGTGTTCGCCGCGATCCTCGGCCCGAAGATCCCCGTAGAAGTCGTCATCATCGGCGCCGGGCTCGCCGCACTCGCCTGGTGGCTGGTGGCCACCACGGTCGCGTTGCACTATGACATGGTGCGCGCGGGCGCGGCGGGGCTGGCGCTCGGCCTCGGTGCGGGCTTCGCCGCATTGCTGGGCGGCTCGGCGCTGCTCGGCCAGTACGGCGTGGCGCTCGGCGCAGGGAGCGGCGCCTTCCTGCTCCTGGTGATGATCCTCGGCGGGCGCGTGGAGGCGGGCGCCACCCTCACGCTCACGGTGTCGGTGTTCGCTGCGCTCGTCGCCGCGGGCGCCGTGCTGCTCGGCAAGCTGCACTGGGCCGCGGTGCTGCCGCTCGCGCTCGTGCCGATTCTCGTGCGCCTGCCGCTGCCGCACGGGCCGGCGTGGGTGCAGTCCCTCGTCGCGGCGCTCTACGCGGGCGTCGCCGGCGCGGGGGCGCCCGCGGTGGCCTGGCTCGCCGCGCGCGGCTGGCGCCTCTGACGGACCGGCGTGGCCGGCAGGGGCTGCGGGCTCTACAGAAACCGGGGCAGCAGGACGAGGACCCAGACCACGCCGGTCAGAGCGAGCGAGAGCATGACCGCCGCGCTGCCGTAATCCTTCGCTCGCTTGGCGAGCTCGTGATGCTCGGCCGAAATGCGGTCGATGGCCGCTTCCACTGCCGAGTTGAGCAGCTCCACGATCAGCACCAGCAGCACGCTGCCCGCGAGCAGCGCGCGCTCCACGCCGTTCGCGCCGAGCCACAGTCCCAGCGGCAGCAGGATCACGGCGAGCAGCAGTTCCTGGCGGAAAGCCGCCTCGTGCCGCGCCGCCGCGGCCAGGCCCTCCAGCGAGTAGCGCGTCGCGTTGACCAGGCGCCGGATCCCGGTCGCGCCCTTCTGCGGCGGCTGCATCAGGACGGCGTCGCGAGGGTGAAGAGCAGCTCTTCCTGCGCCGAGCGCGGGCGGCCGCGGCGCGGCTTGACCCGCGTGTAGGCGCCCTCGCTGTCCATCTGCCAGGCCAGCACGTTGTCGTCGAGATAGGGCTGCAGGCCCTCGCGGATCACGCGGCGCTTCAAGGCCGGGTCGAGCACCGGGAAGCACAGCTCGATGCGGCGGAAGAAGTTGCGGCTCATCCAGTCGGCGCTCGCCAGGTACACGTCCTCGGCGCCGCCGTTGTGGAAGTAGAAGACGCGCGAGTGCTCGAGGAACCGGCCGACCACCGAGCGCACGCGGATGTTTTCCGAGAGGCCCGCGATGCCGGGGCGCAGCGCGCACACGCCGCGCACGATGAGGTCGATCTTCACGCCGGCCTGCGAGGCGAGATACAGCTCGTCGATCACCTGCGGATCGAGCAACGCGTTCATCTTCGCGATGATGCGCCCGCCCTGGCCCTCGCGCGCGAGGCGGGCCTCGTTCTGGATCGCGGCGAGCACGCGCTTGTGCAGCGTGAAGGGCGACTGCCAGATGTGCTTCATCTTGCCGGCACGCCCGAGGCCGGTGAGCTGCTTGAAGACCTCCGCGACGTCGGTGCACAGGTTCTCGTTCGCGGTGAGCAGGCCGAAGTCCGTGTACAGGCGCGCCGTGCGCGGGTGATAGTTGCCGGTGGCGAGGTGCACGTAGCGGCGCAGCACCTTGCCCGACTCGGCGTCCTCGCGGCGCACGATGAGCGCCATCTTGGCGTGGGTCTTGTGGCCCACCACGCCGTAGACCACGTGCGCGCCCACTTCCTCGAGGCGCGCGGCCCAATTGAGATTCGCCTCTTCGTCGAACCTCGCCATCAGCTCCACCACCACCGTCACTTCCTTGCCGCGGCGCGCCGCGTCCACCAGGATCTCCATCAGCTCCGAGTCGGTGCCGGTGCGGTATACCGTCTGCTTGATGGCGATCACGTTCGGATCGGCGGCGGTGGTGCGGATGAAATCGATCACCGGCGCAAACGACTGGTAGGGGTGGTGCAGCAGCACGTCCTGCTTCTTCAGCAGCTCGAAGAGGTCGCTCGACTTCTCCAGCGGCGCCGGCAGCCCCGCATGGAAGGGGGCGTACTTGAGGTCCGGCCGCTCCACCTGGTCGGGCACCTCGCGCAGGCGGTAGAGGTTGACCGGCCCCTCGACGCGGTACAGGTCCTCCTCGCGCAGGCCGAACTGCTGCAGCAGGAACTCGGCCATCGCCGGCGAGCAGTTGTCGGCGACCTCCAGCCGCACGGCGGCGCCGAAGTGCCGGTGCAGGAGCTCGCCTTGCAGCGCGGTGCGCAGGTTCGTGATCTCTTCCTCGTCGACGAACAGGTCGGAGTTGCGCGTCACGCGGAACTGGTAGCTGCCCAGCACCTTCATGCCGGCGAACAGCTCCTCGACGTGCGCGTGCAGGATCGAGGAGAGGAAGACGAACGCGTGCTGCGCGCCGGCGATCTCGCGCGGCAGCCGGATGACGCGCGGCAGCGCGCGCGGCGCCTGCACGATGGCGGCGCCCGAGTTGCGGCCGAAGGCGTCGCGGCCGACGAGCTCGACGGCGAAATTCAGGCTCTTGTTCAGGACGCGCGGGAACGGGTGCGCGGGATCGAGGCCGATCGGCGTCAGGACCGGCAGCAGCTCGCGGAAGAAGTAGTCGCGGATCCACTGCTTCTGCGCCGGCGTCCACTGCTCGCGCCGCGGGAAGACGATGCCGGCGTGCGCGAGCGCGGGCAGCAGCACGTCGTTGAGCAGCCGGTACTGCTCGGCGACCAGCGCGCGCGCCTCGCGGTTCACCGTGTCGAACACTTCCTGCGGGCCCTTGCCGTCCGGGCCGGGCTCGGGCAGGTTGAGCTTGATCTGCTCCTTCAGCCCCGCGACGCGGATCTCGAAGAACTCGTCGAGATTGGAGGAGACGATGGTGAGAAAGCGCAGCCGCTCGAGCAGCGGCACCGTGTCGTCGGCGGCCTGCGCGAGCACGCGCCGGTTGAACTCGAGGATGCCGAGTTCCCGGTTGAGGAAATGCCCGGCGGGCAGGTCTCTTTTCATCGCGGGGGGCAGCCGCGGCGCGGCTGGCAGGACAATCTATTCTACGTGTCCATGTGACGGCCAGGTGGCAGCCGCGCCTTTTCATGGGGCTGTCACATGGCGCCACCAGCTTGCGCGCAGCAGGGCCGCGCCACAGTCTCCCCATGCGTCAAGGGGTTACGATCGCCGGCGCGCGCAAACGCGCATCGCGTCGCTGCGCTAGACTCGCGGCGGTATGGCGCGTCCGGACACGCTTGCGGCGGTCGACCTCGGCTCGAACAGCTTCCACCTGATGATCGGCCGCGTCGTGGACGGCCAGATCTATCCCCTGGACTCCGTGCGCGAGATGGTGCGCATCGGCGCCGGGCTCACCGCCGACAAGCGCATCGACCGCGCGAGCCAGGCGCGCGCGCTGGAAGCGCTCTCCAAGTTCGCCGAGCGCCTGCGCGGCTTTCCGCGGCAGGCGGTGCGCGCGGTGGGCACCAACACGCTGCGCGTAGCGAAGAACGCGCCGCAGTTCCTGCGCGAGGCGCGCCAGGTGCTCGGCTTCCCGATCGAGGTGATCGCCGGGCGCGAGGAGGCGCGGCTCATCTACCTCGGCGTGGCGCACTCGATGCCGCCGCTCTCTGAGAACCGGCTGGTGGTGGACGTGGGCGGCGGCTCGACCGAGTTCATCGTCGGCAAGGGCCTGGAGCCGCAGCTCACCGAGTCGCTCTACATGGGCTGCGTGAGCTACGCGCTCAAGTACTTTCCCGAGGGCAGGGTGGAGAAATCGCACCTCAAGGCGGCGGAGCTCGCCGCGCGCCAGGAAGTCGCGGGCATCGCGCGCGCCTACCGCGCGGCCGGCTGGCAGGAGGCGGTGGCATCCTCCGGCACCGCGCGCTCGATCGAGATCATCCTGCGCGAGAACGGCTATGCCGCGGAAGGCATCACGCGCGAGGGCCTGGAGCGCCTGCGCGCATTGCTGCTCAAGCACGAGAAGGCGGACCCCGAGCGCATCGCCGGGCTGCGTCCGACCCGTGCGCTGGTGCTGCCCGGCGGGCTGGCGATCATGGGCGCGGTGTTCGACGAGCTGGGACTGGAGGCGATGGCGGTGTCCGAAGGCGCGCTGCGCCACGGCGTGCTCTATGACCTGCTCGGGCGCGTGCAGCACCGCGACATGCGCGCGGCGACGGTGGCGCAGTTCGGCCGCCGCTACCACGTGGACGCGGCGCAGGCCGAGCGCGTGCGCAAGCTCGCGCTCACGATCTACGATGCGCTGGCGCCCGGCCGCGAGCGCGAGGACGACGCCGACCGGCAGATGCTGGAGTGGGCGGCGAGCCTCGCGGAGACGGGGCTGTCGATCGAGCACGCGCAATACCACAAGCACTCGGCGTACGTGCTGCAGAACGCCGACATGCCGGGCTTCTCGCGCATGGAGCAGCAGCGCCTGGCGCGCATCGTGCTCGCGCACCGCGGCAAGCTCGGCAAGATGCACGACGCGGGGCTCGAGGGCGCGGACTGGCCGCTGGTCTTCGCGCTGCGCCTGGCGGCGCTCATCCTGCGCAGCCGCACCGATGTCAGGCTGCCGCTGCTGCGCGTGGCGGGCGACGAGAGCGGCTTCGAGATCGAGCTCGCGCAGAGCTGGCTCGACGAGAACCCGCTTTCGGCTGCGGCGCTGGAGGACGAAGCCGGCCACTGGAAGTCGGTCGGCATGAAGCTCGAGGTGAGCGGGCTCTCCGACAAGAAGGTGTCGGTCCTCAATCGCGCCTAGCGTCCGCGCAGCGCTCTGGCGGGGCGCCGCGCACCGGCGAAGGCGGGCGCGCAGCCCCCCTACAGCAGGTCTGGCGCGATCACGGCGCGCACCACCACCTGGGCTTCGTCGTTGCGCACGCGGTTGGTGAGCCACCAAAGCCCGCCCTTCTTGATGGTGCCGTCGCCGGCGGCGCCCGCCACGAGGTGCAGCGCGACGCGGCCGAGGTCGGGCTGGTGGCCCACGACCACCACCGCATTCTTGCGATCGGGCCACTCCGCCGCCTTGAGGATCGCCTGCACGGAGGCCCCGGGCGCGAGGGCGGGCTCGGTGCGGAACGGCACGCCGAGCGACTTGGCCGTCTCCTGTGCGCGCCGCGCCGGGCTCGCCAGCACCGTGAACTTCGCCGGCAGGCGCTGCAGCAGCCACTCGGCGACGCGCGCGGCGTGCTTGTGGCCGCGGGGCGTGAGCCGCCGCTCGAGGTCGGGCAGGCCGTCCTCGGCCTCCGCGTGCCGCCACAAGATCAGGTCCATGTGCCTAGGAGCGTGATTTGTGCCATGTTGTTCCGCGGGTGTGACGCTTCAGTTAAAATTCCGGCCCTCGTTCCACCAGGCGCGTAGCTCAGCTGGTTAGAGCACTACCTTGACATGGTAGGGGTCGTTGGTTCGAGTCCAATCGCGCCTACCAATATCTTGCCGAACATCCGACTTCCTGACGGCTCGGTGAAGTCCTTCCCGGGCCCGGTCACCGTCGCCGAGGTCGCCCAGTCGATCGGCGCAGGGCTCGCGCGCGCGGCGCTCGCCGGCAAGGTGAACGGCAAGCTGGTGGACACCAGCCACCGCATCGAGGGCGACGCCGAGCTCGCCATCGTCACCGAGCGCGACCGCGAGGGTCTGGAAATCATCCGCCACTCCACCGCGCACCTGCTGGCGCAGGCGGTGAAGGAGCTGTTTCCCGAGGCGCAGGTGACGATCGGCCCGGTGATCGACAACGGCTTCTATTACGACTTCTCCTACAAGCGCCCCTTCACGCCCGAGGATCTCGCGGCGATCGAAAAGCGCATGGCCGAGATCGCGAAGCGCGACCTGCCCGTGCAGCGGCGCGAGATGCCGCGCGATGCGGCGGTGAAATTCTTCCGTGACCAGGGCGAGGTCTACAAGGCCGAGATCATCGCCTCGATTCCGGAGAAGGAGGCGATTTCGCTCTACGGCCAGGGCGACTGGGTGGACCTGTGCCGCGGGCCGCACGTGCCCTCCACGGGCAAGCTCAAGGTGTTCAAGCTGATGCGCGTCGCCGGCGCCTACTGGCGCGGCGATTCGAAGAACGAGATGCTCCAGCGCATCTACGGCACCGCCTGGGCGAAGAAGGAGGACCAGGACGCCTACCTCAAGATGCTGGAGGAGGCCGAGAAGCGCGATCACCGGCGGCTCGCCACCCAGCTCGACCTGTTCCACATGGAAGAGGATGCGCCGGGCATGGTGTTCTGGCACCCGAAAGGCTGGGTGCTGTGGCAGCAGGTGGAGCAATACATGCGCAGGGTATACCGCGAGAGCGGCTACCTCGAGGTGCGCGGGCCGACCGTCCTGCCGCGGAGCCTCTGGGAGACCACCGGCCACTGGGAGAACTACCGCGACAACATGTTCGTCACGGAGTCGGAAAAGCGCGACTACGCGTTGAAGCCGATGAACTGCCCGGGGCACATCCTCATCTACAAGAAGGGCGTGAAGAGCTACCGCGACCTGCCGCTGCGCTACGGCGAGTTCGGCTCGTGCCACCGCAACGAGCCTTCCGGCGCGCTGCACGGCATCATGCGCACGCGCGGCTTCACGCAGGACGACGGCCACATCTTCTGCACGGACGAGCAGATCCTGCCCGAGTGCGTCGCCTATACGGCGCTGCTGCAAAAGGTATACGCCGACTTCGGCTTCACCGACATCATCTACAAGGTGGCGACGCGCCCCGCCAAGCGCATCGGCAGCGACGAGCAGTGGGACCGCGCGGAAGCCGCGCTCATCGCCTCGCTCAAGGAATCGAAGTGCCCCTTCGAGATCTCGCCCGGCGATGGCGCCTTCTACGGGCCGAAGATCGAGTATTCGCTGAAGGACGCGATCGGCCGCGTCTGGCAGTGCGGCACCATGCAGGTGGACTTCAACCTGACCGCGCGCCTGGGCGCGGAGTACGTGGCGGCGGACAACACGCGCAGGACCCCCGTCATGCTGCACCGGGCCACCATCGGCTCGATGGAGCGCTTCATCGGCATCCTGATCGAGCACTACGGCGGGGCGTTCCCGCTGTGGCTCGCGCCCGAGCAGGTGGTGGTGCTCAACGTCTCCGAGCACCAGGCCGAGTACGCCAAATCGGTCGCGCAGACGCTGCGCGCGGCGGGTTTTCGCGCCGTCGAAGATTTGCGAAATGAGAAGATTTCTTATAAGATTCGGGAACATAGCTTGCAAAAGCTCCCCTACCAGCTGGTGGTGGGAGACAAGGAAAAGCAGGCTGGAACGGTGGCCGTGCGCACGCGCGGCGGTGAAGATCTCGGCGCCATGGCGCTGGATGCCTTCATCGCACGCCTCCGCAATGAGGCGGGCGCGTAAGCAGCACGGCCGGTTTTTTTGACGAGCAGAGGAGCTGTCACCCATCGCACTCGAAAGATCGCAGCGCATCAACGGGGAGATCAACGCACCGCAGGTGCGGCTGGTCGGTGAGCAGGGAGAGCAGCTCGGCATCGTGGCCATCGCCGAGGCGCTGCGCATGGCGGAAGAGAAGAACGTGGACCTGGTGGAAATCGCGCCGATGGCGGTGCCGCCGGTCTGCAAGCTGATGGACTACGGCAAGTTCCGCTACCGCGAGCAGAAGAAGGCGCACGAGGCGAAGCTCAAGCAGAAGCAGATCCAGGTCAAGGAGATCAAGTTCCGCCCCGGCACCGACGAGGGCGACTACAAGATCAAGCTCGGCAAGCTGATCCAGTTCCTCGAGGACGGCGACAAGGCGAAGGTGACGCTGCGCTTCCGCGGCCGCGAGATGGCGCACCAGGAGTTCGGTGTGCGGCTGCTGGAGCGCGTGAAGGCGGATCTGGAGCAGGTCGGGCTGGTCGAGCAGTTCCCCAAGCTCGAAGGGCGGCAGATGGTGATGGTGCTGGCGCCGAAGAAGAAGGGCGTGCCGCCCAAGGCGAAGCCGAAGGAAGCGAAAGACGCAAAGGAAGCGAAGGAAGCGAAGCCGAAGAAGGAAGCAAGCCCGAAACCCGCCGCGGCGACCTGACGGTCGGCGCGAGCGCCACAAGTGATTGCCGTGGCTTCAAGCGCCCGCATGGCGGGCCGCCCGGCGTCAAGCTAGAAGAGAGAAGGAGCCGTACAGTGCCGAAGGTGAAGTCCAAGAAGTCCGCTGCCAAGCGGTTCAAGATCCGCTCGTCCGGCAGCATCAAGCGCTCGCAGGCCTACATGCGCCACATCCTCACCAAGAAGTCGACGAAACGGAAGCGCCATCTGCGCGGCACCACCGAGGTCGACGCCACCAACAAGCGGGCAGTGCGCGCCATGCTGCCCTACGCGTCGTAAGGAGCGCGCCATGCCAAGAGTCAAGCGTGGAGTCACGGCGCGCGCGCGCCACAAGAAGGTCCTGAAGCAGGCCAAGGGCTTCCGCGGCCGCCGCGGCAACGTCTACCGCGTCGCCAAGGAAGCGGTGATGAAGGC
>DASWBP010000259.1:0-10062 GCA_036390555.1 Burkholderiales bacterium | reverse complement strand
TGTTCGACCCCTTCTTCACGGTGCGCGAGACGCTGCGCCTGCAGTCGGGCTACTTCGGCCTGCCGCGCAACGACGCCTGGATCGAGGAGGTGATGCACCACCTCGACCTGACCGCCAAGGCCGACGCCAACATGCGTTCGCTTTCCGGAGGCATGAAGCGGCGCGTGCTGGTGGCGCAGGCGCTGGTGCACAAGCCGCCGGTGATCGTGCTCGACGAGCCCACCGCGGGGGTGGATGTCGAGCTGCGCCAGGGCCTGTGGCAGTTCGTGACGCGGCTCAACCGCGACGGCCACACCATCGTGCTCACCACGCACTACCTGGAGGAGGCCGAGGAGCACTGCGGGCGCATCGCCATGCTCAAGGCGGGCCGTATCGTCGCGCTGGACTCGACGCAGAACCTGCTCGCGAGTTTCGCCGGTCCGCACCCCGCGGACCTGGAAGACGTGTTCCTGCGCATCATGCAGCGCCACTGAGATGACGGGCTTCTTCACACTGCTCTACAAGGAGCTGCTGCGCTTCTGGAAGGTCGCCTTCCAGACGGTCGCCGGGCCCGTGCTGAGCGCACTCCTTTACCTCGTCATCTTCGCGCAGGCGCTCGGCAGCGGCGCGCGCGTCTACGAAGGCGTGCCCTATACCGCGTTCCTCGTGCCGGGGCTGGTGATGATGAGCGTGCTGCAGAACGCCTTCGCCAACAGCTCCTCCAGCCTCATCCAGTCCAAGATCACCGGCAACCTGGTCTTCGTGCTGGTGACACCGATCTCGCACCTGGAGTTCTTCGCCGCCTACGTGCTCGCCTCGGTGGCGCGTGGCCTGATGGTGGGCGCCGGGGTGCTGGCGGTCACCGTATGGTTCGTCGAGCTGCGCGTTGCCGCGCCGCTGTGGGCGCTCGCCTTCGCGCTGCTCGGCGCCGCGCTGCTCGGCGTGCTCGGGCTCCTTGCCGGCATCTGGGCGGAGAAGTTCGACCAGATCGCCGCCTTCCAGAACTTCCTGGTGCTACCGCTCACCATGCTCTCGGGCGTGTTCTATTCGATCCACTCGCTGCCCCCCCTCTGGCAGCAGGTGTCGCACCTCAATCCCTTCTTCTACATGATCGACGGCTTCCGCTACGGCTTCTTCGGCGTCTCCGACTTTCCGCCGGCCGCCAGCCTGGGCGTGGTCGCGGTAAGCTTCGCGCTCCTTGCGGCCGCGGTTCTGCGGCTGCTGCATTCTGGCTACAAACTGCGGACCTGAGCATGGTGACCCCGGAAAGCATCGAGACCAGCATTGCCGCCGGCATCGACTGCGAGAACGTGCAGGTGGTGGGCGACGGGCAGCATTTCCAGGCGCTGGTGGTGTCGGCCAAGTTCGCGGGCAAGAGCCGCGTGCAGCGCCACCAGATGGTGTACGCCGCGCTCGGCGAGCGCATGCGCGAGGAGGTTCACGCCCTGTCGATGATGACGCTCACGCCCGAGGAGTTCGCCGCGCAGAGCAAACCCTCCGCCGATGGATAAGCTGCTCATCACCGGGGGCCGCGCGCTCGAGGGCGAGGTGCGCGTCTCGGGCGCGAAGAACGCCGCGCTGCCGATCATGTGCGCCGCGCTGCTCACCGAGCAGCCGCTTTCCCTGCACAACGTGCCGCGCCTGATGGATGTGCGCACCATGGCAACGCTCCTCGCCCTGATGGGCGTCGAGGCGGGGCCGCAGGCGGATGGCCGGATTGAGCTGCGCGCGCGCGAGGTCCGGGACCCGACCGCCGGCTACGAGTTGGTGAAGACGATGCGCGCCTCGGTGCTGGTGCTCGGGCCGCTGCTCGCGCGTTGCGGGCGCGCCAAGGTGTCGTTGCCGGGTGGCTGCGCGATCGGCGCGCGCCCGGTGGACCAGCACATGAAGGGCCTGCAGGCGATGGGCGCGACGATCACGGTCGAGCAGGGCTACATGCACGCCAGCGCCCCCCGGTTGCAGGGCGCGCGCATCGCCATGGACATGGTGACCGTCACGGGCACCGAGAACCTGATGATGGCGGCGTGCCTCGCCGAGGGCAGCACGATCCTCGAGAACGCCGCGCGCGAGCCCGAGGTGGTGGACCTCGCCAATTGCCTCACGGCGATGGGCGCGCGCATCGAGGGAGCGGGCACGAGCACCATCCGCGTCGAGGGCGTGCGCACCCTGACTGGGACGAGCCACCGGGTGATGCCCGATCGCATCGAGACCGGCACCTACCTCTCGGCGGTTGCCGCGGCGGGTGGCCGCGTGAGCCTGCAGGGCGCGGCACCCGAGACGCTCGGCGCGACGCTGGAGAAGCTGCGCGAGGCAGGCGCGCGGATTGCCACCTCGAGCGACGCCATCCGCATTGAGATGGCGGGGCGGCCCGCCGCGGTGAGCCTCACCACGGCCCCCTATCCCGGCTTTCCCACCGACATGCAGGCGCAGTTCATGGCGCTCGATTGCATGGCGCGCGGCACGGCGCGCATCACCGAGACGATCTTCGAGAACCGCTTCATGCACGCGCTGGAATTGCAGCGGCTGGGCGCGGATATCGAGATTCACGGCAACACCGCGCTGGTGAAGGGCGTGGAGCGCCTGCAGGGGGCGAAAGTCATGGCCACCGACCTGCGCGCCTCGGCGAGCCTGGTGGTGGCCGGACTGGTCGCACAAGGCGATACCCTCATCGACCGCATCTACCATCTGGACCGCGGCTACGAGGCCCTCGAGCGCAAGCTCTCGGCGCTGGGCGCCCAAATCGCCCGAGTGCGGTAAAATCCCCTTCCGAATCAAGCAGGAGGGGCCCTTCGGGGCCTTTTTTCATTTGCACCATGACCGGCATCGGCATCGCGCTGTCCAAGGGACGGATCCTGGAGGAGACGGGGCCGCTGCTCGCGCGCGTCGGCCTTAGCCCGCGCGAAGACCCGGAGCGCTCGAGGAAGCTCGTCATCCCGACCGCGCGCCGCGACGTGAAGCTGATCGTGGTGCGGGCCTCCGACACGCCGACCTACGTGGCGCACGGCGCCGCCCACCTCGGCATTGCCGGCAAGGACGTGCTCGCCGAGCATGGCGGCGAGGGCCTGTATCAGCCGCTCGACCTCGGCATCGCCAGGTGCCAGATGATGGTCGCCGTGCGCAAGGGCTTCGACTACGCCGGCGCGGTGCGCCAGGGGGCGCGGCTGCGCGTGGCCACGAAGTACCTGCACACCACGCGCGAGTTCTTCGCCGCCAAAGGCGTGCACGTGGACCTCATCCGGCTCTACGGCTCGATGGAGCTCGCGCCGATCCTCGGGCTCGCCGATGCGATCGTGGACCTTGTGTCCACCGGCAAGACGCTCAAGGCGAACGACCTCGTGGCAGTGGAGGAGATCATGCCGGTCTCCTCGCGCCTCATCGTCAACCAGGCGGCGCTGAAGACGCGGCGCGCGGCGCTGCAGCCGCTCATCGACGCCTTCGCCAAGGCGGTGCGGCCGTGAAGCTGCGGCGCCTTTCCACGGCCGAGGCCGGCTTCGACGCCGAGCTCGCGCGCCTGACTCGCTACGAGGCCGCGCAGGACGACGCGGTGGAAGCGACGGTCCGGGCCATCATTGCGGACGTGCGCGCGCGCGGCGACGCGGCAGTGCTCGAGTACACGCGCAAGTTCGACCGCATCGAGGCGCGCAGCATGGGCGAGCTCGAAGTGCCGCGCGCGCGGCTGGAAGCGGCGCTCGCCGCGCTGCCCGCCGCGCAGCGCGAGGCGCTGCAGGCCGCGGCGTCGCGGGTACGCGCCTTCCACGAGCGCCAGGTCTCGCAGTCCTGGGAATTCAGCGAGGCCGACGGCACGCGGCTCGGCCAGCGCGTCTCGCCGCTCGCGCGCGTCGGCGTATACGTGCCCGGGGGCAAGGCGGCCTATCCCTCGACGGTGCTGATGAACGTGATCCCGGCGAAGGTGGCGGGCGTCGGCGAGATCGTCATGGTGAGCCCGAATGCGGCGCCGACCGCGCTTGCGGCAGCGGCGCTCGCGGGCGTGGACCGCGTGATCGCCATCGGCGGCGCGCAGGCGGTGGCTGCGCTCGCCTACGGCACCGCGACAGTGCCGCGCGTGGACAAGATCGTGGGGCCGGGCAACGCCTACGTCGCCGCCGCCAAGCGCCAGGTGTTCGGCCAGGTCGGCATCGACATGATCGCCGGCCCCTCCGAGATCCTGGTGATCGGCGACGGCACGACGCCCGCCGACTGGGTGGCGCTCGATCTGTTCTCGCAGGCCGAGCACGACGAAGTGGCGCAGGCGATCCTGCTCTCGCCCTCGGCTTCATACCTCGACGCAGTGCAGGCGAGCATCGCCAGGCTCCTGCCGACGCTGCCGCGGCGCGAGGTGATCGAGGCGTCGCTCGCTGGGCGTGGCGCGCTCATCCAGACGAAGAGCCTCGAGGAAGCCTGCGCGATCGCCGACCGCATTGCCCCTGAGCACCTCGAGATCTCGGTGGAGAACCCGGACGCACTGCTGCCCAGGCTGCGGCATGCGGGCGCGATCTTCCTCGGTCGCTGGAGCTCGGAGGCGATCGGCGACTATTGTGCCGGGCCGAACCACGTGCTGCCCACCGCCGGCACGGCGCGCTTTTCCTCGCCGCTCGGCGTCTACGACTTCCAGAAGCGCACCAGCGTGATCGGCGTGTCGCAGGCGGGCGCGCGCAGCCTCGGCCGCGTCGCCGCCACGCTCGCCGAGGGCGAGGGCCTGCAGGCGCACGCGCGCTCGGCGGAAATTCGGGGTCAGACCCCAATTTCCGACTCCAAAGGAAATTGGGGTCTGACCCCGATTTCCGCCAACATCGTCCGCCCCGAAATCCTCGCGCTCAAGGCCTACCACGTCGCCGACAGCGCCGGGATGGTGAAGCTGGATGCGATGGAGAACCCGTATCCGCTGCCGGCGCAGCTGCGCCGCGACCTCGCGGAGCACCTCGCGCGCGTGGACCTCAACCGCTACCCGGACCCCACAGGCACCCAGTTGCGCGCGCTGCTCGCGAAGAAGATGAAGGTGCCCGCGGGCATGGAGATCCTGCTCGGCAACGGCTCCGACGACCTGATCCAGATCGTCACCTTCGCCTGCGCGCGTCCGGGCGCGGCGATGATGTTCCCGTCGCCCACCTTCGTCATGTACCAGGTGAACGCGACGCTCTCGGGCATGCGCGCCGTGCGTTATGCCTTGCGTGCGGACTACACCCTCGATCGCGACGCCTTCGTCGCGCGCGTCAAGGCCGAGCAGCCGGCGCTCATCTTCATTGCCTACCCGAACAACCCTACGGGTGTGCTTTACCCCGAGGAGCACATCGTCGCGGTGCTGCGTGCGGCACAGGGCCTCGTGGTGCTGGACGAGGCCTATCACGTGTTCGCGCAGAAGAGCTTTCTGCCGCGCCTTGCCGAGTTTCCGAACCTGTTGGTGATGCGCACCGTGTCCAAGCTCGGCCTCGCGGGCATCCGCCTGGGCTATCTCGTCGGGCGGCCGGAGTGGATCGCCGAGTTCAACAAGGTGCGGCAGGCCTACAACGTGAACGTGCTCACGCAAGCCGCGGCGGCATTTGTCCTCGAGCGGCTGGAGGTGCTGGAAGCGCAGGCCGCGCAGGTGCTCGCCGAGCGCCAGGGCCTGGGCAAGGCGCTCGCGGCGCTGCCGGGGGTCACCGCGTATCCGTCGGCGGCAAACTTCTTTCTCGTTCGCGTGCGCGACGCCGACCGCACCTACGAGGCGCTGCGCCGCCAGGGCGTGCTGGTGCGCAACCTCAACGGCCCCGGCCTGGAGAACTGCCTGCGCATCACCGTCGGCACGCCCGACGAAAACCGTATACTGCTCACCGCCATGCGAGAGGCGCTGTGAACCGCACCGCCGAAGTGACGCGCAACACCAAGGAGACGCAGATCCGGGTGAAGCTCAACCTGGATGGCAAGGGCGTCGCGAAGCTTTCCACGGGCCTGCCGTTTCTCGAGCACATGCTCGACCAGGTGGCGCGCCACGGCATGCTCGACTTCGAGATCGAGGCGAAGGGCGACCTGCACATCGATGCGCACCACACGGTGGAAGACATCGGCATCACCCTCGGCCAGGCATTCGCAAAGGCGATCGGCGACAAGGCGGGCATCCGGCGCTACGGGCACGCCTACGTGCCGCTCGACGAGGCGCTGTCGCGCGTGGTGATCGACTTCTCCGGCCGCCCGGGCCTGGAGTACCACGTCGAGTACACGCGCGCCCTGATCGGCGAGTTCGACGTGGACCTGATGCGCGAGTTCTTCCAGGGGTTCGTCAACCACGCACAGGTGACGCTGCACGTGGACAACCTGCGCGGCGACAACGCGCACCACCAGTGCGAGACGGTATTCAAGGCCTTCGCGCGCGCGTTGCGCATGGCGGCGGAGGCCGACCCGCGCGCCGCGGGGACCATCCCCTCCACCAAGGGCAGTCTGTAAGAACAACGATGCGCTGCGGTGCAGACAAGGCCTGCACCGCACCGCGGACTGTCAGAAAAAGCGAGCCGGGGTATTGTGCAGATCGCAGTCGTCGACTACGGCATGGGCAACATCCGCTCGGTGTCGAAGGCGCTCGAGCGCGTCGCGCCTGGCGCGCGCATCGCCGTGACAGCCGATCCGGTGGTTATCCGTGCCTCCGATCGCGTGGTGGTCCCCGGGCAGGGCGCGATGCCCGACTGCATGCGCCAGCTCGCCTCGAGCGGCGCACGCGACGCGGTGATCGAAGCGACGCGCGCCAGGCCCTTCCTCGGCATCTGCGTCGGCATGCAGATGCTGTTCGAGCGCGGCGAAGAGGGCGACACGCCGGGCCTGGGGCTGCTGGCGGGCTATGTGCCGCGCTTTCCCGCCACGCGCATGGCGGGCCTCAAGGTGCCGCACATCGGCTGGAACGAGGTGCGGCAAGCCAGGCCCCACGCGCTGTGGGCGGGCATCCCGAGCGGCGAGCGCTTTTATTTCGTGCACAGCTACTTCCCCGCGCCCGCCGACCCCGCGGCCGTGGCGGCGACGTGCGAGTACGGCATTGCCTTTACCTGCGCGATTGCGCGAGATAACATCTTCGCCGTGCAGTTCCACCCGGAAAAAAGCCAGGCCGCCGGGCTCCGCTTGCTCTCCAACTTTGTCCAGTGGCGGCCCTGATCTTTCCCGCTACTTCCCAGGCGGTCGTGTCCCTCTAAGACGTTGCGCGGCACCGAGTGCTGATCATCCCGGCAATTGACCTGAAGGACGGGCGCTGCGTGCGCCTGGAGCAAGGTGACATGAAGAAGGTCACCGTGTTCGGCGACGACCCCGTCGCCATGGCGAAGCACTGGGCCTCGCTGGGGGCGCGGCGCCTGCACATCGTGGACCTGAACGGCGCGGTGGCCGGCCGGCCGAAGAACGAGAGGGTGATCCGCGAGATGATCAAGGCGGTGGGCGAATCCACGCCGATCGAGCTCGGCGGCGGCATTCGCGACCTCGACACCATCGAGAGCTATCTGGATGCGGGCGTGGCGTACGTGGTGATCGGCACCGCCGCGGTCAAGAACCCGGGCTTCCTCTCGGACGCGGCCTACGCCTTCCCGGGGCACATCATCGCCGGCCTGGACGCAAAGGACGGCAAGGTCGCGGTCGAAGGCTGGTCGAAGATGACCGGGCACGACGTCGTGGACCTCGCCAAGAAATACGAGGACTACGGCGTCGAGGCGCTTGTCTACACCGACATCGGGCGCGACGGCATGATGACCGGCGTCAACATCGAGGCGACGTTCAAGCTCGCACAGGCGATCAAGATCCCCCTCATCGCCTCTGGCGGCCTGAACAGCATCAAGGACGTCGAGACGGTGTGCCAGAAGCTGGTGCCCGAGGGCGTGATCGGCGCGATCACCGGGCGCGCGCTCTACGAGGGCAAGATCGACTTCAAGCAGGCGCAGGCGGCGGCCGACAAGGCTGTCGGCAAGTAATGGGCCTCGCCAAGCGCGTGATCCCGTGCCTCGACGTGACCGCGGGCCGGGTCGTGAAGGGCGTCAATTTCGTTTCCCTGCGCGACGCCGGCGACCCGGTGGAGATTGCGGCGCGCTACGACGCTGAAGGCGCGGACGAGCTCTGTTTCCTCGACATCACCGCGAGCTCGGACGAGCGCGACATCCTGCTGCACGTCATCGAGGCGGTGGCCTCGCAGGTATTCATCCCGCTCACCGTCGGCGGCGGCGTGAGGAAGGTCGAGGACGTGCGCCGGCTGCTCAACGCGGGCGCCGACAAGGTGTCCATCAACACTGCCGCCGTGCAGGACCCCGCGCTGGTGGAGGCGGCCTCCGGAAAAGTGGGCAACCAGTGCATCGTCGTCGCCATCGATGCGAAAAAGAAGGCGGGCGGCGGCTGGGAGGTCTACACGCACGGCGGGCGCAAGCCCACGGGCCTGGACGCGGTGGAGTGGGCGCGGCGCATGACGGCGGCGGGCGCGGGCGAAATCCTGCTCACCAGCATGGATCGCGACGGGACGCGCGACGGCTTCGATCTCGCGCTCACGCGCGCGGTGGCCGACGCAGTGAGCGTGCCGGTGATTGCCTCTGGCGGCGTCGGCACCCTGCAGCACCTCGCCGAGGGCGTGCTTTCGGGCGGCGCGGATGCAGTGCTCGCGGCAAGCGTGTTCCATTTCGGCGACTTCACCGTGCGCGCGGCCAAGGAGCACATGCGCGCGCAGGGCATCGAGGTGCGGCTGTGACCGAGTGGTTCGACCAGCTGCGCTGGGACGAGCAGGGCCTGGTTGCCGCGGTGGCGCAGGACGCGAGGACCGGGCGCGTGCTGACGGTCGCCTGGATGAACCGCGAGGCGCTCAAGGCCACCTTCGAAAAGGGCGAGGCAGTGTACTGGTCGCGCTCGCGCAAGAAGCTCTGGCACAAGGGCGAGGAATCGGGCCACGTGCAGAAGGTGCTGGAAGTGCGCCTGGATTGCGATGCGGACGCGATCCTGCTCAAGGTCGAGCAGGCGGGCGGCATCGCCTGCCACACGGGGCGCGAGAGCTGTTTCTTCCGAAAACTCGAAGACGGGAGGTGGGTGAGCACGGATCCGGTGCTGAAGGATCCCAAGCTCATCTACGGCGAAAAATGAAACTCGGACTGGCAGAGACCCTCGAGCGCATCGCCGCCACCATCGAGGCGCGCAAAGGCGGCGACGCGGCGAAGTCCTACGTGGCGGGCTTGCTCGCCGGCGACGGCGACGCCGTGCTGAAGAAGATCGGCGAGGAAGCGACGGAGACGATCCTCGCTGCCAAGTCGGGCGACCAGCTGCACTTGGTGCGCGAAACCGCGGACCTGTGGTTCCACTGCCTGATCATGCTCGCGCGGCAGGGCCTCGGGCCGGGCGACGTGCTCGCCGAGCTGCATCGGCGCGAGGGCATCTCGGGCATCGACGAGAAGGCGGCGAGGAAGAAGCGGTGAGCGACCCGAATTGCCTGTTCTGCAAGATCGTGCAAGGCGCGATCCCGGCGAAGAAGGTCTACGAGGACGAGGATGTGCTCGCCTTCCACGACATCCGGCCCGCCGCGCCCGTGCACTTCCTCATCATCCCGAAGGCGCACGTGCCGACGATGTACGAGGCCGGCATGGCGCACCACAAGGCGCTCGGCAAGATGCTCGCCCTCGCAGGCGAATTGGCGAAGAAGGAGGGGGCGACCGACGGCTTTCGCAGCATCATCAACACGGGGCGGGTCGGGCATCAGGAGGTGTATCATGTCCACATGCACGTCATCGGCGGGCCGCATTCGCTTGGGCCGATGATTCTGAAACAGAAATAGGAGGGCCTATGGGCTCGTTCAGCATCTGGCACTGGCTGATCGTCCTCGTGATCGTGATGCTGGTGTTCGGCACCAAGAAGCTGCGCAACATCGGCGCGGACCTGGGCGGCGCGGTGCGCGGCTTCAAGGACGGCATGCGCGAAGGCGACAAGGCGGCGGAGGGCGCGCCGCAGGTCACCGGCAAGACGGTCGAAGGCGAAGTCAAGAGCAAGACCGAATCGAAGGCCTGAGCCGCCTTCCCGCGAGACCCTGCACGGGCGCCTTCGGGCGCCCTTTGCGTCTCAGGACCCCATGTTCGACATTGGCTTTTCCGAGTTGATGGTCATCGCGCTGGT
>DASWBP010000258.1:0-8232 GCA_036390555.1 Burkholderiales bacterium | reverse complement strand
AGGCCGCGGGCTACATGGCGGCGAGCGCCGCGCTCGGCCGGGAATACCTCGGCCACGGCTTTCGCATGATCGCCACCGGCACCGACCAGGGCATGCTGCAGGAGGCGACGCGCGAGATGCTCGACGGGATGCGCAAGCCGTGAGCGCCGTCTTCAAGGTGGGCGTGACGAGCGACATTCTCGACGCGAAGGGCGAGCCGGTGTTCGGCCGCGAGCCGCTCGAGGCGCTCAAGGTGCCGGGCCTCGAATGGGAGTGGCTGCCCAAGGGCATCCGCGAGATCACCGCGGAGCACGCGGCGAAATACGACGCGCTCTACGTGAACTCGCCGCGCGTGCCCGCCGCCGCGGTGGCGGGCAGGGACCTGCGCCTCAAGGTCATCTCGCGCCACGGCGTGGGCTACGACAGCGTGGAGGTGCCCGCGATGAGCGCGGCGGGGGTGCTGGTGTGCAACACGCCGAACGCGGTGCCGCGGCCGGTGGCGACGATGGCGCTTACCTTCGTGCTCGCGCTCGCGCAGAAGCTCTTCGCCAAGGACCGCATGACGCGCGAGGGGCGCTGGAACGATCGCGTGAACCACATGGGCATGGGCCTCACCGGGCGCACGCTCGGCGTGGTCGGCGCGGGGCGCATCGGCAAGGAGCTGCTGCGCATGGCAAAGGCATTCGACCTGCGGCTGCTCGCCGCCGATCCCTACGCCGAGGAGCTCGAGCTCTCCTATATCGGTGCGAAGAAGGTGCCGCTCGCGCAGCTGATGGCGGAAGCGGATTTCGTCGTCGTCACCGCGCTCCTGAACGAGGAGACGCGCCACCTCGTCAATGCGCAGCAGATCGCGCGCATGAAGCCGACCGCGTACCTGATCAACGTCGCGCGCGGGCCGGTGGTGGACGAGAAGGCGCTCTACGATGCGCTCGCATCCGGCAGGATCGCCGGCGCGGGGCTCGACGTGTTCGAGGAGGAGCCGACGCCCGCGTCAAACCCGATCCTCAAGCTCGACAACGTCATCGTGACGCCGCACGCGCTGTGCTGGACCGACGAGCTGTTCGGCAACATCGCGCGCACGGCGGTCGGCGCCGTGCTCGCCGTGCACGCGGGGCGGCGCCCGCAGTTCGTCGTGGACGCGGCCGCGCTCGCGCACCCGCGCGTCAGGACCTGGCTGCGCTCCTGAGGCCGACCACCGCCTCGATCTCGACCTTCATCCCCGGGATCGCCAGCTCCTTCACGCCGATCAGCGTGCTCGCCGGCCGCGCGGCGCCGAAGTACTGCTGGCGCACCGGGTTGATCTTCGTGCGGTCGTTGACGTCGGTGAGGTAGACGGTCACCTTGAGCACCTCGGCGAAGGTGGCGCCGGCGGCGTCCAGCGCCGCCTTCAGGTTCTCGAACACCTGCCGCGCCTGCGCGGCGACGTCCTCGCTCACCACCTTGCCCTTGCCGTCCACCGGGGCCATGCCGGAGACGAAGAGCAGGTCTCCCCAGCGCACCGCGTCGCAGTAGTGGCTGATCGGGGGCGCGAGCCCCGCGAGCATGAACTCCTGCTTCTGTGGCACCGGCTACTTGCCCTTCGCGGCGGCCGCCGGCTTCTTATCGGGCCAGTAGTAGTTGGCGGCGAAGGAGTAGGGCGGATACATGAAGCGCTTGGCGGGCACCACCACCGCGGCGTAGGCGCGCTGCGAGTCCCAGACCTTCTTGAAGAACGCGTTGCGGCCGGCCTCCTCGCTCGCCAGGCCCTCCCAGGCCTTGAGATAGGCGATGAGGATCTCGGGCGGGGTGCGCAGCACGCGCACGCCGTGCTTCTCCTGCAGCTCCTTCAGCGCGTCGGCGTTTTCCTTCTGGTATTTGGCGGTCCAGGTGACGAAGGCGTCGCGAATCGCCGAGCGCACTGCTTCCTTGTTCAGGGGCGAGAGGCTGTTCCAGACGTCGAGGTTGAAGGTGACCTCGCCCATCGTGTTGTTCTCGTGCATCCCCGGCGTGTAGTGGTACTTCCAGACGTTGTGCAGGCCGAGGCGCAGGTCCTCGACGCCGCCCACCCATTCGGCGCAGTCGATGACGCCGCGCTGCGCCGCGGGCACGATCTCGCCGCCGGGCATGTTGACGGTGCTCATGCCCATGCGCTGGAAGACTTCGGCATTGATGCCGGTCTGCCGGCACTTCATGCCCTTGAAGTCCGCGAGGTCCTTGATCGGCCGCTTGAACCAGCCGAAGGCCTGCGGGCTCGACGGGTGTCCCGGGAAGGGCATCAGTCCGAGCTTGAGCTCCTTCTGGTAGAACTCGATCCACAGGTCGTGCCCGCCGCCCTCCCACATCCAGCCGAGGTAGTCGGTGTGGTCCATGCCGAAGGGGCCTCCCGGCGGACCGGCGAACAGCACCGAGGCGCGGTTCTTGTTCACCCAGTAGTAGGAAATCGAGTGGTAGCCGTCCAGAACCTTGCGCGCGGTGGCGTCCAGCACCTCGAAGGGCGGCACGATCTGGCCGCCGACGTTGGCCTCCGCCTTCAACTGCCCGCCGGTGATCTTGTCCAGGCGGTCGGCGAAGATGCGGAAGTGGTCCTGGGCGTTGGAGCTCGCGGGCCAGGACGACTGCATCTTGAGCGTGCGCGGCGCCTGCTGGCCGAAGACGGGGTGGGCGACGCTCGCCGAGAGGGCGAGCGCCGCGGCGATGCCGAGTACGCGCTGCGAGTTCATGTGAATCCTCCGCTGTGTGGTTCTGCCTTCATCAAACCGCGCCCTCGCGGCGCAGCACAACTGCTGTTTCGCAAGTCAGTCCTTCATCAGCAGGTGCATCAGGCTGGAGGTGTCCCAGCGGCTGCCGCCGCGCGCCTGGATATGGGCGTAGAACTGGTCCACTAGCGCAGTCACCGGCAGGCGCGAGCCGTTCTTCTTCCCCTCTTCCAGGGCGATGCCGAGGTCCTTGCGCATCCACTCCACGGCGAAGCCGAAGCCGTCGAACTTCACCTCGTTCATCTGCTTCCAGCGGTTCTCCATCTGCCAGGACTGCGCCGCGCCCTTGGAGATCACGCCGATCACCTTCTCGACGTCCAGGCCTGCGCGCTTGGCGAAGGCGAGGCCTTCCGAGAGGCCCTGCAGCAGCCCGGCGATGGCGATCTGGTTGACCATCTTGGTGAGCTGGCCCGCGCCCGGCGCGCCGATGAGCGCCGCCATCTTGGCGTAGACGTCGATCACGGGCTTGGCCCTGTCGAAGTCGGCCTGCTCGCCGCCGCACATGATGCCGAGCTGCCCGTTCACCGCACCCGCCTGGCCGCCGGAGACCGGCGCATCCACGAAGCCGATGCCCATGGCCTTCGCCTTGGCGTGGATCTCGCGCGCGACGATGGCAGAGGCGGTGGTGTGGTCCACCAGGATCGCGCCCCTCTTCATGCCGGCCAGCGCGCCGCTGTCGCCGAAGACCACGGAGCGCACGTCGTTGTCGTTGCCGACGCACATCATGACGAAGTCGCAGCCCTGCGCCGCCTCCCTTGGCGTGGCCGCCGACTTGCCGCCGTACTCCTTGACCCACTGCTGGGCCTTGGCCGCCGAGCGGTTGTAGACGGTCACGTCGTGCCCGCCTTTCTTGAGCAGGTGGCCCGCCATCGGGTAGCCCATCACGCCCAGTCCGAGGAATGCGACCTTGGCCATCGTGTTTCTCCCAAGCTGTTGTCTGTATTGAGGAAAGGGAAATCTACCACCGCTGCGTTGACAGCGGGCGGTCAACGATTACAATAGCTGGACGTTTATACAGTATCCGGTGCCGGCCCGGGCGCGTTGACCCCAATGCCTCCCGCCGCAGATGTCGGCAGCCAGAACAAGAGGTACATCATGGACGAGAACAAATCCAAGGCGCTGGCCGCGGCGCTGTCGCAGATCGAAAAGCAGTACGGCAAGGGGTCCATCATGAAGATGAACTCCGAGGCCATCAAGGACATCCAGGTGGTCTCCACCGGGTCGCTCGGCCTGGACCTGGCGCTTGGCGTCGGCGGCCTGCCGCGCGGCCGGGTGGTCGAGATCTACGGGCCCGAGTCCTCGGGCAAGACCACGCTCACGCTGCAGGTGATCGCGGAGATGCAGAAGATGGGCGGCACCGCCGCCTTCATCGACGCGGAGAACGCGCTCGACCCGGCCTACGCCGCCAAGCTCGGCGTGAAGACCGACGAGCTGCTGATCTCGCAGCCCGACACCGGCGAGCAGGCGCTCGAGATCGCCGACATGCTGGTGCGCTCCGGCGCGGTGGACGTCATCGTCGTGGACTCGGTGGCGGCGCTCACGCCCAAGGCCGAGACCGAGGGCGAGATGGGCGAGCCGCAGATGGGCCTGCAGGCGCGCCTGATGAGCCAGGCGCTGAGGAAGCTCACCGCCAACATCAAGCGAACCAACACGCTGGTCATCTTCATCAACCAGATCCGCATGAAGATCGGGGTCATGTTCGGCAACCCCGAGACCACCACCGGCGGCAACGCGCTCAAGTTCTACGCCTCGGTGCGCATGGACATCCGCCGCATCGGCTCGATCAAGAAGGGCGATGAGGTGATCGGCTCGGAGACGCGCGTCAAGGTGGTGAAGAACAAGGTGGCGCCGCCGTTCCGCCAGGCGGAATTCGACATCCTCTACGGCGACGGCATCTCGCGGGAAGGCGAGGTGCTGGAGCTGGGCGTGCTGCACGGCGTGCTGGAGAAGTCCGGCGCCTGGTACATCTACAAGGGCGCCCGCCTCGGCCAGGGCAAGGACAACGCGCGCGAGTTCCTCAAGGAGAACCCCGAGCTCGCGCGCGAGATCGAGATGAAGATCCGCGAGAAGGCGGGCGTCGCCATGCCGCTGCCGGTGGTGCCGGCGGCGAATGAAGAGGCGGCCGAAGCGGAAGAAGAAGCCGCAGTGCGTGCGCCGGCCAGGAAGCGCGGCTGACGCAGCCGCGCCCGCGGCGGACTCCGCCGCCGAGCTGAAGGCGCGCGCGCTGCGCCATCTGGTGCGCCGCGAGCACTCCCGCGCCGAGCTCGCGCGCAAGCTTTCGCCGCACGCCGAGTCCCGCGAGGCGCTCGAGGAGCTGCTGGACGCACTCGCGGCGAGGAAGCAGCTTTCGGACGAACGCTATGCCGAGGCGCGCGCGCACCAGCTCGCGCGCAAGTACGGCGCGGCGCGCATCCGCGCGGACCTGAAGGCGAAAGGCATCGCGCCGGAAGTCGCCGCGCGCGTCTCGGGCGAGGGCGAGCTCGAGCGCGCGCGCGCGATCCTCGCGCGCAAGTACCGCGACCGCGCGAGCACGCGCGAGGAGATTGCGCGGCGCATGCGCTTCCTGCTGGGCCGCGGCTTTTCGCAAGACACGATCCGCAAGCTCCTCCCTACGGACCTGGCCGAGTAACGTGCCGCTACGAGCGCGGCGCGGCGGACAGCCCGCCACGCTGATCCCGCTACTGGCCGCCGCGGAGGCGGAAGACCTTGCCTGTCGAGCCGTACGGCCCCAGCGTATCGTTGGTGAGGATGTAGAGCTCGCCCGCGCGGTCCTCCGCCAGGCCGATGATGCGGCTGTCGAGCTGCAGCGCCCGGCGGAGGGGCCAGAGCTTGGCTTCGTCGGCAGAGGGCTCGGCGATGAAGATCTGCCCGGACGGCTTCTTGAAGTCGGCGCTCCAGTCGGCGACGACAAGGCGTCCCGCGAGTCCTGCGATTGCGCGGCCGCGGTACATGCGCGCGCCGGTGATCGCGGTCCCCACGCCCTTGATGCCGAGCTTCGTCTGCGGATGCGACGCCTGCATGTTCGGGTATTCCACAACCGGCACCTCGATGCGGTTTCCGGCTGTATCCTGCGACGGGCAGGCCGCGGGCGGCTCGCGTGGCTTCAAGCGGTCCACGCAGCGCGTGCCTTCCTTCATCGGCCAGCCGAAATTGCCCGGCCCGCGCACGCGGTAGGCGGCTTCCCAGAGCGTTTCCGCGACAGCGGTGACGTAGAACGCGCGTTCCTCGCGGTCGAAAGCGATGCGAAACGGGTTGCGGAACCCCCAAGCCCAAATCTCCCTGCGCCCGAGTCCCGCGGCGAACGGGTTGTCGCGCGGGATCGCGTAGCCAGGGAAGCCTCGGTCGACGTCAAGGCGCAGGATCTTGCCAAAGAGCGATTCGGTGTCCTGCGCAAGGCCGTCCCAGACGAGCGCCGCCGCTGGCACGTCGAAAGCCTCCCAGGCGACGGTCCTGCCGACGCCGTGCGAGACGCCGCCGTCGCCGAGGCCGACGTAGAGGTAGCCGTCGGGCCCGAAGGCTAGCGCGCCGCCATTGTGCTTGCGGCTCGGCCAGTCGATCTCCAGCAGCACGCGCTCCGAGGCAGGGTCGATGCGCGAGAGGTCGCCGGGGCGCGCGCTGAACTCCGACAAGCGCCGGGTGTGGTTCCAGCTCTCGGGTGCGCCGGCCCGCAGCGGCGCGGAGTAGGTCGCGTACAAGCGGCCGTTGCGCGCGAAATCGGGATGCAGGGCGAAACCGAGCAGGCCTCGCTCCTCGAAGTTCTTCTCCAGCGGCAGCAGCCGCGACCGCAGATCGAGAAAGGGCTCGGGCGCGACACGGTTGTCCTTCGACAGCGCGCGCACCATGCCGTCCTGCTGCACGACGAACTTGCGGCCGCTGCCGTCTGCAGGCTCCTCCAGCTGCAGCGGCGCGGTGAGTCCCTCGGCGACGAGCTCGAGCGCCAGCTCTTGCGCCGCAGCGGGCGGCGCGAGCGCGAGCAGTCCGCACAGCGCGGCACCGACCACCAATCCATTTCCGGAAGAGCACATCACGCGATTCTCCGAGCTGTCGAGCCTGACCTGGCCCGCAGCCGGCGCGGCGGGCACCCGGGTCGGAATATTCGCACCTTTCGGCCGGCGCCTGTCATCCGCGCGCGCGCGCGCAGCGTTGTTCGGTGAGCGCGACTCGCGCGGAAAGGGGGTGAGGGGGAATGGAACAGGCACAGGCACTGGCGATCGTGAAGTCGCTCGCCAATGGCGTCGATCCGGAATCGGGCGAGGTGTTTCCCGCGGACGGCGTCTACCAGCGGCCGCAGACCGTGCGCGCGCTCTTTGCGGCGATCGAGGCGCTGGAGCGCGCCGCGCAGTTCGAGCGGCGCAAGCAGCAGCTGCCGGCGAAGACCGGCGAGCCCTGGACGGAGGACGAGGACAGGAAACTGCTGGCGTCGTTCGACGCGGGGCACGCGCTCGGCGAGCTGGCTGCGGCGCACCAGCGCACGCAAACCGGCATCCGCGCGCGGCTGGTGAAGTACGGACGTCTCGCAGCATAGGGAAGCGGCGATCGGGCTCGCGTTGGGAGGCATGGCCGCGGCGCCCGGGCGCCGTGGACCATCCTTTAGAATAGCGGGCCTATGAAATCGAACGAGATCCGCGCGAGTTTCCTGGAGTACTTCCGCTCCAAGGGCCACACCATCGTGGCCTCCAGCTCGCTCGTGCCGGCGGCCGACCCGACGCTGCTGTTCGTCAACTCGGGGATGGTGCAGTTCAAGGACGTGTTCCTCGGCAAGGAGAAGCGCGCCTACACGCGCGCCACCACCTCACAGCGCAGCGTGCGCGCCGGCGGCAAGCACAACGACCTGGAAAACGTCGGCTACACCGCGCGCCACCACACCTTCTTCGAGATGCTGGGCAACTTCAGCTTCGGCGACTACTTCAAGAAGGACGCCATCCAGTTCGCCTGGGAGCTGCTCACCAGGGTCTACGGCTTGCCGTCCGAAAAGCTCTGGACCACCGTCTACGAGACCGACGACGAGGCCTATGACCTCTGGACGAAGACCATCGGCGTGCCCAAAGAGCGCTGCGTGCGCATCGGCGACAAGCCCGGCGGCGTGAAATACCAGTCGGACAACTTCTGGCAGATGGCCGACACCGGCCCTTGCGGCCCCTGCAGCGAGATCTTCTACGACCACGGCCCCGGCATCGCCGGCGGGCCGCCGGGATCGCCGGAAGCGGATGGCGACCGCTACATCGAGATCTGGAATCTCGTGTTCATGCAATACGACCGCGACGCGCAGGGCGTGCTCACGCCGCTGCCCAAGCCCTGCGTGGACACCGGCATGGGCCTGGAGCGCATCGCCGCGGTGCTGCAGGGCAAGCATTCGAACTACGAGATCGACCTGTTCCAGCACCTGATCCGGCGCGCGGCGCAGCTCACCGGCACTACCGACTTCGACGCCAAGGCGCTGCGGGTCGTCGCCGATCACATCCGCGCCTGCAGTTTCCTGATCGTGGACGGCGTGCTGCCCTCAAACGAGGGCCGCGGC
>DASWBP010000257.1:0-7662 GCA_036390555.1 Burkholderiales bacterium | reverse complement strand
ACCGGCGATGCGCTCGGCCGAGCAGGTGTAGAGCGCGAGATGCCGCTGCGTGCTCGCCCAGGCGACGAACTCGTCGCCGAGCCGGTAGGTGGGCATGCGAGCGTCGAGCGCGACCGAGGCCTGCGGGAACAGGCTCAGGATCAGCCCGTGCAGCGCGAGCGCGCGCTCGCGCCGCGCCTCGGGCAGCCGCGCGAGGTAGCGCGCGATCGCCAGCGGATCGTCCGGGTCCGGCGCGCGGCTCTTCTTCGGTCGCGCGGCCTTCATCTCAGGCAACCGCGCGCCACAGGAACCCGGCGCCGCCGGCGAGCACCACGATCTCCATGAGCACAGTGTGCACCTTCAGCGGAATGCGCGCGAGCAACCAGCGCGCGACGAAGGCGCCGGGCGCGGTGCACAGGCCGATGAGCAGTCCTGCGCCAGTGAGCTGCGCATCCAGCCGCGCGAAGCCGCCGAACAGCGCCACCTTGGCAAGGCCCATGATCACCGAGACGACCGCATCGGTGGCGATGAGCGAGGCACCCTGCACGCCGGCCGCCATGAGCGTGGAGATCAGCAGCAGCCCGGCGCCCGTCATCGCGCCGTTGACGAAGCCGAAGCCCGCGCCGGCAACGGCCACGCCGCGCGCGCCGAGCGTCCAGCCCGCGCGCGCGAGAAAGCGGCGCAGCGGCACCACCGCGATGAAGAACAGGCCGAGCAGCAGCGCCACCGCGCGCGCTTCGAGCAGCGTGTAGCCGTAGGCGCCCGCCATGCAGGCGGGCAGCCCGAAGACGAGGATGCGCCGCGCATGAGGCCACTGGATGTCGCGCCAGAAGGCCGCGACGCGGCTGCCGTTGTTGAGGATCATCGCCACCGCCATCACCGGCACGACGTTGGCGACGCCCACCGCCGGCGCGAGGAAGATGGGCAGCACCAGGCCCGTGCCGTAGCCCGCGAGGCCGCCGAGGATCGAACCGGCGAACGCGACGGCGCCGATCAGCAGGAATTGCGCCGCGCCGAGCTGCGCGAGCTGGAAGCCCTCGCTCAATCGGGCACGCGCTCCTGCAGGAACTGCAGCACGGCGACTTCGTCGCGGCGCAGCGCGCCGCCGGCGCGGCCGCGGCGCTTGGCGGCAGGCGCGCCCGCCGGCGGCTGCGGCACCGTCTGCCCGAGGTAATAGGCATGCAGCAGCGCCGGGTGCACGTAATACTTGCGGCACACCGCGCGCGTGTTCCCCAGGCGCTCGGCGACCGCGTCGATGGTGCGGATGATGTTGCGGTCCGCCTCGCGCCGGCTCGCCGGCGCCCCCATCGCGCGCAGCTCGACCGCCGCAAGCATGGTGCCGCCCCAGGTGCGGAAGTCCTTCGCCGTCACGTCGCGCCCGCTCACCTCGCGCAGGTAGGCGTTGACATCGTCGGAGGACACCGCCTGGCGCTTGCCCTGCGCATCGAGGTACTGGAACAGCTCCTCGCCCGGCAGGTCCTGGCAGCGCTGGATGATCTTCGCCAGGCGCGGGTCGGCGACCGAGATCGAATGCTCGACGCCGCTCTTGCCGCGAAACGAGAAGCGCAGCCGGTCGCCCTCCACCTTGACGTGGCGGCGGCGCAGCGTGGTGAGGCCGTAGGAGCGGTTCTCGCGCGCGTACTCGTCGTTGCCGACACGGATCAGCGTGCGGTCAAGCAGCCGCACGACGGTGGCGAGCAGCTGGCGGCGGCCCAGGTCCGGGCCGCGCAGATCGCGCTCCACGCGCTCGCGCAGGAAGGGCAGCGCCTCGCTGAACTCGAGCATGCGGCGGAACTTGGAGCGGTCGCGCGCCTCGCGGTAGGAAGGGTGGTAGCGGTACTGCTTGCGCCCGCGCGCGTCGCGCGCCGTGGCCTGGATGTGCCCGCCCGGGTCCGGACAGATCCACACGTCGCTCCAGGCCGGCGGGATGGCGAGCGCGTTGAGCCGCTTGCGCTCCGCCCGATCCGCGATGCGCGCACCGCCGGGCGCGTAGTAGGCCCAGCCCTTGCCCGAGCGCTTGCGCGTGATCCCGGCGAAGCCGTCGCTCACGTAGCGCAGGCCCGCGCGCGCCGCCGCCCTGCGGTGCTCGCGCGCGCGCGCCGAGGTCATCGCGCGCGCAGCGCCGCTGCCTGGCGCTGCTGCAGGCCGCCGAGGAGCGCGAGCGCCGCCGCCGCACCGAGCAGCGCGAGGAACATGTCGCTTTGCGTGTCCCACACGTCGCCCTGCGTGCCGAGGAACTCGTCCGCGCCCTGGCCGAGCGCGAGCGCCGCCCACCACTCGATCAGCTCGTAGAACGCGCTCACCGCGAGCGACACGCACACGGCGAGGAATGCGGTCATCTTTGCGCCTTTCACGTGGCCGCCGCGCAGGAAGATCTCGCGCGCCACGAGCGCCGGCGTGACGCCCTGCATGAAATGGCCGATCTTGTCGTAGGGGTTGCGCGTCAACTCGAAGAGATCCTGCAGCCAGAAGCCGAGCGGCACGCGCGCGTAGGTGTAGGCGCCGCCGAGGATCAGCACCAGGCAGTGCACGAGGATCACCCAGTAGAGCAGCGGCGTGAGCGGAAAGCGCTCGCGCGTGACGAACAGGATCGGCGCGGCGACGAGCACCGGCGCCACTTCCAGCCACCAGGTGACGCGGTCGTGGGGCTGGATGCCGGAGACGACGAGCGCGGCGCCCACCACGAGGCCCATCCAGAGCAAGCGGCGATCCAGCCGGGTCATGCGGCGACCTCCCGCCGCGTATGGTACCCGGCGAGTCGCTAGAATGACGGGCATGAGAACCATCGCCAGCCTTGCCGCGGCGGTCGCCGCCGCGAGCGCCTTCGCCGCCACGCCTGCGCTCGCGCAGCAGAAGCCCGATCCCAAGCTCATCCAGGAGATCTACGATTGCCTCGCCGTGGGCCTGCCCAAGGACTGGAAGAAGGCGTGGATGACCGTCACCCAGGTCGGGGGCACCACCGCGCAGGTCGAGTTCGAGGGCAGGTTCTTCTACGCCACCTCGCCGACGGACACTGCGGGCAAGCCGCTCTCCACCTGCGGCGCGAAGAACATCGCGCAGTCCGTGGCCGCGCTGCGTGCCGGCCAGGCTGCCGATCAGCGCGGCTGGAAGGGGCTCAAACTCACCTTCAGCAGCGACGGCAAATTCGACCTGTACTTCGACTACGGCAAGTAGCCGCCGCGCGGCGGCGGTTCAGGCCTTGCCGAGGAAGTCGAAGTCGCAGCCGTGCTCGGCCTGCAGCACGTGGTCCATGTAGAGCTTGGCGGAGCCGCGCGCGGGCGGCGCCACCGGCGGCTGCCACGCCGCTTTGCGCCTGGCGAGCTCGGCTTCCGGCACGAGCAGCTCGATGCGCCGCGCCTTGACCGAAAGCCGGATGCGATCGCCGTTCCTCGCCAGCGCGAGCGGGCCGCCCGCCGCGGCTTCCGGCGAGACGTGCAGCACGATGGTGCCGTAGGCGGTGCCGCTCATCCTGGCATCCGAGATGCGCACCATGTCCTTCACGCCCGCGCGCGCGAGCTTCGCCGGAATCGGCAGGTAGCCGGCTTCCGGCATCGCGTAGCCTGACTTGGGGCCCGCGTTCTGCAGCACCATGAAGTCGTCGGGCGTCACGTCTAGCGCAGGGTCGTCCACGCGCGCGGCGAGATCGTCGAGCGAGCTGAACACCACCGCCCGCCCCTCCTTCTCGAAGAGTTTCGGGTCGGCGGCCGAGCGCTTGAGGATCGCGCCGTTGGGCGCAAGCGAGCCGAACAGCGCCACCAGCCCGCCCTCCTTCGCGAGCGGCTCGGCGAGCGGCCGGACCACCGCGCGGTCCACCCAAGCGCCCGCTTCGTGCGCAAGGCGCTCGCCCAGCGTTTCGCCCGTCACCGTCATGCAGTCCAGGTTGAGCAACGGCTTGAGCTCGCGCAACACCGCGCCCACACCGCCCGCGGCATAGAGGTCTGACATGTAGTGCTGGCCGGTTGGCTTGAGGTCCACGAGCACCGGCGTCGAGTCGGAAAGCTCGTTCAGCCGGTTCAAGCTCACCTTGACGCCCGCGCGGCGCGCGATGGCCGTCAGGTGCACGATCGCGTTGGTCGAGCCGCCGATCGCGAGCAGCACGCGCAGCGCGTTCTCCACGGACTGCGCCGTGATGATCTGCGAGGGCCGGATTGGATGGGCCACCAGCTCCACGGCGCGGCGCCCGCTCGCCTCCGCGGCGCGCAGGCGGTCGGCGTGCACCGCGGGAATCGCAGCGCTGCCGGGCAGCGCCATGCCGAGCGCTTCGGCGATCGAGGCCATGGTCGAGGCCGTGCCCATCACTGCGCAGGTGCCGGCGGTGGTGGCGAGATTGCCCTCCACCTCGTGGATGCCCTTCTCGTCCACCTTGCCCGCGCGATGCATCGCCCAGAAGCGCCGGCAGTCGGTGCAGGCGCCGAGGCGCTCGCCGTGGAAGGAGGTGGGCATCATCGGCCCGGCGAGCAGCTGGATCGCCGGCACGTCGGCGGAGGCCGCGCCCATCAGTTGCGCAGGCACGGTCTTGTCGCAGCCGCCCACCAGCACCACCGCATCCATCGGCTGCGCGCGGATCATCTCCTCGACGTCGATGGACATGAGGTTGCGGAACATCATCGAGGTGGGGCTGAGGAACACCTCGCCGAGCGATACCGTCGGAAAATCAATAGGCAGGCCGCCCGCGGCGAGCACGCCGCGCTTCACCGCATCGATCAGCTCCGGGAAATGCCGGTGGCAGTTGTTGAAGCCGCTCTTCGAGTCGGCGATGCCCACCACCGGGCGCGCGAGCATCTCGCCCGAGTAGCCCATGCTCTTGGCGAACGAGCGCCGCAGGTAGAGCGAAAAGCCTGCGTCGCCGTAGTTGGTGAGGCCTCGCGCAAGACCTCGCGGCTTGTCGTTCGCCATCGGCCGGCGCGCCGCGCTAGCCCTCGACCACCGCCTCGACGTAGATTTCCACGCGGCGGTTCGCCTGGCGGCCCGTCTCGGTGGCGTTGGAGGCGACCGGCTGGGTTTCACCCTTGCCGGCGGTGGCGAGGCGCATGCCGTTGACGCGGCGCGATTCGAGATACTGCGCCACCGACAGCGCGCGCCGCTCCGAGAGGCGCTGGTTGTAGCTGTCGCTGCCCACGTTGTCGGTGTGCCCGACGACGGTGAGCGTGGTCTTGCCGTAGCGCACGACGACGTCGGCGACCTTGTCCATCGTGCTGTGGAAGCCCGGCTTGATCGTCGAGGAGTCGGTCTCGAAGGCGGTCTGGTTGGTCATGGTGATGAGCACCACCTGGTCGGAGAGCTTCTGCACGCGCGCCTGCCCGGCCTGGATCTCCGGGGCGAGGTTCTTTTCCAGGTCGCGCTTCTGCGAGTCCATGTAGGCGCCCACCGCGCCGCCCGCAAGGCCGCCGCCGACTGCGCCGACCACCGCGCCCTTGGTGCGGTTCTTCTTGTAGGCCGCCGCGCCGATCACGGCGCCGCTCGCCGCGCCGATGAGGGCGCCGGTCTCGGTGTAAGTCAGCGGCCGGTCCGCGCAGCCCGCCAGCGCCACGCTCGCCGCCAATGCCGTCAGTACGTGTTTCTTCATGGTGCCTCCGTTGTTCTGTCGCCCCTACGCCACCCAAGTAATGCTAACCCATTGATTTGTCGTTGTGGGATATTTCCCACTTGTCCTGGCTTTCTGTCTGTGGTTGCCTTCCCACCAATTGCCTCGCTACGTTGAGAGCCGCAGGAGGAGACATGCTGGACACGCTCGCGCCGCCACAGGGCGCCGGACTGCTAGACAGTATCGCCGATTTTTGCCGGCGCACCGGTATGGCGGAGTCCACGTTCGGGCGCCGCGCGGTGAACGACGGCAAGTTCGTTGCGCGCCTGCGCGACGGCGCGCGCATCACGCCCGAGACGCTCGAGCGCGTGAGCACCTACCTGGCGAGCGTGGGCGTCACGGCGCCCGAGTCGCCGCGCGAATTGATGCCGCTGCTGCGCGTGGCGCCACGGCCCGCCGCGCCCGCCACCGCCGAGGGCTCACCGTCGCGCAATTTCCGCTTCTTCGACAACCGGCAGAAGTACCTGCTGTTCGTCAACACCTGCAGCGAGAAGGAAGTCATCGCGCGCCGCGTCGGCATGGAGCTCGCCACCATCCAGCCACGGCCGCCCGCGGTGCGCGTCTTCGACGCCGGCATGGGCGACGGCACCGTGCTCACGCGCGTGATGCGCGAGATGCACCGGCGCTTCGCGACGCTGCCCTTCTACATCGTCGGCAAGGAGATCAGCCTGGAGGACGTGCGCCTGTCGCTCGCCAGGATGGCGGACCGCTTCTGCGAGCACCCGGCGACTGTGCTGGTGGTGACCAACATGTACTACAGCGAGGCGCCCTGGCTCGCCCCCAAGGCCTTGAGCGCCGCCACCTCGCTCCTGTGGCACGAGGTGCCGCTGGGCGGCAGCACGGCGCACGACTTCAGCGAGCAGATCCAGGCGCTCGAGCCATTCCTGTCGAAGAACTGGCAGGCGCGCCACAGCCCGACGACGGGCAATCCCGTCTACGAGCGCCCCGTGGCGCTGGTGCTCTACCGGGAGGACTTCAGGTTCCTGCTGCACGACGTGATTCCGCAGCAGGGGCGCGCGCGCGCCGACTACGACCTGGTGATCGCCTCGCAACCGTACCGCGCGCGGGTGCCGGCGAAGTTCAAGGCGCAACGCGTCATCGCGCCGCTCGTCAGGAGCCTCGGGCAGGGCGGACGGCTCCTCGGCATCCATTCCTGCGGCGGCGACCCCGGGCTGGAGATCGTGCGCAAGGTATGGCCGGAGGAGAACCCCTTCCAGACCAACCGCCACGACGTGCTGCGCGCGGTGCGCGCGGAACTGGGCAGGGACGCGCGCCACTACAACTTCAACGCCTACGCCGATGCGCGCGCGGTGTTCCGCTACGACATGCACACCTTGCCCACGGAGGTGTCCTCGAGCATCGGCACCTCCACGCTGTTCGCTGCCTGGAACGCGGCGGTGTATGTCGCGCAGATCGACGACGAGCGCCTCGCCAAGGTGATCGGCGAGAGGAAATACCTCGACGCCACGCGCGAAGTGCTGCAGGCGCACGGCGGCCTCTGGTTCCTGGATGAGTCCTATGTCGTCTCCCGCAAGCGTTCTTGAGCCGGGCGCCGCGCTCGCCGTGGACCTCGTCGCGGCGGGCTCGATCGAGATGGGCGCGCACCGCCCGCAGGACGCGCGCGCCATCGCGGCGCTGCTGCCCGCCGGCACGCCCGTCTACGTCAACCACCTGCCGCGCCACAGCCTCGCCGACTCGCTCGCCTCGCTCGTGGCCGTGCGCGAGGCGGGCCTGGAGCCCGTGCCGCACATCGCGGCGCGGCGCATCGCCGGCCGCGCCGAGCTGGAAGACTTTCTCGCGCGGGCGGTCGCCGAGGCCGGCGTGCGCAAGGCGCTCGTCATCGGCGGCGACGAGGCCGAGGCGCGCGGGCCCTTCGGCGACGGCGCCTCGCTGATCCGCACCGGCGCGCTCGCCGCGGCGGGGCTGCGCGAGATCGGCCTGCCGGGCTATCCCGAGGGGCACCCGCGCATTCCGCTGATGGAACTGGAGCGCGATCTCGCCGAGAAGCGGCAACTCGCTGCCGCCCAGGGCCTCGGCGTCTACGTGGTGACGCAGTTCTCCTTCGCGCCGGCGCGCGTCATCGAATATTGCGCCGCGCT
>DASWBP010000256.1:0-10501 GCA_036390555.1 Burkholderiales bacterium | reverse complement strand
GAGCAGACCGACCTGGGCAGCGTGACCAACGCGGTGAAGGACTGCCTGCGCTGCGGCAAGTGCAAGCCGGCCTGCGCGACGCACGTGCCGCGCGCGAACCTGCTGTATTCGCCGCGCAACAAGATCCTCGCCACCTCGCTCCTGGTCGAGGCGATCCTGTATGAAGAGCAGACGCGCAGGGGAGTGGCGCGCGTGCACTACGACGAGTTCGCCGACGTCGCCGACCACTGCACGGTGTGCCACAAGTGCGCGAGCCCCTGCCCGGTGGACATCGATTTCGGCGACGTCTCGATCAGCATGCGCAACCTCCTGCGCCGCGCGGGCAAGCGCCGCTTCAACCCGGGCACGCGCCTGTCGATGCTGTTCCTCAACGCCACCGACCCGCGCAAGATCAAGGTGGCAAGAAAGCTGATGATCGACTGGGGCTACAAGGCGCAGCGCGCGGCGCAGCGCCTGCTCGCCTTCCTCGGCCGCCGCCAGACGGCGAAGCCGCCGGCCACCACCGGCGGGCGGCCGGCGCTTGCCGCGCAGGTGGTGCATTTCGTCAACAAGCCAATGCCCGGAAAGTTGCCGAAGAAGACGGCGCGCGCGCTGCTCGCCATCGAGGACGCGAAAGTCGTGCCGATCGTGCGCGACCCGGCCAAGGTCAGCGAGGAGGCCGACGCCGTGTTCTACTTTCCCGGCTGCGGCTCGGAGCGCCTGTTCTCGCAGGTGGGCCTTGCCACGCAGGCGATGCTCTACGAGGTCGGCGCGCAGTGCGTGCTGCCGCCAGGGTACCTTTGCTGCGGCTACCCGCAGACTGCCGCGGGCGAGGAGGAAAGGGGCGAGCGCATCATCACCGCCAATCGCGTGCTGTTCCACCGCCTCGCCACCACGCTCAACTACCTGGACATCCGCACGGTGATCGTGTCCTGCGGGACGTGCCTGGACCAGCTGGAGAAGTACGAGTTCGACAAGATCTTCCCGGGCTCGCGGCTCCTGGACATCCACGAGTACCTGCTGGAGAAGGGCGTCAAGCTCGACGGTGTCGAGGGCGTGCGCTACCTCTACCACGATCCCTGCCACACGCCCATGAAGGTGCACGCGCCGCTGGAAGTCGCGCGCCAGCTCACCGGCTCGGACGTGCGCCTCGCGGCGCGCTGCTGCGGCGAGTCCGGCACGCTCGCGTTCACGCGCCCGGACATCGCCACGCAGGTGCGCTTCAGGAAGGAAGAGGAGCTCAAGCGCGACGTCGCGTCGCTCGGCGGCGACGCTGCGGTGAAGGTGCTCACCTCCTGCCCTTCGTGCCTGCAGGGACTGGCGCGCTTCGAGGCTGACAGCGGCGCGCAGGCCGACTACATCGTCGTGGAGATGGCGCGGCGGCTGCTCGGCGAGAACTGGCTGCCCGAGTTCGTCGCCAAGGCGAACGCCGGCGGCGTCGAGCGCGTGCTGCTGTAGGCGCCGCGCCGTGCAGTAGTGGCGGGCGCGGCCGCGCCCCGCTGCGGTAGAGTACGCGGCGATGAGCAAGCCCGCCGCGTTCAAGCTGCCTGAGATCGACCCCGCAGCGCGGCCCGAGTTCACCGACGGGCCGAGCTGCAAGGCCTGGCTGGAGAACGTGCCGCTTGCCAACGTCTCCACCGCCCAGCAGCAGCTGCTGATGCAGATCGAGGAGTTCAACCGCTGCGCGGCGCCGGCGCGCGCGCGCCTGGAGGCGCTGGAGGCGGTGCGCGAGGCGGTGAGCTTCGTGCAGATCGAGCAGGCCAAGCGCTTTACCCAGCGCGCGCTGCCGATGCTGGCGAGCGAGGTGGCGATCTTCGAAGACACGCTCGAGCTCTGGGAGCAGATGCGCCTGGGCTACCTGCGCTGCCTCGAGGAGGCGGGCGCAACGCTGCGCCCGCAGGCGGCGCTGCTCTGCCAGCGCGCGCTCGCCCTCGCCGGGCTGCGCATGTACCACCGCTACCGCGCCTACCGGCTCGTGCCGCCGGAGGACTGGCGCGCGCTGCACCGGCTGTATGCGCGCGCCGAGACGCTCGGCGTCGCCGAGAAGCCGGTGAAGGACTACCTGAATCGCGACGTCTACGACACCTCGCCGCGCACCGCCTACCTGCGTGCGCTGCTGATGGGCGCCTGCAACCCGAACGAGCTCGGGCCGCGCCAGCTCGGCTTTGTCGCGTATCTCCTGGAGCGCTGGGCCGACAAGGTGGAGCTCGCGAAGACGCCGCCGAAGGACGACGACGGGCTGCCGCCCTTCGCCGTGGACCTGGAAAGCGGCCACGGCGCCGAGCGCAGCGACCCGCAGGGCGGCGAACTGCGCTTCCTCGACGTGCGCCGGCTGGCGAAGAGCCTGCGCAACCGGGTGGCGCTGCTCAGGAAAGGCGAGTCGCCTGCACGCCTCGCGCTGGGCGAGGACTGCGTGCAGCCCTCCTGCGAGCAGCTGCTCGTCTTCCTCTACCGCCAGTGGTGCCAGCTGCGCCCGTCGCGCAGCGTGGAGCGCACGCGCGCGGTGGACGCAGTGCAGGCCTGCACCGACATCGCCGCGATCCACTATTACGCGCTGGGGCGCGTGTTCCGCGCGGCGAGCGATTTCAAGGAGCTCTCGGCGAAGCAGCACGATGAGATCGAGACCTTCGGGCGCGTCCGCTCGCGCACCGACGAGCAGGCCGAGGACTACGGCGCCACGCGCGAGTTTCTCCTCGAGCACTGGCAGCTCGAGGACGAGAGCACGCTGGGCCTGCGCATGCTGCGGCGCGCGAATCACCCCGGCAGGCGCATGGCGCACGGCCAGCTGGTCGGCGTGCGGCCGGCGGACGCCAAGACCTTTCAGCTCGGGCAGGTGCGCTGGATCACGGCGAGCGACGAGGGCGACCTGCATTGCGGCGTGAAGCTGCTGCCGGGGGTGCCGCAGCCCGTGGCGCTGCGCGCACTCGGCGTGAATGTCGCCGAGGAGCGCTACACGCAGGCTTTCCTGCTCAACGCCGTGCCCGCGCTCGAAGCGCCGCCCACGCTGGTCACCGCCGCCGGCTGGTACAAGCCCAGGCGCGTGGTCGAGGTGGCGAGCGAGAAGCCGATGCGGGTGCGCTTGCTGGAAGTGGTCGAGCGCGGCGTCGACTTCGAGCGCGCCACTTACGAGCGCCTGCCGGACTAGGCAGGGGTCCGTCCCCGGTTTTTACGCCGCGGCTCTCGCGGGGTCGAGCGGCGCGACGCGCTGCGCGGGGAAGATGGCGCGGAAGTCGGAGCCTTTGCCGAGTTCGCTCCTCACTTCCAGGCTCGCCTGGTGGCGCGTAAGCACGTGCTTGACGATGGCGAGGCCGAGCCCGGTGCCGCCGGTCTCGCGCGAGCGGCCCTGGTCCACGCGATAGAAGCGCTCGGTGAGGCGCGGAATGTGGCGCGGCTCGACGCCGATGCCGGTGTCCTCGACGCCAAAGACGCCGCGCGCGCCCTCGAGCGCCGTGTACAGCGTGACGGTGCCGCCCTCGGGCGTGTAGCGCACGGCGTTGGAGACGAGGTTGGAGAAGGCGCTGCGCAGCTCCTTCGCGCTGCCGGTGAGGCGGAAATTGCCGGCGGCGCGCACGGCGACCTTGTGGCGGCCGCCTGAGAGGGCGCGCGCTTCCTCGGCGAGCTGCTCCAGGAGCGGCTGCATCTCGACCGGGCCTTCCTGCTCGGGTGCGGCGCTCGACTCCAGGGCCGAGAGCGCGAGCAGGTCCTCGATCAGCCGCTGCATGCGCCCTGCCTGCTCGGCCATCAGCCCGAGGTAGCGCTTGCGCTGCGGCGCGGTCATCTCGATGGCGGGGTCGCCCAGCGTCTCGACGAAGCCGGCGAGCACGGTGACCGGCGTCTTCAACTCGTGCGAGACGTTGGCGACGAAATCGCGCCGCATGTTCTCCAGCCGCTCCTCGCCCGTGATGTCGCGCGAATTGAGCAGCATGCGGTCCTCGCCGAACTCGATGAGGCGCAGTTGCAGCACCGCGTCGCTGCGCGGCAGGCGCAAGGTCACCGGCTCGCGGTAGTCGCCCTTGTCGAGATAGGCGACGAAGTCGGGGTGGCGCACGAAGTTGGTAACCGGCTGGCCGAGGTCGCGGCGCGCGTCGATGCCGAAGTGGCGCTCGGCGGTGGGGTTGCACCACTCCATGTGGTGCTCGCGATCGAGGATCACCACGCCGTCGGGCAGCGCGCGCCCCGCGGCGCGGAAGCGCTCCAGCGCCTCGGCAAGCCGCGCCTCGACTTCGTTCCTGCCCTTCAGGTGCCGGTGCAGCGACGCGAGAACCTCTTCCCAAACGCCCGCCCCGGCGGGCAGGGTTTCCACGCTGGGCTTGCGCAGCCAGCGGAACAGCTCGTCGAGATGCTTGGCGTGGTAGGCGGCGCGCATCGCCAGCACCAGCGCCACCGCGGCCCAGCCCCAGGCCGCGCCGGCGAGGCGCCCGGTCAGCAGCCCGGCGGCAGCGGCGGCCAGCGCGACGCCCAGCGTGCTCGCCCAGGCGGGGTTCAAGCGGGGCTGGCGGTGAAGCGGTAGCCCGAGCCGCGCACGGTCTCGACGAGGCGGTCGTGGCCCGAGGGCTCCAGCGCCTTGCGCAGGCGCCGGATGTGCACGTCCACCGTGCGCTCCTCGACGAAGACGTGGTCGCCCCACACCTGGTCGAGGAGCTGCGTGCGCGAGTGCACGCGCTCGGCATGCGTCATCAGGAAGTGCAGCAGGCGGAATTCGGTAGGGCCCAGATCGAGCGGCTTGTTCGCGCCGAACACGCGGTGCGTCGCCGGTTCCAGGCGCAGGCCCCCCACGTCTACCGGGTCGTCGGTCATCTGCGGCGCGCGCCGGCGCAGCACGGCCTTGATGCGCGCGAGCAGCTCGCGCGGCGAGAACGGCTTGGTGACGTAATCGTCGGCGCCCGCCTCCAGGCCCGCGATCTTGTCGGACTCGGCGCTCCTTGCGGTGAGCAGGATGATCGGGATCTGCCTGGTACGGTCTTCCTGGCGCAGCTGGCGCGCCAGTGCCACCCCCGACATGCCGGGCAGCATCCAGTCGATCAGCATCAGGTCGGGCAGGGCGCTCTTGACGACATCGAGAGCGCTTTCCGCGTCCTTCGCGCGGATCGCGTGATGGCCGGCGTGCTCCAGGTTGACGGCGATCAGCTCCTGGATCGCCGGCTCGTCCTCGACCACCAGGATGTTGGCGGGCATGGTGACGATTCTAAGAAGCTTCCATGACGGAAATGTTGCAGTGTCAGGCGTTATCATCGGCCCCCTGTGCCGACCCCCACCGAGATCAAGCTGCACCAGAAGTCGCGGGTGATGGAGATCGCCTTCGATGACGGCAGGACTTTTCGCCTGCCCTACGAATACCTGCGCGTCTACTCGCCCTCGGCCGAGGTGCGTGGGCACGGGCCGGGGCAGGAAGTGCTGCAGGTCGGCAAGCGCGACGTGGACATCAGGAGCCTCGAGCCCGTGGGCTCGTACGCCGTGCAGCCGACCTTCTCCGACGGCCACGCCACCGGCATCTACTCGTGGGACTACCTCTACGAGCTCGGCATCGGGCAGGAAGAGAACTGGGCTGGCTATTTGCAGCGCCTGGAGGCCGCTGGCGCTACCAGATAGCGTAAGCGTGGACTTACACATGGCAGAGACCGACTTCGGCTTCCAGCGCGTTCCCGAGAGCGAAAAGCGTGCGAGGGTCGGGGGCGTCTTCGACAGCGTCGCCTCGCGCTACGACCTGATGAACGACCTCATGTCGCTCGGGCTGCACCGCGTCTGGAAGGCGTTCGCGGTGAGCGTCGCGCGCGTGCGTCCGGGCGAGCGCGTGCTCGACGTGGCCTCCGGCAGCGGCGACCTCGCGCACGCGTTTGCGAAGCGCGTCGGCCCCTCGGGCCTGGTGTGCGCCACCGACATCAACCACGCGATGCTGGCGCGGGGCCGCAACCGGCTGCTTGACGCGGGCTGCCTTGCGCCTGCAGCGCAATGCGACGCCGAGCGGCTGCCGTTCCCGCCGGGAAGCTTCGATTGCGTCAGCGTGGCCTTCGGCCTGCGCAACATGACCCGCAAGGACGCGGCGCTCGCCGAGATGGCGCGCGTGCTCAGGCCGGGCGGGCGCCTCGTGGTGCTCGAGTTCTCGAAGGTGTGGAAGCCGCTGGAGAAACCCTACGACCTCTACTCCTTTCGCGTGCTGCCGTGGCTGGGCAGCCGCGTGGCGGGGGACGCGGCCGCCTACCGCTATCTGGCCGAATCCATCCGCATGCATCCGGACCAGGCGACGCTCGCGGCGATGATGGAACAGGCGGGCCTGGCGCAGGTCGAATACTTCAATCTCAGCGCGGGCGTCGCGGCTGTTCATCGCGGCGTAAAACTGGGGTAGGATGATTCGATAAACGGAGAGAGGACGGGTGTCATGAGCAGGCTGTGGATGGCGGTGGCGGCGGTAATCCTGGGAATCGTGCTGGCGTTGCCGGAGGCTGAAGCGCGGCGCCTCGGTGGCGGCCGCACGATCGGCGCGCAGCGCAATGTCACGGCGCCGCCGGCGCAGGCGGTGCCCGCGAAGCCGGCCCAGGCCGCGCCTGCCGCGGCGCCCGCCACGGCGGCCGCGCCCGCGACCACGGGCAGCAGGTGGCTGCCGATCCTCGGCGGCCTTGCGCTCGGCGGCCTGATCGGCGCGATGTTTGCCGACAGCCCGATTCTCTCGACGCTGGTCTCGGCGATGCTGATCGGCTTGCTCGTCTTCGCCGCGCTTGCGCTGATCCGCATGCTGCGCGCGCCGCGCGCGCAGCCGCGCCCGCTGCAGTACGCGGGACTGGGCAGCGAGACGGTGGCCGCGCCGCCGCCCTCGCAGGCGGCGGGCTTCGAGATGCCGGCAGGCGGTCGCGCACAGCGCCCGGGAATTCCGGCCGGCTTCGATGTGGACGGCTTCCTGCGCGCGGCAAAGACCAACTTCATCCGCCTGCAGGTCGCCAACGACTCGGGCAACGTGGATGAGTTGCGCGAGTTCACCACGCCCGAGATGCATGCGGTGCTCGCCGAGGACCTGCGCAGCCGCGGCGCGCAGCAGACCGACGTGGTGACGCTGAACGCGGACCTGCTCGAAGTGGCCACCGAGGGCGACCGCCACTGGGCGAGCGTGCGCTTCTCCGGTTTGGTGAGCGAGGCGCCGGGCGCGGCGCCCGCGGGCTTCGAGGAGATCTGGAACCTCGTGAAGCCGGTGGACGGCTCGAGGGGCTGGCAGCTTGCCGGCATCCAGCAGATGCACTGAACGCTCTATACTCCGGCATGAGGGCCACCCTAGGGTGGCCCTTTTGTTTTCATGGCCGTCCTGGAAACCCCTTTCGCCTACGCGCTCAACCGGCTGCTGCAGGCCGAGCCCTGGGCGCGGGAGCGCCTTGCGCCCTTCGCCGGCGAGACGGTGGAGTTGCGCGCGCCGTATCTGCCCGCGGTGCGCTTCGCCATCGTCGAGGGCGGGCAGCTTGCGCCCGGCGGCGAGCCGAGCCTCAGGATCGCGCTGCGCGCCGGCGCGCTCGCGGCGCTCGCGCGCGGCGAGGACCACTTCATGCGCGAGGTGGATATCGAGGGCAACGCGCGCCTCGCGCAGGAGGTGCTGCATCTTGCGCGCCACCTGCGCTGGGACTTCGAGGAGGACCTCTCGCGCCTCGTCGGCGATGCGCCGGCGCATGCGATGGCGCAGGCGCTGCGCGGCTTTGTCTCCTGGCACAGGGATGCGGCACGGCGGCTCGGCGAGAACCTGATGGAGTACGCGCTGGAGGAGGGACGCCTGGTCGCACCGCGCGCGGAATTCGCTGCGTTCGCCGCCGAGGTGGCGCGCCTGCGCGATGCCATCGAGCGGCTGGAGAAGCGCCTGGAGCGGCTCGCATGAGGCGGCTCGCGCGCATCCTGCTCATTGCGCTGCGCTTCCGGCTCTACCGCTTCGTGCCGCGCTTTGCGCCGCGCGATGCCACGGGCGCCATCGCCGACCCGGACCGCGCGGTGCGGCTGCGCCAGGCGCTCGAGACGCTGGGGCCGATCTTCGTCAAGTTCGGCCAGGTGCTGTCCACGCGGCGCGACCTGCTGCCGCTCGACATCGCCGACGAGCTGGCGAAGCTGCAGGACGAGGTGCCGCCGTTCGCCTCGGAGCTCGCGCTCGCCGAGATCGAGCGCGGCACCAGGAAGCCCGTCGCCGAGGTGTTCGCGGAGATCTCCCGCGAGCCGGTGGCGAGCGCCTCGGTGGCGCAGGTGCACCTCGCTCGCCTGCAGGACGGACGCGAGGTGGCGGTGAAGGTGCTGCGTCCGGGCGTGGAGGCCGCGATCGCCAAGGACGTGGCGCTGCTGCAGACCGCGGCGGGGCTCATCGAGCGGCTGTGGGCGGACGGCCGGCGCCTGAAGCCACGCGAGGTGGTCGCGGAATTCACGCGCCACCTCGAGGACGAGCTCGACCTGATGCGCGAGGCCGCCAACGCGAGCCAGCTGCACCGCAACTTCGAGGGCTCGCCGCTGCTGGCGGTGCCGCGCGTGTACTGGGACTGGTGCTCCGAGCGCGTGATGGTGATGGAGCGCATGCTCGGCACGCCGGTGTCGCAGGTGGACGCGCTGCGCGCGCAGGGCGTGGACATTGCGCAGCTCGCGCGCGCGGGCGTCGAGATCTTCTTCACGCAGGTGTTCCGCCACGGCTTCTTCCACGCCGACATGCACCCCGGCAACATCTTCGTCGAGGCGGTGCAGGAGGCCGGGGGCCGCGTGCGCGGCCGCTACATCGCGCTCGACTTCGGCATCATGGGCACGCTCACCGAGGTGGACCAGAACTACCTCGCGCAGAACTTCCTCGCCTTCTTCAACCGCGACTACCGGCGCGTCGCGCAGGCGCACCTGGATGCGGGCTGGGTGCCGCCCGGCACGCGCGTGGACGAGTTCGAGGGCGCGATCCGGGCGGTGTGCGAACCGATCTTCGCGCGGCCGCTGAAGGAGATCTCCTTCGGCAGGTTCCTGCTGCGCCTGTTCCAGACCTCGCGGCGCTTCGGCGTGGAGATCCAGCCGCAGCTCGTCATGCTGCAAAAGACGCTGCTCAATATCGAAGGGCTCGGGCGCCAGCTCGACCCCGAGCTGGACCTGTGGCAGACGGCGAAGCCGTTCCTCGAACGCTGGATGGACGAGCAGGTGGGCTGGCGGGGACTCCTGCGCACCATCCGGCGCGAGGCGCCCTACTGGGCGGCGACCTTGCCGCAGCTGCCGCGCCTCGCGCACCGGCTGCTCGCCGAGGACCACCCGGCCGCGCTGCAGCGCGCGGTGGAGCGCCTGGCGGAGGAGAACGCGCGCCGCAACAACCTGCTCGGCGCGCTCGTCGCGCTGCTCGCCGCCGCCGCGGCGCTGCTCGCCATCAGCCTGCTCTAGATCGCCGGCGCGCTGGGCCTGCACAGGCGCGCGACGCAATGGCGGGGGCGGTGCTTCGCAGGCCCGCGCGAAGGCGGCTATGATTGCGCCGCCATGCTCGTCACCTTCGTCATCCTGTACCTGCTGGTTACCATCGGCATCGGCCTGTGGGCGGCGATGCGCGTGCAAAACGCCAAGGACTACGTCGTCGCGGGCAGGAGCCTGCCCTTCTACATGACCACCGCGACCGTGTTCGCCACCTGGTTCGGCGCCGAGACGGTGCTGTCGGTGTCGGCCACCTTCACCAAGGACGGCCTGGGCGGCATCGTCGCCGATCCCTTCGGCGCGTCCTTCTGCCTGTTCTTCGTCGCGATCTTCTTCGCGCGCGCGTTCTACCGCATGGACCTGCTCACCATCGGCGACTTCTTCCGCAAGCGCTACAACAAGCCGGTGGAAGTGGCCACCAGCGTCGCCATCACCGCCTCGTACCTGGGCTGGACTTCCGCCCAGCTCACGGCGCTGGGCCTGGTGTTCTCGGTGCTCTCGGGCGGCGAGATCGACCTCAATACCGGCATCCTGATCGGCGCGGCGATCGTGCTCGGCTACACCATCTGGGGCGGCATGTGGTCGGTGGCGATGACCGATCTGTTCCAGTCGGTGGTGATCCTGGTGGGCCTGGCCGCCGTGGCCTGGCTGGTCGGCGACATGGCGGGCGGCGCGGGCAAGGTGCTCGCCGCGGCCACCGAGGCGGGCAAGTTCGACTTCTGGCCGAAAGCCGGCGCCAAGGAATGGCTCGCCTTCGCCGCCGCGTGGATGACGCTCGCGATCGGCTCGATCCCGCAGCAGGACGTGTTCCAGCGCGTGACTTCCGCGAAGGACGAGAAAACCGCGATCCGCGGCTGCCTGCTCGGCGGCGCGCTCTACTTCTGCTTCGCCTTCGTGCCGATTTTCATCGCCTATGCAGCGCTGATGATCGAGCCGGAGTACGCGAAGCTCTTTGCGAGCGAGGATGCGCGCGAGATCCAGCGCATCCTGCCGAATCTGATCCTGGAGCGCACGCCGATGTGGGCGCAGGTGCTCTTTTTCGGCGCGCTGCTGTCGGCGATCCTGTCGACCGCCAGCGGCGCGCTGCTGGCGCCGACCGCGCTGTTCACCGAGAACGTGCTGCGGCCGTTCGTGCCGCACA
>DASWBP010000255.1:0-12156 GCA_036390555.1 Burkholderiales bacterium | reverse complement strand
CGGACCTGCTCGTGCGCCTGGGCCTGCCGGACGTAGACCCGGGCGTCTCGATCGGCGCGCATCTCGAGTGGGACTTCAAAATCGGCCCGGCGCCTGCGGGCGTGCTCGTGCGCTATCGCCAGCACGCCGATTCGGACCGCGGCGCCCAGGCGGACCTGCGCCTGAATGTCGGCCTTGTTGGCAGCGGCGGACTTTTCCTCGGCGCGTACGCGCAGGGCACGTGGGCGAGTTCGAAAGCGGTGCAGTCCTTCTATGCCGACAGCACCGCCGGCAGCGGCCTGCTGCATACGAGCCTCGGGCTGCTGGGCTCGTACGATTTCGCGCGCCACTGGACGGTGGTCGCGGGCGCGCAGGCAAGGCGCCTGCACGGCGACGCCGCGCGCAGCCCGATCACCGAGAGCGACTCGAGCTTCTACTTCAACGCGGGCCTGGCGTACCGCTTGTAGATTGCGCTGGCAGTCGGCGGCTGGAATCCGCGGCGAGCCAACCACTAAGTGGTGCGGCTGCGGATTGCGGAGGCGGCGGCGCTGGTGTTAAATGAATTCGCTGCGACACGTCCAGGAGCGCGCCCATGGCCGACGAGAGATTCAGTCTTCAAGACGGGGTTCTCAGTCTTTGCGCAGCAGCGTTGCTTGCATGGGCGAGCGGCGGTGGGGCCACCACGGTGAACAAGGCGGATGCGGATTGCTCCGGCCTCGAGCTCAAGGCCGCCTCCGGCGTGCCGGACGGCCCGGTGCACCAGTACGCGTTCAAGGGCATCTGCAAGAGCTTCGTCAATCACATCAGCGACGGGTCGTCTACCGGCAAGACACCCGACAAGACGTATTGGGCGGAAGCCAAGGCGGAGTGGAACGAGCAGGCGAGCACGCTCACGGAGCGCGTGACGCTGTCGAACCCGCCCGCGTCGGGATCTTGGGACGTGGTCACGATCCTCAAGTGCACGAAGGACCCGATCGTCTACAAGCCCAGCTGCGTGCTCGTGCAGCACAAGAACGAGACCAAGTGGCAGGGCTTCTCGAACGCAGCACTGGAGCAGAAGCGCCCGATCCTGTCCGGCAAGACGACGCTCACGGCGGCCGCCGCGCTCTCCAAGCAGGCGAAGGGCGGCACGCCGCCTTCGCCGGCCGCGCAGGCGGGCGCCAAGGCCGGCGCCAGCTCGGGCGCAAGCAGCGGCGCAGCTGTCGCCAGTAGTGCGGGGGCCAGCTCAGTCGCCGGCGGCGCTGCCATCGCCAGCCAGGCGGGCGCGAGCGCTGGCGGCGCGAAGCCCACCCTGCTGAACGTCGAAGCGGAAGACCTGGTCAAGGCCGGCAAGTCCTCGGTCAACGCCGGCAAGGTGGCTATCCAGCCGATGGCCGGATTCGGTTCCGGCTGGAGCGGCAATGCCCAGCTGTTCTGGAGCGGCGGATCGGTCGGCGCCGTGCTCGACCTTGCCGTGAACATCCCCGCGGCCGCCACCTACGCGGTGGAGTTGTACCTGACGCGCGCGCCCGACTACGCCGACCTGAAGATGGAAATCGACGGCAAGGCCGTGTCCTTCACGTTCCAGGGATTCGCGCCGGGCGTGATGGCGCCCAATCCGCTGCAAGCCGGAAAGTTCTCCCTGCCGGCGGGCACGAGGAAGGTCAGCTTCATGATCGCGGGCAAGTATCCGAAGTCGACCGGCTACTACATGGGGCTTGACCGGATTCGGCTCTACCCGGTGGGCGCGCCCTAGCGCGTTCCGCGCGCCGCCGCGATTCGCGCGTCCGCGTTAGGCGCGGTACTTCTCCAGCACCGAGCGGTCCACCTCCACGCCGAGGCCGGGACCGGAAGGGATCTCCACCCAGCCGCCGACCTGCTGGATCGGCCTGGTGATCAGCTGCACGCGGAACGGATGCGAGGAGCGATCGAACTCGAGGATCGGCTCCTGCGCGTACAGCGAATGATGCGCGACGGGCACCGCCGCGAGGAATTGCAGCGATGCCGCCTGCGCGATCGCCGATCCCCAGACGTGCGGGTTGACCTGCACGCCGTGCGCTTGCGCGAGGGCGAGGATGTGCCTGCCCGCCGTGATACCGCCGCAGGAGCCCAGATCCGGCTGCGCCACGTCCACGGCGCCCGCGCCGAGGAGCTCGCGAAAGCCGTAGAGCGTGTGCTCGTTTTCGCCGCCCGCGATCGGCATCGAGAGCTTCTGGCGCATCTCTGCGTAGCCCGCGAGGTCCTCCGGCACGACGGGCTCCTCGTACCAGCGCAGGCCGTAGGGCTCGAGCGCGCGGCCCAGGCGCAGCGCGTCAGCGCGGCCGTAGGCGTGGTTGGTATCCACCATCAGCGTGACGGGCTTGCCCTGGATCGCGCGGCCGATCTCTTCCATGCACGCGATGTCGTCGGCGATGCCGTAGCCGAGCTTCACCTTCATCATCGAAAAGCCCGCCTCGAAATGGCGCAGGGCCTCTTCGCCCAGGCGCTGCGCCTCGCCCTGCCCCTTGATGCGGTAGAAGCCGGTCGCATAGGGCTGCACCTTCGTGCGAAAGGCGCCGCCCAGCAGGCGATAGACGGGTACCTCGTGGAACTTGCCGGCAATGTCCCACAGGGCCGTGTCCACAGCGCTGATGCCCGCGACGACCGAGCCCTTGCGGCCGTAATCGCGTGTCGCGTGGTACATGCGATGCCAGAGCACCTCGGTGTCGAGCGGATCGGCGCCGGTGACGATCGGCCGCAGCGCCTTGTCGATGACCGTGGCCGCGATCTCTGGAGGCTCCAGGCCCTGCGCGAAAGCCTCGCCCCAGCCGGTGAGGCCGGCATCCGTGGTCACCTCGACGAGCGTGGCGGAGCGCTGGCGCACCCAGCCCTGCGAAAACGCGAAGGGCTCCGCGAGCGGGCTCTTCAGGACATGAACCTTGAGGTCCGTGATCTTCACGGCACCGCGGCCTCTCGAATGGCGGCCGGCCGCTACTCCGACTTGATCCCGGCGGCCTTGACGACCTCGGGCCAGCGCTTGAGCTCGCTCTTGATGAACGCGTCGAACTGCTGCGGCGTGCCGCCGACGATGTCCGCGGCCTGCGCCTGCGTGATCGCCGTGCGCACCGTGGGGACCTGCAGCACCTGGTTGAAGACGCCGTTGATGCGTGCGACCAGCGCCGGATCCATGCCCGCCGGCCCGACGATGCCGTGCCAGACGCTCACGTCGAAGCCCTGCACCGTCTGGCCGGCCGAGGGAACGTCCGGCAGCTGCGCCATCGGCCGCATCGAGGTGCCGGCGAGCGCGCGGATCTTGCCTTCCTTCACCTGCCCGAGCGAGGTGGAGACCGTGATGATCGCGGTGTCCGCTTCGCCGCGCAGCATCGCCAGCAGCATCTCGGAGCCCGACTTGTAGATCACGTTCACCTGGTTGATGCCGGCCTGGCTGTTGAAATAGGCCATGTACAGGTGCGTCCAGTTGCCGATCCCCGCCGAGGCGTAGTTGAACTTGCCCGGCTGCTGCTTGGCGGCCGCGACGAATTCGCCGAGCGTCTTGTAGGGCAGCGCCGGGCGGATGAGGATCACCGCCGGCAGGTTGACCGCGTGAATGATCGGCGTGAAAGCGGTATGGGGGTCGTAGGGCAGCTTCATGAACGTGTGCGACACCGCGTTCGGCCCGACCTCGGCGAGGAACAGGTTGTAGCCGTCCGGCTTTTCGCGCGCGACCGCCGCCGCGGCGATGGTGCCGCCGGCGCCGGGGCGGTTCTCCACCACCAGCGCCTGGCCGTTGGCAAACTGCGCGAAGCCGCTCGCGAGGTTGCGCGACAGCGCATCGGCTGCGCCGCCAGCACCCACCGGCACCAGCAGCCGCACCGGGCGCTCGGGCCATTGCGCGGCCGATTGCGCGTGGGCGGGGGCCACGGTGAAGGCGGCAACCGCAAGACTCGCTGCGGCGGCAATGCGGCGTGCAGCGTGGTGCTGGGCAAAGCGGGCAAACAGCATGACGGTCTCCTCCGGGGCGGATCGCGAATCTTGTCGCAGGGCGGGGCGGCACATTGGAGCAAGAACGTCTTGGCGGGTCAATCCGGTTTCGTCCCGGGCTCTGCCTAGAGCTGCGCATTGGCGGGCGCGGAACGCAGCCAAAGGGCCCGCTGCCAGCGCCAACCGATCGCCACGGTGGCCGCAAGACCGAGGCCCGCGTAGATGAGCGTGGTCGGCCCGAAACCGAGGCCTGCGATCAGCGGCCCGGCCGCGACCAGCCCGACGGGCAGGCCCCAGATGGCGAGCATGCGGATGCCCATCACGCGGCCACGCATCGCCTCGCTGGAAGCGCGCAGCATCACCGCGGCGAGCGGCGTGAGGCAGAAGCTCTGCACGAAGCCGATGACGAACAGCAGCGCCAAGCCCACGCCGAGCACCCGGATCTGGCCGAAAAGGATGATCCCCGCGAACCACACGCCGGCCGAGAGCAGCATCACGCGCGCGGCACGCAGCGGCACGCGGTTGGCGCCCACGACCAGCGAGCCCGCGAGCGCGCCGGTGGCGAACGCGCCGGCAAGGTAGCCGAGGCCCGACTGGCCGATGTCGTAGACCTCTTTCGCGACGTAGGGCAGCAGGCCGAGGAAGAACGGGTAGGCGAGCAGGTTGACGAGAAAAGCCATGCTGAAGGCGCCGAGCAGGTCGGGCTTCTCCCAGACGTAGTGCACGCCCTCTCGGAGGTTGGCGAGGACCTTGTCCGCCAGCGCGTCCAGCGTACGCGGCGGCACTGCGGCCACGCCGAGCGAGAGCAGGAAGGCGCAGACATAGATCGCCGCGACGACGACGTAGGCCGGGCCCATGCCGATCAGCGCCACGCCCCCCGTGCCCGCGATTGCACCAGCGACGCGCGCGGTGTCGGAAGTGGTGCGCGAGATGGCGAGCGCGCCCATCAGCGCCTCGGGGCGCATGGTCTGGCCGACAAGTACGTGGCGCATCGCCATGTCGGAGGGTTTCATCATTCCCGCGATCCCCGCCACGACGAGGACATGCCAGGGCGCAAGCTGCCCGGAAAACGTCAGCGCCGCGAGCGTCGCCGCGAGCAGCGCATAGGCGCCGCGCGTGACGCACAGCAGCCGGCGCACGCCGATGCGGTCGCCGGCAATGCCGAAGAACGGCGAGAACAGCGACCCCAGCCAGCCGAGCGCGGCGACCAGCACGAGGAGTTGCACCGAGCCGGTGGTGGCGAGCACGTACCAGCCGAGGATCAGCGCCTCCATCTCGAAGGCCCACGACGTGGCGAGGTCGGCGGGCCACTGGAAGCGGAAACTGCGGACGCCGAAGGGCGCGAGGGCGCGCATCCGGGACGAGGGGGCTATTTCGCGCGCCAGCCGCCGTCCACGACGAGCGCGTGGCCGTTGACGTAGCCCGCGGCCTCGGATGCCAGGAAGCTCACCGCGCCGGCGACGTCCTCGGGCGTGCCGCGCACGCCGAGCGGCACCAGCGCACGGATCATCTCGTCGTTCACCGCAACGCCGCGCCCGCTCATGTCGGGCACGCCGGGGCCGAGGATGGCCTGCGAGTGCGCGCGCAGTCCGGTCGCGACCGGGCCCGGGCAGACGCAGTTCGTGCGGATGCCTTTGGCGCCGTACTGCACCGCCATCTGGCGCGTGAGGCCGACCACGCCGTGCTTGGCGGCGATGTATGCCGCGCCGCCGCCGGTGCCGTTGAGTCCCGCGACGGAGGCCATGTTGACGATGCGCCCACGGCCCCGCGGCAGCATTTCCTTCAGCGCGCGCTTGCAGCCGAGGAATGTGCCTGTCAGGTCGATGTCGATCACCTTGCGCCAGGTCGCCTCGTCCAGCTCGTGCACGTCGAAGTAGCCATCCAGGATGCCGGCGTTGTTGACCATCACCTCGAGAGGCCCGAGCGCGGCGATTGCCGCGCCGACGGCGCGATCGATATCGGCGACGCGGCTCACGTCGGCAGCGTAGCCCGCCGCGCGGCCGCGCTTTTCCGAGATGAGGCGCGCGGTCTCGCGCGCCGCGGCTTCGTCCAGGTCCAGCGCCGCGACGGCGTACCCGTCGGCGGCGAGCTTCACCGCGATCGCGCGCCCGAGGCCAGATCCGGCCCCGGTCACCATTGCCATGCCTTGCTGGGTCGTCATCTGGGGGTCTCCCGATCTATGAAGCTAGCAGGTAGGCGAGCCGGTAGGGCTCGGCTTGCGCGGCGCCCGCGCCGGGCACGCGCAGCTTCGCAGTGATCTCGTCGAGGATCGCCTCGAGCTCCTCGAAGCCGAAGGTCTCCACCAGCACGACCGTGTCGATCGCGTTCTCGGCGGCGGCGGAGGGGCGGTTTTCCATTTCCTTGGTTCGCACCCCCGTGACCTCCTTGTTCGCGACGCCCAGGTGCGCGCCCACCACGCCGTGCAACGACATCAGATCCTCACAGGCATGGCGCAGCGCGATGGTGGCCTGCTCGCGCGCGGCGTCCTCGATCGCGAGGCGAAAGGTGCCGATGGCGCCGCCGACGCCTGCGCCGAGCGACAGCCGCACCTGGAACGCTCCGCGCAGGAAATCCGTCTGCGCCGCGCCGACGCGCCGCGTCCACGGTGTAGGGTCGTTGAGGCGCGCGAGGTAGCCGGGCGAGCGGAAGGTTTCGGTGTGCGCGCCCTCGTACATCGTGAAGCACAGGTGGCTCGCGAGCTTCCAGTTCATGTAGCGGCGCGCTACACGGAATCCCGGCACGCCCACGCGCTCGGGCATGTGCTCGATGGTGTGCCAGCGGTCGAACTCGCGCTCGAAGCCGGGCTTCAGGTTGTGCCAGATGCCCAGGAACGCCCGCGCCTGTAGCGGCATTGCCCCTCCTCCTGTAGGTGTTCTGCCGGACCCTGCGCGGGCATCCTACGCACCGCTGGCGGCGCGCGAAAGGCCGCGTTCGCAGCTCGCGGCGTTGCTGCGCCGCACGCGCCGGAACCAGGCCGTGTTGTGGCGGCTGGCGGAGGGGCGCATACTCGCGTCGTCCCGCGCCACAGGAACTCTCCGCCCCGGACGCGGCGCCCGCAGAGGCCAACCATGCACCCGATCACCGTGCGCACCATGAAATTCGACGTGCCAAGCGCGGCGGATTTCCATCCGCTCTACATCGCAGGCAATTCGGTGCTGTCCTACCAGCACAGTGCCTTCGGGCTGTATGCGGCGACGGTGGAGCCCTTCATCGTCAAGTCGTTTCGCAAGGTCCTCGACCGCATCCGCGACGACGAGCTTCGCGAGAGTCTCGACCGCTTCTGCCGCCAGGAGGCGCAGCACTATCAGCGGCACATCGATTTCAACAAGACCGTCCTCGCGCAAGGCTACCCGGGGCTGGCGGAGCGCGTGGCGCACTTGCGCGCGGAGCTCGACAATTTCCTCGAGGTCGGCGACGACCGGTTCTGCATCGGCTACGTCGAGGGCTTCGAGTCCTACACCACGCAGTTCGCGCTCAGGATGATCGAGAGCGGGCTGTACGACCACAAGCGTACGCACCCGGCGTTCGGCACCCTCTTCAAGTGGCACATGCTCGAGGAGATCGAGCACCGCAACGTCGCCTTCGACGTCTACCAGCACCTCTACGGCGACTATCCATACCGCGCGCGCGCCTGCTGGCGCGCGCAGAGGCACATGCTGGGATTCCAGGACGAGGTTGCCGTTCTCATGTCAACGGCCGACGTGCGGCGCCATGGTGAGCGCTGTCGCATCACCGCGCGCCAGCGGCTGCAGGTCACCATCTTTACGGTCGGCATGCGGCTACATTCGATGCTGCCCTGGTACACGCCGCACCGGCATGTCGTCCCGGAGAGCATCGCGAAGCTCTCCGCGCACTTCTCGGCGCTCGCCGAGAGCACCCGCTAGGCGCGACGCAGCGCCCACCGGAACAGGATCAGCGTCGGAACGCACGCGAACGCGAGCAGCGCGGCCATCCACAGCGTGGCACGTGCGCTGCCGCTGGCGTCGTAGAGCAGTCCTGCGGCACCGGGGAGGAAGGCGCATCCCAGGTAATAGATCGTATAGAACACGCCCATGCCCGCCGCCCGGGTTTCCGGGCGCAGGAATTCCGCCGGCAAGCTCACGAACGCGCCGGCCGGCAGGCCGGCAATCAGGCCGCCGAGCACGATCCACAGCAGCGGATGCGATGCGCCCGACAACAGCAGTACGGTCGCGCACCACCCGAGGATTGCGGCATGGCAGACGAGGTCCGGCCGAGTGGCGCGCTTCAGGATGATTCCTCCCGCCTGCACCGATACGACGATGAGCAGTGTGTTGAGCGCCGTCACGGCGCCCGAGCCCGCGATGCTCAGACCGTTTTCGAGGAAGAACGAAGGAAGGAAGGACACCAGGATCTGGTAGGCGGCGTTGTACACGAGCCAAGGCAGGGACGCGACGCAAAGCAGGCGCCATTCGCGGGCGGTGAGGGCGCCGAGCCCGACGCTCGTCGCCGCGGGCTGCGTCGGCGCTGCGGGGGGTCTGTACCACGCCAGGACGGCGGCGAAGCCGCATGCGGCAAACGCGGCCGTAGACGCAATCGCCACCTGCCAGCCGGCCGCCTCGCCCAGGGGACCTACCGCAAACAGCGCAATGCCGATCCCGATCGGCCAGGCATTGACGAGACCGGACATGGCAAGGACGCGCTCCCTGCCCTCGAACCAGTCCGCGACCATCTTGGTGAAGAGCACGTTGAGCAGGACCGCGCCGGTTCCACCCACGATGCGGGCGGCGTTCGCCTCGAGAGCACTGCCGGCCAGAGCCAGCCACAGCCCGCCAACGGCCATGAGGGCAAGACCGAGCAGCGCGACGCGCTTGTCGCCATAGCGCGCACCGAGCAGGCCGCCGGGCAACGCGATCGCCACGCCGGGCAGCAGGTAGATGCCGATCAGCCAGCCCAGCTGCGCCTTGTCGAGCGCAAGATCGGCGGAGATGAACGGCGTGACTGCTGCAATGGATTGAAACTGGTAACCCATGCTGGCGCGCGCGAAAGTCAGCACGGCCAGAATCTTCCAGCGTTGCGGCATCGCCCCCCCAGGAACCGGCACGGGCGTGCCGGCCCGGCGTTCAGTCCACGTTCTTCTCGTCCTTGTACATCACCTTGTGGCGCGTGGTCGCGACCCACTCCTCGATCTGCGCCTCGGTCCTGAACTGCGCCGGGTCGAACCGGTTCCAGCTGACGATCTCCTCGAGGCTCTTCTTCCAGCGCTTGTAGGCGGGTTTCGCCGGCTTGCCGAAGCACATGATGTCGAGGACGGCGAGCGCCTCGGGGATGCCGAGCAGCGGCTTCATCGCCGCCTGCGCCTTCTCCTGGCCGATGGCGGTGACCCACCAGACGTTGTAGCCGAGCGCCGCAGCCGCGAGGTGCGCGGACATGGTCGCCGCGGCCACGCTCTGCAAGAGGATCCGCTCCGCGTTCGCCTTGTACATGGCATCGAGCGCCGAGCCGTCATTCAGCACCGGGAAGGCGCGCACCCAGCGGAAGTCGCTCGCCACCACGATCATGCCCGGCGCCGTGGCCAGCCCGCGGTAGTCGGGCGTCGGGAACTTCATCTTCAGCTTCGCGCGCGCCACCTGCTCGTCGCGGAAGTACTCCATGATGCGGTCCTTCAGCGCCTGCTCGGTGACGACGATGAAGTGCCAGGGCTGCGCGTTCGCTCCCGAGGGGCTGTGGCGCGCGGCCTCGAGGATCATCTCGTAGTGCTCGTGCGGCACGGTCGTGGAGGGATCGAAGGCGCGCACCGTCATGCGGCTTCGCACCACCTCCATCAGCGACTCGTAGAGGCTCACCGTGCTCACGGCATCCTGGTGTGGGGGCGTGGTGCCGATCCCGGGCGCGCGCCCGAGCCGCTCAAGGCGCGCGGCGCGGCACGCTGCCGAGGAACGCCGCGACTTCCTGCGCCCACCATTTCGCCTGCCCGGTGGTGCCATGGCCGGCGGTCTGGTCGCTCGCCGGGATGAGGAACAGGCGAGCGTTCTTTACGCGCTTGAGCTCCCGCTCCATGACGCCGAGCGAGGGCGGGTTCCTCTCGTCGTCCGCCGAGTTGATCACGAGCACCTGCGCCTGGATGCGCTCGAGCTGCGGCGCGGGGTTGTAGTCGCGCGAGGAGTCCCACTGGTACAGGACGTCGTTCGCGTCGCCGCGGAACGGCGCCTTGAGGCGCGCGTCGAGCAGCGCATCGGCCTTGGCGCGCGTGGGCGCCTGCCGGTACCACGCCTGGTCGCCGCCGTTGGTGGCGATGGCGTAGAACACCGAGGCGAACTGCGCGCTCTTCGGTTGCGCCGCGTAGTCGCCATTCTTCCAGTCCGGATCGTTGCGGATCGAGTCGGTGATCAAGCGGCGCAGCAGCCAGTTGCGGCTCGACATCTCGGTGGGCATCGAGGCCATCGGCACCAGCGCGTCCATGAACTCGGGGTAGGTCACGCCCCAGATCCAGGCCTGCATGCCGCCCATCGAATTGCCGAGGATGAGGCGCAGGCGCCGGATGCCCAGGCCCTCGGTCGCGAGCAGGTGCTGCGCGCGCACCATGTCCTCGTAGTTGTAGCGGGGGAACTTCGCGCGCAGGCCGTCGGACGGCTTGCCGGATTTCCCGTGCCCGATCGAGTCGGGCAGGATGATGAAGTACTTCTCAGCGTCGAGCGCCTGGCCCGGGCCGAAGAGCTGTCCGCCGAAATTCGGGTTCAGCAGGCCTGCGCCCGATCCGGTGGTGCCGTGCAGCAGCATCACCGGCTCGCCCGCCGGGTTGCCGAGCGTCGTGTAGTGCAAGCGCAGCTCGGCCATGGTTTCGCCCGTGTTGAAGCGGAAGTCGCGCGCGATGTACGTGCCCTCCTTCTGCCCCGGATAGCCCTGCGCGAACGCGACGGTGGCTGCGAACGCGAGCGTCGCGCTGAACGCGGCCCTCGCCAGGCGTGCAATGGCTTGCATGGATCTTCCTCCCTGTGTGTCTACTCTCGCACCCGCGAAATCTTCTGCACGTCCGGCAGGCGGCGCAGGGCGCGCATCACGCGCGCGAGGTGCTGCCGGTTCTGCACCTCCAGCACGAAGTGCATGTTGGTGAAGACCGCGCGGTCTTCGTCCATGCTGATGGAATCGATGTTGGAGCCCGCCTCGGCGATCTCGGAGGCGACCTTTGCCAGCACGCCGCGGCGGTTGGCGACCATCACCTTGATCGCCGCCTGGTACATGCGGCTGCCCGCCGGGTCCCACTCGACGTCGATCCATTGATCGGGCTCGTTCCGGCGCGAGCGCTCGATCTGCCTGCAGTCGGCGTTGTGCACCACCAGCCCCTGGCCCTTCTTCATCGAGCCGACGATGGCGTCGCCCGGGATCGGCCGGCAGCAGGAGGCGAGCTGCACCGCCATGCCCTCGGTGCCGCGGATCACCACCTGCGCGGCCTTGCCTTTCGCCTCGGGCGCGGCTTCCGCGCGCTTGAGCAGGCGCCGCGCCACCACGGCCGGCAGCTGCTTGCCCAGCCCGATGTCGGCGAGCAGCTCGCGGCGCGTGCGGCCCACGGTCTCGCGCACCACGCGCTCCCAGCTCGCCTCGTCGATCTCGGCGAGCGACGAGCCCTGGCCCTTGAGCGCCTGCTCGAGCAGGCGCTCGCCGAGGGCGGCGGACTCGTCGTACTGCATGGTCTTCAGGAAGTGCCGGATGTTGGCGCGCGCCTTGCCGGTGCGCACGTACTGCAGCCACGCGGGATTGGGCTTGGCGTGGCTCGCGGTGATGATCTCCACGCGATCGCCGTTCCTCAGCTCCGTCCGGAGCGGCACCAGCTCGCCGTTCACCTTTGCGGCCACGCAGCGGTTGCCGATGTCGGTGTGCACGAGGTAGGCGAAGTCCACCGCCGTGGCGCCGCGCGGCAGCGACAGGATCCTGCCCTTGGGCGTGAAGACGTAGACCTCGTCCGGGAACAGGTCCACCTTCACGTGCTCGAGGAATTCGTGCGGGTCGCGCGACTGGTTCTGGATTTCCAGGAGCGACTGCAGCCACTGGTGGGTCTTCTTCTGCAACTCCGACAGGGAGGCCTCGTCGTCCTTGTACATCCAGTGCGAGGCGACGCCGGCTTCCGCCAGGCGGTGCATCTGCTCGGTGCGGATCTGCACCTCCACCGGCACGCCGTAGGGGCCGATCAGCGCGGTGTGCAGCGACTGGTAGCCGTTGCCCTTCGGGATGGCGATGTAGTCCTTGAACTTGCCCGGCACCGGCTTGTACAGGCCGTGCAGC
>DASWBP010000254.1:0-10617 GCA_036390555.1 Burkholderiales bacterium | reverse complement strand
CCGACGTAGAAGAACAGCCCCTCCATCAGGCAGGAGAACACCACCAGGCTCTTCAGGAGCTCCTGGTCCTTCTGCGGCGTGCCGGTCTTGAAGGACGGGTCGGTGAGCGTGTCGATGAACGGCACCAGGAACTCGTCCTTGTCGCGGATCGAGGCGATCTCGTTGTAGGCGTTGAACACCTCGCCCTCGTCCAGGTTCAGGCTCTCGACGATGTACTGGTAGGCGTGGGTGTGGATCGCCTCCTCGAACGCCTGGCGCAGCAGGTACTGGCGGCATTCCGGCGCCGTGATGTGGCGGTAGGTGCCGAGCACGATGTTGTTCGCCGCCAGCGAGTCGGCGGTGACGAAGAAGCCGAGGTTGCGCGTGACGATGCGCCGCTCGTCGGCCGTGAGCCCGTTCGGGTCCTTCCACAGGGCGATGTCGCGGCTCATGTTGATTTCCTGCGGCATCCAGTGGTTGGCGCAGGCGGAGAGGTACTTCTCCCAGGCCCACTTGTACTTGAACGGCACCAGCTGGTTGACGTCGGCCCTGGAGTTGATGACGCGCTTGTCGTCGACGGTGATGCGGCGGAAGGCGTTGCCGGCGGCGAAACGCTCCTCGGCGGCGGCGGTGGCCGGCGCGAAGCCGGCCTGTCTTGGGATGCTGAGCATTACTGGCAGGCCTCGAGGTTCATTGGCATGCTTCGCATTCGGGATTGTCGATGGCGCAGAACTTGGGCTCCTCGGCCGCGCCGGCCTCGGGCGCCGTCCCGGCGGCGGGCACGGCGTTCAGCTGCCCGGCCTTGGAGGTGGACTTCTCGGCGTGCGTCGCACCCAGCGAGCGCAGGTAGTAGGTGGTCTTGAGGCCCCGGATCCACGCGAGCTTGTAGGTCTCGTCGAGCTTCTTGCCCGAGGCGCCCGCCATGTAGATGTTGAGCGATTGCGACTGGTCGATCCACTTCTGGCGGCGGGCCCCCGCCTCGACCAGCCACCTGGGCTCGACCTCGAAGGCGGTGGCGTAGAGCTTGCGCAGCTCGGCCGGCGCCCGGTCCACGCGCGCCAGGTTGCCATCGAAGTACTTGAGGTCGGCGATCATCACCTCGTCCCAGAGCCCGGCGCGCTTCAGGTCCGCCACCAGGTACTCGTTGGTCACGGTGAACTCGCCCGACAGGTTCGACTTGACGTACAGGTTCTGGTAGGTCGGCTCGATCGAGGCCGAGACGCCGACGATGTTGGCGATGGTCGCCGTCGGCGCGATCGCCAGGCAGTTCGAGTTGCGCATGCCGTGCTGCCTGATGCGCGCGCGCAGCGGCTCCCAGTCCAGGCTCGAGGAGCGGTCCACCTCGACGTAGCCGCCGCGCTCGGCGGCGAGCAGGTCGAGCGAGTCCTGCGGCAGGATGCCGCGGTCCCACAGCGAGCCCTTGAAGGAGGAGTAGCGGCCGCGCTCCTCGGCGAGCTCGGTCGACGCCAGGTAGGCGCAATAGGCGACCATCTCCATCGAGCGGTCGGCGAACTCCAGCGCCCGCGCCGACGCATACGGCACGCGCAGCAGGTGCAGGCAGTCCTGGAAGCCCATGATGCCCAGGCCCACCGGGCGGTGGCGCAGGTTGGAGTTCTTCGCCTTGTCCACCGCGTAGTAGTTGATGTCGACGACGTTGTCGAGCATGCGCATCGCGGTGCGCACGGTGCGCTGCAGCTTCTCGAAGTCCAGGCCCTGCGGCGTCATGTGCGCCACCAGGTTCACCGAGCCGAGGTTGCACACCGCGATCTCGTCGGCCGAGGTGTTGAGCGTGATCTCGGTGCACAGGTTGGAGCTGTGCACCACGCCGACATGCTGCTGCGGGCTCCTCAGGTTGCACGGGTCCTTGAAGGTGATCCACGGATGCCCGGTCTCGAAGAGCATCGACAGCATCTTGCGCCACAACTGGACCGCCGGGATCTTCTTGTAGAGCTTGAGCTCGCCGCGCGCCACCTTGTCCTCGTAGCGCGCGTAGGCTTCCTCGAAGGCCTTGCCGACCTTGTCGTGCAGCTCGGGGGCGTCCGACGGGCTGAACAGCGTCCAGTCGGCGTTCTCCATGACGCGCTTCATGAACAGGTCGGGGATCCAGTTCGCCGTGTTCATGTCGTGCGTGCGACGGCGGTCGTCGCCCGTGTTCTTGCGCAGCTCGAGGAACTCCTCGATGTCCAGGTGCCAGGTCTCCAGGTACGAGCACACCGCGCCCTTCCTCTTGCCGCCCTGGTTCACCGCCACCGCGGTGTCGTTCACCACCTTGAGGAACGGCACCACGCCCTGCGACTTGCCGTTGGTGCCCTTGATGTGCGAGCCCAGCGCCCGCACCGGCGTCCAGTCGTTGCCCAGGCCGCCCGCATACTTGGCGAGCAGCGCGTTTTCCTTGATCGCGTCGTAGATGCCGGTGAGGTCGTCGGCCACCGTGGTGAGGTAGCAGGACGAGAGCTGCGAGCGCTGCGTCCCCGAGTTGAACAGCGTCGGCGTCGAGCTCATGAAGTCGAAGGTCGACAGCACGTCGTAGAACTCGATGGCGCGCGCCTCGCGGTCCTTCTCGCGCAGCGCCAAGCCCATCGCCACGCGCATGAAGAAGGCCTGCGGCAGCTCGATGCGGCGCCCGCGCACGTGCTGGAAGTAGCGGTCGTACAGCGTCTGCAGGCCGAGATAGCCGAACTTCAGGTCGCGCTCGGCCTTGAGGGCGCGCCCGATGCGCGCGAGGTCGAACGTCGCCAGCTCCGGGTCGAGGAGCTCGGCCTCGATGCCGCGGCGGATGAATTCCGGGAAGTACTCGGCGTAGCGCGTCTGCATCGCGGCCTGGCTGACCTCCTCGCCGAGCACTTCCAGGCGGATGGTGTTCAGCAGCAAGCGCGCGGTCACATAACTGTAGGCGGGGTCCTTCTCGATTTGCGCGCGCGCGGCGAGCACGGCCGACTTGCGCACTTCCTCCATCGGCACGCCGTCGTACAGGTCGCGCAGCGTGGCCTCCAGGATGCCGGCGGCGTCGGCGGCGCCGTCCAGCCCTTCGCAGGCCGACTCGAGCAGGCGCTGCAGGCCCTCGAGGTCAAGCGGCCGGCGCGCGCCGTTGTCCACCACGTGCAGGACCGTCTGGGCCGCCTCGCGCTCGCGCGCCGTCTTCTCGGCGGCGCGCGCCTTGGCGCGCTCCTCGCGGTACAGCACGTAGGCGCGGGCAACGTCGTGCTCGCCCGAGCGCATCAGGGCGAGCTCCACCTGGTCCTGGATGTCCTCGATGTGGAAGGTGCCGCCCTGCGGCTGGCGCCGCTGCAGCGCGGCCACCACCTGGTTGGTCAGGTGCGCCACGCGCTCGCGGATGCGTGCCGAGGCCGCGCCCTGGCTGCCGTTCACCGCGAGGTAGGCCTTGGTCATGGCCACCGAGATCTTGGCCGGCTCGAAGCCCACCACCGCGCCGTTGCGGCGGATGACCTTGTACTCGCTCCAGTTCGACTGAACCGCGCTCGTGACGTCGGCAACGTTTGCGCTTCTCACCGGGTTCGTCGCGACGTTTTCCTGCGCGATCTGCATGTCCTGTCTCCCGTGCTACGCCCCCTACAGGGCACCCCGTTCCGGCCCGGCCGTCCCGCTGCCACATTGCGGATTCGTGACGACCTGCATTAAAACCACAATATCTAGTGCTGAGCTACTGATTGTTCACTAATTATAGTGGCTGCAATTTACCACGGCGGCTTTAATTTGCAAGCGCGCTCGCGCGCGCGTGCCATTTGCGCAGCGCAGCGAAGCTACTAGCGGTTGGGCTTGGGCCGCAAACGGGCCCAACTAATAGTAAAGGGAACGCGATGACGCGCTAGGCGCGCGCGACGGCGGCGAGGCAGCGCGGCCAGTCGAAGCGCGCGCCCGGATCCGTCTTGCGGCCCGGCGCGACATCGCTGTGCGCCGCGATCGCGCGCAGCGGCAAACGCGCAGCAAGCGCTCGCATCAGCCGTCCGAGGCACCGATACTGCGCATCGGCAAAGCGCGCGCGGTCGGTTCCTTCGAGCTCGACGCCGATGGAGAAGTCGTTGCAGCGCCCCGCGCCGCGCCAGCGCGAGACGCCGGCGTGCCAGGCTCGCATTTGTACCGGGACGAACTGGACCAGCGTGCCGTCGCGCCGCACCAGGAAGTGGGCGGATACGCGCAGGTGCGCTATTTCACGGAAATAGGGATGCGCTTCCGGCTCCAGCCGGTTGGTGAACAGCCGTTCAATGGCGTCGCCGCCGTAGCGCCCCGGCGGCAGGCTGATCGAATGCACGAGCAGCAGCGAGACCGCAGTGCCGGCCGGGCGCGCGTCACAGTTCGGCGAGGCGACGTAGCGCGCCCCCGCCACCCTGCCGTCACGGCCGATTCTCATCCGTGATGCCGAGCCGCTGCATGCGGTAGCGCAGCGTGCGGAAGGTGACGCCGAGGAGCTTCGCCGCCGCGGTGCGGTTGAAGTCGGTGCGCGCCAGCGCCGCGAGAATCGCCTCGCGCTCGACGCGGTCGAGGTATTCGGGCAGCGGCACCTCGAGCGCGCCCTCGGCCGGGCGCGCGCCGGGCTCGTCCACCAGCGCGGGGCGCAGGCGCAGGTCGTCGGGCCCGATCTCCTCGCCGCCGGAGAGCGCCATGGCGCGCTCCAGGATGTTCTCGAGCTCGCGGATGTTGCCGGGGAAGTCGTAGCGCGAGAGCTCCTCCAGGGCGGCGGCCGAGAGCCGCGGCGCCGGCGCACCGGGCTGGCGCGCCGCGCGCACGAGGATGCTCTGCGCGATGAGCGGGATGTCCTCGCGGCATTCGCGCAGCGGCGGCATGTGCAGCTCGATCACGTTCAGGCGGTAGAACAGGTCCTGGCGGAACCTGCCGGACTCCACGAGCCGGGCAAGGTCCTGGTGCGTCGCGCAGATGATGCGCACGTCCACCGGGTCCTCCTGGGTGGCGCCGACCTTGCGCACGCGCTTTTCCTGGATGGCGCGCAGCAGCTTCACCTGCATGGCGAGCGGCAGGTCCGCGACCTCGTCGAGAAACAGCGTGCCGCCGTTGGCCGCCTGGAAGAAGCCGTCGCGGTCCTGCTCCGCTCCCGTGAAGGCGCCCTTCTTGTAGCCGAAGAACTCGCTCTCCATCAGGTTCTCCGGGATCGCGCCGCAGTTCACCGGCACGAACGGCCGCTCGCGGCGCGCGCCCTGGCCGTGGATCAGCCGCGCCGCCAGCTCCTTGCCGCTGCCCGATTCGCCGGAGATGTACACCGGCGCCTGCGTACGCGCGAGCTTGCCGATCAGCTCGCGCACCTGCGCGAGCGGCGCGCTTTCGCCGAGCAGCGGCATGTCGCGCGCCTCGGCGGGCGCGGGCTCCGGCAGCGACAGCGCCGACTTGACCAGCGCGCGCAGCTGGTCGAGCCCCACGGGCTTGGACACGTAGTCGAAGGCGCCCGCCTTGAGCGCCGCCACCGCGTTCTCGGCGCTGCCGTAGGCGGTGATCACCGCCACCGGCAAGTCGATGTCGAGGCCGGCGATGTGGCGCACCAGGTCCAGCCCGTCGCCATCGGAGAGCCGCATGTCGGTCAGGCAAAGGTCGAAGCGGCCCTTTTGCAGGGCCTCGCGCGCCTCGGCGAGGCTGCCCGCCCCGACCACCGTCAGGCCCATCTTGGCCAGCGTCAGCTCCAGCAGCTCGCGGATGTCGGGCTCGTCGTCGACCACCAGCACCTGGCGGTCGCGCGGGGACGGCCGGCGCTCGGCGCGCCTCATGCGGCGGCCCCGCCGCGGCAGACGACGCGGAAATGACCCCCGCCCGAGCCGGCGACGTACTCGAGCAGCGCACCGTTGGCTGCGCTCAGCTCGCGCGCGAGGTAAAGACCCAATCCCGTGCCCTTGCTGTCGGTGGTGAAGAACGGCTCGAACAACTGGCCCTGGATGGCCTGCGGCACGCCCGGGCCGTTGTCGATCATGTTCAATTCTACTTTGTCGCCGAAAGCGCGCGCGGCAATGCGCACCGCCCCGGCCTCCGCGCGCGCATGGCGCACCGCGTTGCGCAGCAGGTTCCACATCACCTGGCGCAGGTGATCGCGGTCGAATTCCGCCCACAGGCCGCGCGCCGGCTCGAGCACGACGCGCCCGGCGGGCAGCGATTCGTTGGCGGCGTACTCGTCGAGGAAATCGTTCAGCCACACGGCAAGTGCGATGCGGTCGGCGGCCACGCGGTCGCGGCGGTTCAACTGCAGCACGTCCGCCACCAGCTGCTCCAGGCGCCGCGTGTTGTCGCTGATGATGCGCGTCAGCCGCACGCGGTCCGCCTCGCGCCGCTCCTCCGCCAGCAACTCGCCGGCATGGCTGATGGCCGAGAGCGGGTTGCGGATCTCGTGCGCGATGTTGGCGGTGAGCCGGCCGAGCGCCGCGAGCTTGAGCTGCTGCGCCTGCTCGCGCGCGTGCGTCATGTCCTCGACGAACACCACGGTGAAGTGGTCCTCCGTGCCGGTGTCGAGCAGGCGCGCGCGCACCTCCTTGCCGCGCGCCTCGAGGTCCACCGCGGAGGCGGCCGGGCCGCCGCCCGCCTCGCGCCATGTCCGCCAGCGCGGCTCGAGCCCCGGCAGCACCGTTGCCAGCGGCTGCTGGCGCAGCGCCTCCATGCCGAGCAGGCGCAAGGCCTGCGGGTTGTGCTCGACCACGTAGCCCTCGCGGTCGAGCACCAGCACGCCGTCCTGCATGTCGGCGATCACCAGCTCGTTGACGCGCATCTGGTTGGCAAGCGCCTGGCCGCGCTCGCGCGCCAGCCGCTCGTTGGCGGCGAGGCGCTGCGCGAGCCAGCCGGTGGCGCCGGCGGTGGCGAAATAGCCCATCGACAGCAGGCCCGCGGGCACCACGCTCGCCGAGGGCAGGTCGAGCGCCAGCGCCCAGTAGCTCTCCTCCAGCAGCACGGCGATGCTGGCGAGCGCCGCGTACAGAAAGTTCAGGCGCAGCGGCGCGACCAGCCCCGCCCCGGTCAACGAGATGAGCAGCATCACGCCGAGGCCGCTGCGCATGCCGCCGCTCGCGTACATGAGCAGCGGGATGGCGACGATGTCGAGCAGCGCGTGCAGTGTCAGCTGCAGGTTGAAGCGCTCGCGGCCGGCGCGCACCATGAACTGCAAGCCGATGGCGAGCAGCAGGTAGAGCACGCAGACGGCACGGAACAGGCCGAGGTCGTGCGCGCCGAAGTTGGTCGGCTCGTAGGCGAAATAGGTGGCGCCGAGGAACAGCAACGCCACCGCGATGCGGTACAGATTGAAATACTGCAGCGAGATCCAGAACGACTCCGGCGGCGCCTCGCCGCGCGCGAACAGGGTCGAGTCGGTGCGTGTCGCCATCAGGAGCGGCGCGGCCCGAGCCGCGCGTGCTCCTCGCTGCAATAGTCGCGGCCGCCGGCGGCGTGCGCCTCCGCGCGCGGCAGGTGCATGCCGCAGTGCGCGCAGCGCACCAGCGCGCCGCCCTCGGCGTCGCGCGGCGCCCCGTCCGGGCGCCGCGCGGCGAACGCACGGCGCACCAGCCATACCAGCACCACCACGGCGAGCGCGAGCAGGACCAGGCGTCCCATGGCGCTATTCTAGGTATTCCGGAAAAACAGGCTTGGTCGGGGTGACTGGATTTGAACCAGCGACACCTGCGTCCCGAACGCAGTACTCTACCAGGCTGAGCTACACCCCGAGTTGCGAGAAAAGCTAGCTGCGGCGCGTCACCGAAAAGGACGCCAATTCTAGCAAAGAATCCCGGTAGCGAGACGCGGGCAGGCCCTCGAGCGAGCGCGCAGCGACCTCGGCCTCGCGACGCGCGGCCTCGCGCGCGTAGTCGAGCGCGCCGCTCGAGCGGATCACCGCCAGCACCGGCGCGAAGCCCGTACGCCCGCCATCGACGATCGCGCGCCTCACCAGCGCCGCGTCCTGCGGGCTTGCGGCCTGCATGGCCCGGATGAGCGGCAACGTGGGCTTGCCCTCGGCGAGGTCGTCGCCCAGGCTCTTGCCGGTCTCTTCCGCCTCGCCCGAATAGTCCAGCACGTCGTCCACCACCTGGAAGGCGGTGCCGAGGTGCATGCCGTAGGCCGCGAGGCTTTCTTCCAGCGCCGCCGGCACCCCGCCGAGCACCCCGGCCAGGCGTGCAGCGGCCTCGAAGAGCTTGGCGGTCTTGCGGCGCACGACTTCCAGGTAGCGCTCTTCGCCCACGTCGGGGTCATGGCAGTTCATCAACTGCAGCACCTCGCCTTCGGCGATGGTGTTGGTCGCATCCGCCAGGACGCGCATCACCCGCATGCTGTCCAGCCCGACCATCATCTGGAAGGCGCGCGAATACAGGAAATCTCCGACCAGCACCGAGGCAGCGTTGCCGAAGGCGGCGTTCGCCGTACGCCGGCCGCGGCGCAGATGCGACTCGTCCACCACGTCGTCGTGCAAGAGCGTGGCCGTATGGATGAACTCCACCACCGCGGCGAGCTCGAAGCGCGACTCGCCCCGGAACCCGACCGCGCCTGCTGCGAGCAGCAGCAGCGCCGGGCGCAGGCGCTTGCCGCCGCCGGCGACGATGTACTCGGCGACCTGGCGCACCAGGGCCACGTCCGAGCCCAGGCTCTCGCGGATTACCGCGTCCACGCGGCGCATGTCGTCGGCAACGGGCGCGAGGAAGGCGGGGGCGGCAGGCTGCAGCATGGGAGGCGGCGGGACAGGGGTCGTAGCATACAAGGCTTTGACGCGAGGAGCCGGAATCTCCTATAATTCCAAGTCTTTGCAGCGCATTCGTTCAATTTCTGGCTACGGATTCCCCATGTACGCAATCATCAAGACCGGCGGCAAGCAGTATCGCGTGAAGTCCGGCGAGCAGGTCCGCGTCGAGTCGCTCCCGGCCGAGGTCGGCGCCGCGGTATCTTTCGAAGAGGTGCTGGCGGTCGGCGAAGGCGACGCCGTGCGCGTCGGCGCGCCGCTGGTCGCGGGTGCCAAGGTCAAGGCCACCGTCGTCGCGCATGGCCGCGGCGAGAAGCTGAAGATCTTCAAGCTGCGCCGGCGCAAGCACTACCAGAAGACGCAGGGGCATCGCCAGAACTACACCGAGGTCCGCATCGACGACATCGTCGGCGGCGCCTGATCAGGGAGATCGAGCAATGGCACACAAGAAAGCAGGCGGCAGCTCGCGCAACGGCCGCGATTCGCAGGCCAAGCGCCTCGGCGTCAAGGCCTACGGCGGCGAGCAGGTGAACGCGGGCCAGATCCTCGTGCGGCAGCGCGGCACGCAGGTGCACCCCGGCACGAACGTCGGCATGGGCCGCGACCACACGCTGTACGCGCGCGTCGGCGGCAAGGTCGAGTTCGGCATCAAAGGCGCCGGCAACAAGAAGACCGTGAGCGTGCTCCCGGCTTAGCCGAGACCCGCTCCCGCGAAAGCCCTATCGCTCGCGGTAGGGCTTTTTCATTTCCAGGCCATGAAATTCATCGACGAAGCCACCATTGAGGTGCACGCCGGCAAGGGCGGAGACGGCGCCGCGGCGTTCCGCCGCGAGAAGTACGTGCCGCGCGGCGGCCCGAGCGGCGGCGACGGCGGCCGCGGCGGCAGCATCTGGGCGGTCGCCGATCGCAACATCAACACGCTCATCGACTACCGCTTTGCGCGCATCCATCGCGCGGGCAACGGCGCAGGCGGGGGCGGCTCCGACAAGGACGGCCGCGGCGGCAACGATCTGGTGCTGCGCGTGCCGGTGGGTACGCTCGTGCGCGAGGAGGAAGGCGGCGAGGTGATCGCCGACCTGGCGCGCGACGGCGAGCGCGCGCTGCTCGCCAAGGGCGGACAAGGCGGCCTGGGCAACCTCCACTTCAAGTCCAGCATCAACCGCGCGCCGCGCCAGTACACGCGGGGGCTGCCGGGCGAAAGCCGCAAGCTGCGCCTGGAGCTGCGCGTGCTCGCCGACGTGGGGCTGCTGGGGCTGCCCAACGCGGGCAAGTCGACCCTGGTGCGCGCCGTGTCGAGCGCGCGGCCGAAGGTGGCCGACTATCCGTTCACCACGCTCAATCCCTCGCTCGGCGTGGTGCGCGTCGCCGAGGACGCGAGCTTCGTCATCGCCGACATCCCGGGCCTGATCGAAGGCGCCGCGGAAGGGGCCGGCCTCGGCCACCAGTTCCTGCGCCACCTCGCGCGCACGCGGCTGCTCCTGCACCTGGTGGACCTCGCGCCGCTCGACGAGGACGCCGACCCGGTGCGCGACATCCGCGCCATCGCCGCCGAGCTGAAGAAGTACGACGAGTCCCTGTACCGCAAGCCGCGCTGGCTGGTGTTCAACAAGGCGGACCTCGCGCCGGACGCCGACGAGCGCATCGCGCGCATCCTGCGCACGCTGCGCTGGAAGGGTGCCTGGTTCAAGGTGAGCGCGATCAACGGCGCGGGCTGCCGCGAGCTGTGCGCCGCCGCCTATCGCTTTCTCGCGCAGGGCGCGAAAGCCCCGCGCGCGCGACGCGCGGCCTGAGCCCATGATCTCGCCGCTCGCCAGCGCCGCCACGCTGATCGTCAAGGTCGGCAGCTCGCTCGTCACCAACGAAGGCCGCGGCCTGGATGCCGCCGCCATCGCGCGCTGGGCCGCGCAGATCGCGCAGCTGCGCGCGCTGGGCAAGCGCTGCGTGCTGGTGTCCTCGGGCGCGATCGCCGA
>DASWBP010000253.1:0-4334 GCA_036390555.1 Burkholderiales bacterium | reverse complement strand
TGCGCTCCAGCCGGCCGCCGCCCTGCGCCTCAGCGGCGAGCGGCAGGAGCAGGCCCGCGGCCAGCAGCGCGCGCATGAACCTGCCGGCACGCGTGCGCGCCCGCCCGGAGACTTCGTGGAAAGCAGCGATGTCGTTCATGGTTGTCTCCAAAGTATCACGTTAGTGCGGCGCACGTCGCCGCTAGCTCCAGTAGCCCGGCGCCGGCAACTCGTTGAACACCTTGCGCAGCTGCTGCGCCCAGCGCTCGCGGATCGAGGCGAAATAGGCGTCCTTGCCGTCGATCAGCTTGTGGCGCGCCACGCGCAGCGAGTCGCGCTCGTAGCACAGCAGGTCGAGCGGCAGGCCGACGGACAGGTTCGACTTCATGGTCGAGTCCATCGAGATCAGGCAGCACTTGGCCACCTCGTCCAGGGAGAGCTCCATGCCGATGACGCGATCGAGGATCGGCTTGCCGTACTTGGATTCGCCGAGCTGGAAGTAGGGCGTTTCCGCGGTGGCCTCGACGAAGTTGCCGGCCGAGTACACGTGGAACAGGCGCGGCTCCTCGCCCTTCACCTGGCCGCCGAAGATGAAGCTGACGTTGAACTCGATGTCGAAGGTCTTCAGCGACTCGGCGTCGCGCTGGTAGGTGCGGCGCACGGCGTCGCCCACGGCCTTGGCTGCGGAGAACATGTTCGGCGCCGAGGCGAGGCTGCGCTCGCCGGGCTTGGCCATGTGCGCGCGCAGGCCGCTGGCGATCGACTGGCTGACGCCGAGATTGCCCGCGGTGAGCAGCACCATGACGCGCTCGCCCGGCACCTCGAACACGTGCATCTTGCGGAAGGTGCCGACCTGGTCGACACCGGCGTTGGTGCGGGAATCCGACAGGAAGACCAGGCCGGCGTCGCACTTCACCGCAACGCAGTAGGTCATCGGGACGCGCTGGGAGGCATTTTGCGAAGGCGCGATGTTACCCGCTTTGCGAGGCTGCGGCCGGGCCTACTGCTCGGGCTCCTCGCCGCTGCCTTGCACCGCGACGTGCACATGCAGCTTCTCGCCGCCGCCGCCGACATGCATGCCGCGCACCGGACTCGCGTCCGCGTAGTCGCGCCCCAGCGCCAGCCGGCACAGCTCCGGGCCGGTCAGGCGGTTGTGCGTCACGTCGAAGCCGAGCCAGGCGCCGGCGCCGCCGTGCGCGCGCGGCAGCCAGGCTTCGGCCCAGGCGTGCGAGGCCGCGTGCCTCGCGTCGGTGAGGATGTAGCCGCTCACGTAGCGCGCGGGGATGCCGCGCGCGCGGCAGCAGGCGAGGAACACGTGCGCCAGGTCCTGGCACACGCCCCGGCGATGCGCGAGCACTTCGGCTGCGGTGTCGTGCACCTCTGTGACGCCCTGCACGTAGGCGACGTGGGCGTGCACGGCCTGCATCAGCGCCTCGAGCGCTTCCCGGCTGGCCGCCTCGGGCCCGTGTTGCGTGCCGAAGGCGGACGCCGCCAGGCGCTCCACCGCCGGCGCGCCGGCCGTCAGGTGCGTGGCGAGCGCGAAGGCGAGCGGCGGCACCGCCAGGTCGTGCGCGCGCAGCAGGCCGCGCCGGCCCTGCGTCCGCACCTGGCCCCGCGCCACCGCACGGATCTCGTGGTGGGGCTCGGTGAGCGAGACCACGTGCACGACGTTGCCGAAGGCGTCCTCCTGGGTCCAGCGCCGGCCGGGCGCCTCGAGCGTCCAGTGCAGCACGTGCTGGCCGGCATCGGCGCGCGGCCACAGCCGCAGAACCTGCAGGCTGTAGCTCGCGGGCACCGCGTAGCGGTAGACGGTCTCGTGGACGATGTCGAGCAGCATGGCGCGCCGCGTCCTCAGCCGATCGGCACCAGGAAATCGCGGGCGATGCGGTTGCCCAGGTCCGCGGTGCGCTCGAGGAACTGCGTCAGGTAGGGGTGCAGGCCGATCTCCAGGATGTCCTCGATGCGCGCGAAGCGCAGCCGCGCGTGCAGCTCGCCGGCACGGCGCTGGGTGTCGCCCGAGCGCGCGTTGCCGACGACGCCGAGAATCTCGTCCACTTCGCGCATGCAGGCGTGCAGCGAGCGGGGCATCGCCTCGTGCAGGATCAGCAGCTCGGCGACGCGCGGCGGCGTGATCACGTCGCGGTACACCTTGCGGTAGATCTCGAAGGCGGAGACCGAGCGCAGCAGCGCGCCCCACTGGTAGTACTCGTCCTCGGCGTCGGTGCTGGGCGCGAGCTCGTCGAACTTGACGTCGAGCAGGCGCGCGGTGTTGTCCGCGCGCTCGAGGAAGGTGCCCAGGCGCATGAAGTGGAAGGCCTCGTCCTGCAGCATCGTGCCCACGGTGACGCCGCGCGAGAGGTGCGAGCGGAACTTCACCCACTCGCAGAAGCGCGTGAGCTCGCTGCCCTGCAGCCTGCCGCGGCCGAGCGCGCCGGCCGATTCGCGCGCCTCGAGCCAGGTGGTGTTGACCGTCTCCCAGACTTCGGAGGTGACGGTGCCGCGCACCGCGTGGCAGTTCTCGCGCGCCGCGCGCAGGCAGGACAGGATCGAGGACGGATTGTCAGCATCGACCGCGAGGAAGCCGAGCACGTGCGCGGCGGTGATCTCGCCGTGCTTGGCCTTGTAGGCCTCCTCCAGCCCCGTGATGCCGAGCGCGGCGCCCCAGTAGCCCACGCGCGCCGCCGCGCGCTGCAGCGACATGCGGTAGCTGACGTCGAGCAGGCGCGCGGCGTTCTCCGCGCGCTCGGTGTAGCGTGCCATCCAGTAGAGCGCGTCGGCGGTGCGCGACAGCACGCCTCAGTCCTCCAGCACCCAGGTGTCCTTGGTGCCCCCGCCCTGCGAGGAGTTCACCACCAGCGAGCCCGCCTTGAGCGCGACGCGCGTGAGCCCGCCGGGCGCCATGCGCACGCTCTTTCCCGAGAGGACGAACGGGCGCAGGTCGACATGCCGCGGGGCGATGCCCCGTTTGACGAAAGTCGGGCAGGCCGAAAGAGCGAGCGTCGGCTGCGCGATGTACTTGTCGGGCGCCGCCTTGACACGCGCGCGGAACTGCTCGATCTCGGCGCGGCTGGCGGCGGGCCCGATCAGCATGCCGTAGCCGCCCGCGCTGTGGCACTCCTTCACCACCAGCTCGTGCATGTGCGCGAGCACGTGCGAGCGCTGGCGCGCATCGCGGCACTGCCAGGTCGGCACGTTGGCGATGAGCGGCTCCTCGGCGAGGTAGAAGCGGATCATCGTCGGCACGTAGGGGTAGATGGACTTGTCGTCGGCGATGCCGGTGCCGATGGCGTTGGCGAGCGTGACGCGTCCCGCGCGCACCACCGACAGCAGCCCCGCCACGCCGAGCGCCGAATCCTGGCGGAAGGCGAGCGGATCGAGGAAATCGTCGTCGATGCGGCGGTAGACCACGTCGACGCGGCGCGGCCCCTGCGTGGTGCGCATGTGCAGCGTCTCGTCGTCCACGAACAGGTCCTTGCCCTCGACCAGCTCGATGCCCATCTGCTGGGCGAGGAACGCGTGCTCGAAGTAGGCGCTGTTGTAGGCGCCGGGCGTGAGCACCACCGCCGTGGGCTCATGCAGGCCCGCCGGGGCCGCCTGGCGCAGCGTGTCGAGCAGCAGGTCGGGGTAGTGCTCGACGGGCAGCACCTTGTGGCGCGCGAACAGCTCCGGAAACAGCCGCAGCATCATGCGCCGGTTCTCCAGCATGTAGGACACGCCCGAGGGCACGCGCAGGTTGTCCTCGAGCACGTAGTACTGCGCCTCGCCCGCGGACTGCGTCGCGCGCACGATGTCGATGCCGGCAATGTGCGCATAGATGCCGCTGGGCACCGCCACGCCCTGCATCTCGGGCCGGTACTGCGCATTGCAGAACACCTGCTCGGCGGGCACCAGCCCCGCCTTGACGATGCGCTGCTCCGAATAGATGTCGCGGATGAAGGCATTCAGCGCGGTCACTCGCTGGCGCAGCCCGTGCTCGAGGGCGCGCCATTCGCCCTGCGGCACGATGCGCGGCACGATGTCGAAGGGAATCAGCCGCTCGCGGCCTTCGTCCGCGCCATAGACCGCGAAGGTGATCCCGGTGCGATGGAACGCCGAGTCGGCTTCCAGGCGCTTGCGCGCGACGGCTCCGGCCGGCATGCGCGCCAGCCAGTCCTGGTACGCGGCATAGTGGGGCCGGATGCACCCGTCCGGGGCGTGCATCTCGTCGAATATGCGGCTCGCTGGATCGCGTTGCGCCATCCGCGAGCTCCTAGCAAGCGCCGTGCCGGAGTGCCGGCGCAAGCTACTTGGCCAGCTGCCGCATGGCGCGCTCGAGGCCCTCGAGCGTGGTCGGGTACATGCGGCCGTTCATGATC
>DASWBP010000252.1:0-2115 GCA_036390555.1 Burkholderiales bacterium | reverse complement strand
CAGGCGCAGCTGCATGTTGGCGATCGAGTCCAGCTTCGCCGCGCCGGTGAGCTGCAGCGCCATGAGGAAGTCGGACGCCGCGCGCACGCCGCGCGCGAGGCCGTTGGGGATGTCGAGCACGGTGGGGCCGCCGGCGCCGATGCACAGCGCCACGTGGTCGAAGCCGAGCTGCCAGGCATCCTCCAGCGCGAGTGTGCCGCCGAAACGCACGCCGCCGAACATCGCGAACTCGGCGCGTCTCTCGAGCAGCAGGCGCACGAGCTTGAGGAAGTTCTTGTCCCAGCGCACGGTGATGCCGTACTCGGCGACGCCGCCGAAGCCCGCCATGGCGCGCTGGTCGAGCGGTTCGTACAGGTCCATTGCGTCGCGCACCGGCCCGAAGGCCTTGCGCCGGCCGTGCGCGTCCACGCCGGAGAGTTCCCCGGACAGCGGCTCGATCTTGAGGCCGTCGATGCCCGCCACGGTGTGGCCGTCGTTCATCAGGTGGTGCGCGAGCGTGAAGCCCGCGGGCCCGAGGCCCACCACCAGTACCTTGCGCCCGGAGTCGGGCCGCGGCAGCGGGCGGCGCAGGTTGAGCGGGTTCCAGCGCGTCAGCAGCGAATAGATCTCGAAGCCCCAGGGCAGGCTCAGCACATCCTTGAGGGTGCGGGTCTCGGCCTGCGGGATGTTGACCGGATCCTGCTTCTGGTAGATGCAGGACTTCATGCAGTCGTTGCAGATGCGGTGGCCGGTTGCGGCAACCATCGGGTTGTCGACGCAGATGATCGCGAGCGCCGCCAGCGCCTGGCCGCGCGCCTTCACCATCTGGAACTCCGAGATCTTCTCCTCCAGCGGGCAACCGGCGAGCGGCGTGCCGAGCGGCGACTTGCGGAAGGCCGCGGCCGGAGCGTCCTCGCCGCCAGCGGGCTTCACGGGCGCCTTCTCCTTCAGCCCCTTGGAGCAGGAGTCCTTGCCCTGCTCGTGGCACCAGATGCAGTAGTTGGCCTCGTCGAGCGCGCCGACGAGGTCGGTGCCCGGATCGGTGAGCGCGAAGCCCTCGCGCCGGCGCAGGTGCTCGAGCGAATGGCGCTCGTAGCCGCGCGCGGCGTCGGTGTGCAGCGGCACCAGGCGCATGAACTCGAGCTTGCGCGGTGCCTTGAACAGCACCCCGCCGCGGTGCTTCGCCTTGCCCTCTGGGGTGGTCGCGGCCCAGGCCGCGTAGCGCGCCGCGAGATCGAGCTGCTGCGCGTTGGCGGCCTCGTCCTTCTGCCACTCTGTCACGTGGCGCGCGAACGCGAGCTCGGTGAACTGACCGCCGAAGAGCGCGCGCAGCTCCTGCTCGGCGGCGGTGCCGTTCAGCGCCGCGGCGTCCTCGGGCTTGACCTTGTGCAGCGCGCGGCGCTGCACGAACAGGCGCTTCACCGAGTAGAGCGGGGCGAAGTTGTGGTGGCGCGCGGCGAGCGCCTGCGCCTCGGCCTCGATCGCGAACAGGTGCGCGAGGAAGTCGTCGAGGTGCGGCGCGATCGCAATGAGGAGATCGGACTCCTCTTTTCCCTGCAGGGGATTGGCGCGGGCCGCCAGCAGCCGGTCGCGCAGCTTCGCGTCCCCTTCTGCAAGAAAGTGCAGGAACGCGGCATCCAGCCGCGCCAGCCCGTCGCGCGAGTAGAGGTCCTCGAAGGCGAGGTCAAAGCGCAGGCGCAGCATCGGGGAAGGCGTGAATTATAATCGCGCCTCTTCACGCTCCGAGGCCCACCTATGCTCATCAAGAACAGTGTCTTCCTCATCACCGGCGGCGCTTCAGGCTTGGGCGCGGCCACCGCGCACATGGCCGCGGAAAATGGCGGCAAGGTGGTGATTGCCGACTTGCAGGCCGAGGCGGGCGAGAAGCTCGCCAAGGAACTGGGTGGGCGCTTCGTCAAGTGCGACGTCACTTCGGAGGCCGATGGCAAGGCGGCCGTCGAAACCGCGGTGAAGGCGTTTGGCGGCATTCACGTGCTCGTGAACTGCGCAGGCATCGGCACCGCCGAGCGCACCATCGGCAAGGAAGGGCCGCACAACCTCGCGCATTTCACGCGCGTGGTGACCATCAACCTGATCGGCTCTTTCAACATGATCCGGCTGGCAGCCGACGCGATG
>DASWBP010000251.1:0-6329 GCA_036390555.1 Burkholderiales bacterium | reverse complement strand
GCGTCCGCATCCGTGCCGGCCGCGTTGTCTCCGGAATCTCCGCCGCCGCAGGCAGCGCTCAGGGCGACCGCGGCGAGCAGGAGTGCTCGGGCAATCGCGCCAAGCGTGCACGCGGCAGGGACGCCAGGATCAGGGAACCGCGGGGCCTTCGGAACCGAAAGATTCGAGGTCACGTTCGCGCCTCCAGATGGGTGGGCCAGGTCTGGCCCCACACCTCCAGCACAAACCGACAAGCCCCCGGCAATCGCCAAGAAACATGGAGTTACAAGTCGGTCTGTAGCTATACAACTACATGGTTGTAGTTGAACGCCGGCACCCTAACACAACATTCATTGACAAAGCGGTGATGGCCGAAATAACGTTGTCGCGGTTCAACGACAAAGCGGGGCGCCCGTGCCGCGTCCTGGATTTTTCCGAGTTGCGAAAGGCGGTTACCACGGGTGGCCAAGCAGGAACAAAGCAGTCCCTAGACGCGACTCGACTGGAAATACTTCACGCAGGAACTGGTCGAACGGCGCCCGCAGGGGGCGCAGGAGATGCTCCGCGCATTCGCGGCGCACATCGAGTCCGTGCGCGAAGCGGAGAGAGCGCGCATCGCGCGCGAGATTCACGACCAGCTGGGGCAGGCGCTGACCGGACTGCGGATGGATCTCCCGTGGCTGCGGAAACGACTGCCCGCAGACCTGGCCGCGCCGGCAGGGAAAATCAGATCGATGCTCCGGCTGATCAACGACACCACTCGATCGGTGCGCAGGATTGTGGCGGGGCTCAGGCCCCTGGCGCTGGATGACGCCGACCTGCAGGGCGCCATCAGGTGGGAGACAAGAGGATTTCAGGCCCGCACGGGCGTGCGCTGCAGGCTCGAGCCGCCCGCGGAGCGACTCGACTTCGATCCGGACCGTGCGACCGCCATCTTCAGGATCTTCCAGGAGGCCATGACCAACTCACGATCGAAGGCCTGGGCGGCGGGGGTACGAGCGTCTGGCTGTCGGCGCCGCTGCAGCTGCCGGGCGCGCGCGGGCCTCTGCGAGAATAGCGCGTGACCAACATCCTGATTGCCGACGATCACGCGGTCGTCCGCCAGGGCGTGAAGCAGATCCTCGCCGCGGAGCCCGACATGCGCGTGGTCGGCGAAGCACGCAACTTCGGCGAGACGCTCGAGCTCGTGCGCAAGGTCGAATGGGACGTGCTGATCCTCGATTACTCCATGCCCGGCGGCAACGGCCTGCAAGTCCTGAAGAAGATCCAGAAAGCCCATCCGCAGCGCCCGGTGCTCATCCTCAGCATGCATCCGGAAGAGGCGATCGCGGTATCGGCACTGCGCGCCGGGGCGGCGGGCTACATCAGCAAGGAATCCGCCTCGGAGGAGCTTCCGGTGGCGATCCGCAAAGCCGCCAGCGGCAAGAAGTACGTCAGCACGTCACTGGCGGAGAAGCTCGCGCTCGAGCTTGAGGGGGGATCGGAAGGCCTGCCCCACGAATCGCTGTCCGACCGCGAATACCGAGTGATGTGGATGATTGCGTCGGGAAAGCCGATTACGCATATCGCCGAGGAACTGTCGCTGAGCCCGAACACGGTCAGTACCTACCGGCTGCGGATCCTCAGGAAGCTCAAGCTCGACAGCAACGCGGACCTGATCCGCTACGCCGTCAAGCACGGCCTGGTGGAATAGCGCCGCCGGGCCTCGCGCCGCCTCCCCTGTAGCGGTTCCACTACCGCGCAATCAGTAGTTCATGAGGCACGAACTCGGTGTTCGTGGGTGCCGGCGCGCCTGCCGAGGGCGTAGCCTGAAGCACCGGCAAGCGTCGGCGTGCCCGGCCGCTGAGGTTCCTGGAGATTCGTGAAGCCCCTGATCGTCGAAGGCTGGCCCATGATCCGGCGACGGCTCGCGGAGACGCCCGCCGGCGTCCGCGGCATCGTCCCTGTCGCGCAGGCGGACGACGCATGCCCCGGAAACCTGCTGCCGCAATCGCGCAGCGCGTGCCAATGACGGACCTGCGGAACCCGGGGGGCGGCGGGCTCGATCAGGACGAGACCGTAAAGGTGCTGCGCGAGAAGGTCGAGCAGCTGGCATTGAGCTCGCGCTACAAGTCGCAGTTCCTTGCCGTCCTGTCGCACGAGCTGAGAACGCCGCTGAACAGCCTGCTGATCCTGGGAAGGCTGCTGGCCGAGAATGCGAGCGGCAATCTCACGCCGAAGCAGGTCGAGTACGCCCAGACCATCTGCATGGCGGGCGACGATCTCCTGGAGCTGACCAATGAAATTCTCGATCTGGCCAGGGTTGAGTCCGGCGCAGTCACCGTCAACCTCGTCGACGCGCGCCTTGCCGATCTGGGCGAGAACGTGGAGCGGGCGTTCAGGCAGATCGCGCGCGACAAGGGTCTGCAATTCAGGGTCGCCATGCAGGAAGGTCTGCCCGCGACGATCCGGACTGACCCGAAGCGCCTGCGGCAGATTCTCCACAACCTCCTTTCCAATGCGTTCAAGTTCACGCAGAAGGGCACGGTGTCGTTCGAGGTCGCGCTGGCCGACCAAGGCTCCATGCGGCGGCGCACGGATGCGGTACCTGTCCTGAAGTTCTCGGTCGCCGATACCGGCATCGGCGTCGCAAAGAACAAGCTGCAGGCGATCTTCGAGCCGTTCAGGCAGGCCGACGGCACGACCGATCGCCGCTTCGGCGGCACCGGCCTGGGGCTGGCGATCAGTGCGGACCTGGCGCGCCTGCTCGGCGGCGAGATCCGGGTGGAAAGCAGCCCGGGCGAAGGCAGCACCTTCACCTTCTTCCTTCCCCTCGGCCATGAGGCCGGGGCGCAGGCCGCTCCCGCGTCGGACGATCGCGCCGGGATCCGCCCCGGGGACCGCGCGGTGCTGGTGGTAGCGGACGATGCGGGGCTTGCCGCGGCGTACCTCGAGCAGGTGCGCGCGCTGGGATTCAAGGCGTTGAGCGCCGCCAACACGCACACGGCACTCGCGCTCGCGAGCGAATACAACCCGAGCGCAGTCATCGTCGGCATCAAGTCGCAGGCCGCGCATGGCTGGGCCAGCTTCAATCTGCTGCACGAGGACCCGGAAACCCGGCAGGTTCCCGTCAGCGTCGCCTGCGCAGACGAGGAGGAGCAGACCTTCGCCAGCATGGCCGCGCTAGGGTTCGCGCGCGGGCGCGCCAGGCACCAGGCCCTGCTCGAGGCCTTGCGCAGGCTGCGTCAGTTCTCGAAGCAGGAACCGCGGGCCGTGCTGGTCGCAAGTGCAAGCCGGGCCGAGCGCAAGGGGATCGCGAGCGCGCTGGCTGCCGAGGGTCTGCATGTCATCGCTGCAGCCACGGGCAAGCAGGCTCTCAAGGTTCTCGGCAGGTCCGGCACCGATTGCGCGGTCATCGGCGAGAGCCTCGCCGGCATGAGGGCGCTCGACCTGCTCCGGCAGGTGTTTCAGTCCGGATGCGGGGAGCAGCTGTCCATCGTCATGCTGCGGGCGGCGGACACCGGACCTGGTGCCGCGTCGGGCGAGGTCGGGGAGGTGGCCGAAATGCTACTGTTGAAGCGCGTGAGGTCAGCGGCGGCAGTTCTCGAACATTCGGCACTCTGCCTGAACGAGGCGATGAAGGCCGCGCCCCCCGCGCAGTTGCGGCCGCGCCCGGGCGCGAGAAGGGCCGCGACGCCGCTGGCAGGCACGAAGGTGCTGATCGTGGACGACGAGATTCGCGACATCTTTGCGCTCACCAGCATCCTGGAGCAGCAGGGCATGCGGGTGATCAGCGCGTCCGGCGGCATCGAGGGCATCGAGAAGCTGAAGCAGAATCCGGACGTCGACATCATCCTCATGGACATGAGGATGCCGAAGCAGGACGGGTATCAGACCATCCGCCTTGTCCGGGGTCTGCAGCAGTTCCGCAACCTGCCGGTCATCGGGGTCACGGCCGGGGCGATGACGGGCGATCGGGAGAAGTGCATGGCTGCAGGGGCGACCGACTACGTCTCCAAGCCGATAGACGTGGAGCAGCTGCTGTCGGTAATGCGATTGTGGCTTGCCGACAAGCCGCCCGCCGTACGGCCCGGGCCGGCTCAGAGCTGCACCAACCCGGCCTGAATGGCATGCCGCGTGAGCGCGACGACGTCGTGGATGCCCAGCTTCTTCATGATGTGACTGCGATGTGACTCGGCGGTCCTGAAGCTGATGTTCAGGATCTTCGCCACTGCCTTGGTCGAGCTGCCTTCGGCGACCAGCTGCATCACCTGCCGCTCGCGAGGGGTCAGCGGATCTGCGGCAACGTCGGTCTTGTTGACAAAGGCATCCACAACCGAGGCGGCGACCTCCGGACTGAGGTACACCTCGCCGCTGGCGACCACGCGAATCGCGCGCAGCAGGTCGGTGGCGGCCTGGGACTTGAGGACGTAGCCCTTCGCGCCGACCTTGAGGGCCTGCAGAACGTAGCGCTTGTCGGGATACATGGACAGCATGATGGTCTTGACGGCCGGCGACAGGCTGCGGATCTCGCGGGCGGCGTCTATGCCGTTCAGCAGCGGCATGGACAGGTCGAGCACCGCGATGTCGACGTTCAACGTGCGCGCCAGCTTGCAGGCCTCATGCCCGTCGGCCGCCTCGCCGACCACCTCGTGGCCGGCCTTCTCCAGCAGCCCGCGCAGGCCCTCGCGGACAATCTGGTGATCATCGGCCAGCAGTAGCCGCATGTCAGCCAGCGAGGGGTATGGCGGCGTGGAGCGTGGTGCCGTTCGCCGGCCGGGTGACGAGACGCAGCGACCCGCCCAGGGCGGTGAGCCGTTCCCGGATGCCGATCAACCCCAGCCCCCGGACCGCGGGCAGCCGGTTCGCGTCGAACCCCTTGCCGTCGTCGCGGACGCTGCAAGTGACCTCGTGCGGCAGGCGTTGCAGCTCGATCCAGACAGCGCGCGCGGCAGCGTGCTTGACGGCGTTGTTGAGCGCTTCCTGCACGACCCGGTACAGCGCCATCTCGACGGCGCCCGGCAGGCGGCCGCCGGCTGCACCCGTCACGCACACGCGGATGCCGGTGCGCCTGGCGACCTTGTCGGCGAGGAATTCAAGCGCCGGCAACAGCCCGAGATCGTCGAGCACCGTCGGGCACCATTCGTGCGAGAGGCTGCGCAACTCGGACTCGATCTGCGCCAGCAGGCGCTCCACTGTCTCGAAGCGCGCGCGCGCCGCCGGCGGGAACTCGCTGGCGACATCGACGATCGCCAGATGCACCGAGGCGAGCAATTGGCCGGCTTCATCGTGCAGCACATGGGCGACGCGCTTCAACTCGCCTTCCAGAATCTCGTTCAGCTGCCGCAATGCCCTGGCGCCCTCCCTGGCGCCACGGTGGCCCACCTCGAACGGCGCGAGGCACCGCGCAAAGAAATGGCCCGCCGCCGGCAGCAGCTGCTCGCCGGGCTGTGACTGTGCCTGGAGGCGCCGCAACGCCAGATGATGGACCTCGGCAATGTCGAGCACGCCGCGGCCGTCCGCCAGTGCCTGCCGCGCCAGCTCGCATCCGCCGCTGAGCGGCGCCTCGCCGCCATGCGCCAGGTACTCCTGGAGCAGCGCACAGTAGCGCTCGGCCAGCGTGCCTTCGCACCGGCCGCCGCGGGTGGGCGTGCGTCCGGCACGCGCACGCTTGGCGGCGCCAATTCGGGAGCTGATGGCTTCACGCCCGTAGCGTGCGCCTGCCGCCGCCGCCGTTCCGTGCGCTATCGCACAGTGTCTGAGGGCGCACAGAACCGCGCGGCGGGAAGGTGCAACATGGCGGCAGCCGTGAGGCCCCTGCGTCGGCAATCCGCCTGCGCACTACGAAAGGAAAGAACCGTGCTCTATACCATCGCCGTCGTCCTCGTCCTCCTGTGGCTCGTGGGAATGGTCACCTCCACCACGATGGGAGGCCTCCTGCATGCGCTGATCGTGATCGCACTCATTGTCGTTGTGCTGCGGGTCATCAGCGGTCGAAGCGCCGTCTGAGCAAGGCAGTCGCGCCAGGCTTGTCCGCGGCAGGCGCTGCACTTGACGCCTCCCGGCAAGATCGAGGACGCCGGCGCCGCGTCATTGAGCGGGTTGCGCGTAACACTTAGAATCCGCCTGGTTCCCTGCGACCTGCGCGGCCACGATGCCAGTGACCTTCGATGGAAAGCTTGTAGTGGCGATCTCCTCGCGGGCGCTGTTCGACTTCGAGGAGGAGAACCGCGTCTTCGAGCGCGACGGCGAGGACGCCTACGTCACGCTGCAGCTCGGGCGCCTGGACGTGCCGGCCAAGCAGGGCGTGGCCTTCCCGCTGGTGAAGAAGCTGCTTGCCTTCAACACGCCCGATGCGCACCGCGTCGAAG
>DASWBP010000250.1:0-3711 GCA_036390555.1 Burkholderiales bacterium | reverse complement strand
CTTGCTCCCTCCCTTGGTGAGCGGTTCATCGTCCGCCGGCGTCGTGATCACGAGGAACACGAGCCCGGCGGTTCCGGTATTGGTGAAGCTGTGGGGCACGCCCGGCGGCAGGTAGACGTAGTCGTGCGGGCGCATGAGGTGGCGGTCCTTGCCCACCGTGAGCACGCCCTCGCCTTCCAGCACGTAGTAGACCTGCTCCTGCACCTTGTGCACGTGCTCCTGCACGTAGGCGTTGGGGGCGTAGCGCGAGATGCGGAAATCCATCAGCTGCGAGCCGGCGTTCTCGGGTCCGACGAGCGCCTTGGAGAGCGCGCCGCCGAAGTGGCCCGGATACTCGCGCCAGGCGACGCGCGCCATCTGCTCGACGAAGGCGGTGGTGCGGCGCTTGCGGGTGCGTTTCATGGGTGGCCTCGCAGTCTAGGAATCTGCCGGGTGGAAGGTGAAATACCTTTTTGCGAGCTTGGCTATAAGCGCGCGTTATAGCAAGGGTCGCAAAAGCCTATTTTCGCGCCCCGGCGGTCGGCCCCTACCATGGGCCGCAGACCCATGAAGCACGTCGCCTTCATCGCGAAGAACCACCTCAACCCGGCCTACGGCGGGGCGCTTTTCGGCGCGCGCGCCGTCGCCGCGCGCTTCGGCTACGAAGTGCGCCACAGCGCACCGGAGAAGCCCGACGACATCGCGCAGCAGGCGGTGCTGGTCGAGCAGGCGATCGACGCCAAGCCCGCCGCGATCCTGCTCATCGCGGCCCACGAGACGAAGCTCGGCCCCGCCATCCGCGCCATCAACCGCGCGCGCATTCCGCTCGTCAGCCTGGTCGGCGAGCCGCGCGAGGGCGAATGGATCTGCCACGTCGGCTCGGACGACGTGGCCCTCTCGCGCGCGCTGGCCGAGCGCGCGCTCGCGCCCCTGGCGAGCGGCGCCGAGGTGGCGATCATGGACGGCCACCCGGATTCGATCACCACGCCCAAGCGCCATCGCGGCTTTCTCGAGGCGCTGGCGGCGCACCCGCGACTGCGCCTGGCGGCGAGCGCGCACGGCGATTTCCAGAGCGAGCCCGCGCGCAAGGCGGCGCTCGCGCTGCTCGCGGCGCACCCGCGCCTCGCGGCGATGCTCGTCGCCAACGACCTGATGGCGATGGGCGTGCTGCGCGCGCTGGAGGAGACCGGCCGGCACCTCGCGCTCGTGAGCATCAACGGCACGCCCGACGCCGTCGCGGCGATCCGCGCCGGCCGGCTCTTGGCGAGCGCTTCGTTCAACACGCTCGCCTTCGGCGGCCTCGCCATGGAAGCGGCCGCGCGCACCCTGCGCGGCCAGCCGGTGCCGCGGCGCATCGCGCTGCCGGCGGACATCATCGACGCAACGAACTGGACCGAATGGGACCGGCCCTATGAGGCGCGCCCGCGTCCGGACTGGGATGCGGTCGCCGCTGCCTACGGACAATGGAAGACCACCAAGGAGACGACATGAGACGCGCCAAGCCGCTCTGCCTGCTGTTCGCCCTCGCCCTGGCGGGAGGCTCCGCCGTTGCGCAGCAGTTCCCCACGCAGAACGTGCGCATCGTCGTGCCCTACCCCGCCGGCGGCTCGGCCGACTTCATGGCGCGCGACATCGCCAACGGGCTGAACAAGTCCTACAACCCGCCCGTGCTGGTGGAAAACCGGCCCGGCGCGGGCGGGCACCTCGGCGCCGAGCAGGTGGCGAAGGCCTCGCCCGACGGCCATACGCTGATGCTCGGCACGATCTCGCACCACGGCGCCTTCAAGATGTACAAGACGCTGCGCTACAACCCGGCAGCCGACCTGCAGTCGGTGGTCCTGATCGCGGAGAGCTTCAACGTGCTGATGGTGCGCGAGGGGCTGCCGGTGAAAAGCGTCGCGGAGCTCATCGCCATGGCGCGCGCACAGCCCGGCAAGCTCACCTACGCCTCGGCGGGCAGCGGCTCGGCCACGCACATGGCGGCGGAGCTGTTCAAGTACATGACCAAGGTGGACATGCTCGGCATTCCGTTCAAGGGCGGCGCACCGGCGCAGGTGGCGCTCCTCGGCGGCCAGGTGGATGTGAACTTCGAGACCGCCGGCACCGCCACGGGCGCCATTCGCACGGGCAAGGTGCGCGCGCTCGCGGTGACGCTGCCGCAGGCCTCGCCCTCCTTCCCCGGGCTGCCCGCCATCGCCGAAGCGGTGCCCGGCTACGCGGCGGTGCCGTGGTACACGATCTCGGGCCCGAAAGGCATCCCGGCCGACGTAGTGCGCAAACTCAATGCCGACATCAATGCGGTGCTCAAGTCGCCCGAGCTCGCCAAGCGCTGGGACACCCACGGCGTGATCCCCCTCGGCGGCACGCCAGAGGACGCGGCGCGCCGCAACGAGACCGAGGTCCAGCGCTGGACCGCGGTGATCGAGGCGGCGAAGATCCAGGTCGAGTGAAGGCGCGCACCGTGCGCGCGGGCTGTTCGCGCGCGCAGGTTCCGGAGGGCTGGCATCGGGTATAAGCTCGCGCTATAGCCACGACGCATCCCGGAGGAGGGACGGTGGACCTGCGCCAGCTTCGCTATTTCGCCCAGATCGTCGAGAGCGGCAGCCTCTCCAAGGCGTCGCGCCAGCTCTACATCGCGCAGCCCGCGCTGAGCCAGCAGGTGAGCAAGCTCGAGGACGAGGTGGGCAGGCCGCTGCTCAACCGCTCCTCGCGCGGCGTGGCGCCCACCGAGAACGGCCTTGCGCTCTACCACCACGCGCGCTTCATGCTGCGCCAGCTCGACCAGGCGCTGTCCATCGCGCGCCAGGAGTCCGGCGCGCTGCAGGGCATGGTGTCGGTGGGGCTGCCCGCGACCACCGTCGCCGCGCTCGGCCTGCCGCTGGTGCGCCGCGTGCGCGAGCGCTACCCGAGCATCATGCTGAACGTCGTGGAGGGCATGAGCGGCCACCTCGGCCAGATGATGCGCCTGGGACAGCTCGATCTCTCCGTGCTCTTCGCGAGCGACGTGGCCCTGGACCTGTCGGTGGAGCCGCTGCTGGAGGAGGAGCTCTTCGTCATCCTGCCGAAGAAGAGCGCGCTCGTCGCCCCGCGCCGCACCAGCATCTCGATCGAGGAGGCCGCGGCCCTGCCGCTCATCCTGCCCACCAGCACGCACGGCCTGCGCCGGCGCATCGCGGCGGAGTTCGAGCGGCGCAGCCTTACGGCGCGCATCGTGGCCGAGATCGATTCGCTCTCGCTGCTGATGAACTGCGTGCACGACGGCATGGGCGCCACCATCAAGCCCATGGCCGCGGTATACCTCGAGGGCGCGCGCGGCCGGCAATGGCGCGCGCTGTCCATCACCGGCGCGCATATGAGCCGGCGCAACTACATCTATTCGCTGCCGCGCGAGCGCCTCTCGACCGCCGGCGCCGCGGTGGCCGCGGAGCTGCGCGACACCGCGCGCGCGCTGATCGACTCGGGCGCCTGGACGGGCGTGGAAGTCATTAGCGCCGCGGCCGCCTGACGCCGCGGGCTTGGACGGCCTGGCGCTCGCCGAGCTTGCCGCGAAGGTCGCCGCGGCGGCGGCGATCGTCGTCGCCGCCTCGCGCGCGGCCGAGCGCGCGGGGCCCTTCCTCGGCGCGATGGTCGCCACGCTGCCGGTCTCGACGGGGCCGATCTACGTGTTCCTCGCGATGGACCACGGCGTCGCTTTCGTCGCCGAGGCCGCCACCATGAGCGTCGCCGGCACTG
>DASWBP010000249.1:0-17352 GCA_036390555.1 Burkholderiales bacterium | reverse complement strand
AACGCCGCGCCACGGGGACCCGGCGGGGCAGCCTTCGGTCAGATAGAAGCTCTCGTCTGCCCCGCCACCCGTGGAGCACGGCGCGGCCAATGGGCGCCCCAGCCGCGGCGCCTCGCCATCGCGACCGGGACGCAGCGCGACGGGAAGGGTTAGCCGGAGATGAGGCCGAGCGTTCGGCCCTTGCCGTAGCCGGGATCGGCGGGGCGCGCGCCGCCCTTGGTGACCTTCACCGCGCAGTACTTGAACTCCGGGATCTTGCCGTAGGGATCGAGCGCCGGGTTGGTGAGCAGGTTCGCCGCCGCCTCCTGGAAGGCGAAAGGGATGAACACCGCGCCGCGCGGCGTGCCGGCGTCGGCGCGCGCATACAGCGCGATCCTGCCGCGCCGCGATTGCACGGTCATGACGTCGCCCGGCTTCGCCTTGAGGGCTTCGAGGTCGAGCGGATGCATCGACACCATCGGCTCGGGCTCGATCGCGTCGAGCACGCCCGCGCGCCGCGTCATGGCGCCCGTGTGCCAATGCTCCAGCTGCCGTCCGGTGATGAGCACCATGGGGTAGTCCTTGTCCGGGCGCTCGGCCGCGCGGATCAGATCCGCGGGCACGAACTTGCCGCGTCCCGTGGCGGTCGGGAAGTGCGTCTGGAACACCACCGGCTGGCCCGGGTCGCCCTCGTTCTCGCAGGGATAGGTGACCGAGGAATCGCGCTCGAGGCGCTCCCAGGTGATGCCGTGGATCGAGTCCATGCAGCCGCGCATCTCGTTCCACACCTCCTTCGGTCCGGCGTAGTGCCAGTCGAGGCCAAGGCGGCGCGCCAGCGCCTGGATGATCCAGAGATCGGGCTTCGCCTCGCCCGGCGCCTCGAGCGCCTTGCGGCCGAGCTGCACCATGCGGTCGGTGTTCGTGACCGTGCCGTCCTTCTCCGGCCAGGCGGTGGCGGGCAGCACCACGTCCGCGAGGTACGCGGTCTCGGTCAGGAAGATGTCCTGCACCACGAGGTGCTCGAGCTTCGCCATCGCCGCGCGCGCATGCTCGAGGTCCGGGTCCGACATCGCCGGGTTCTCGCCCATGATGTACATGCCGCGGATCTTGCCGTCGTAGGCCGCGTTCATGATCTCGACGACGGTGAGCCCGGGCTTGGGATCGAGCACGGCCCCCCAGAACTTCTCGAAGCGCGCCTTCGCCTCCGGCGTCGAGACGCGCTGGTAGTCCGGATACATCATCGGGATGAGGCCCGAGTCCGACGCGCCCTGCACGTTGTTCTGGCCGCGCAAGGGGTGAAGCCCGGTGCCCGGGCGGCCCACCTGCCCCGTCATCAGCGTGAGCGCGATCAGGCAGCGCGCATTGTCGGTGCCGTGCACGTGCTGGCTGATGCCCATGCCCCACAGGATGATCGACGCCTTCGAGGTGGCGTACAGGCGCGCCACCTCGCGGATCGTCTGCGCCGGGATGCCGCAGACCGGCGCCATCTTCTCGGGCGAGTAGTCCTGCGCGTTCTCCTTGAGCGCCTCGTAGCCGCTGGTGCGGTCGCGGATGAAGGCCTCGTTGACCAGGCCTTCGTCGATGATCGTGTGGATCATCGCGTTCAGCAGCGCGACATCGGTGTCCGGCTTGAACTGGAGGAAGTGGCTTGCGTGGCGCGCCAGGTCGGTGCGCCGCGGGTCGGCGACGACGAGCTTCGCGCCGCGCCTGGCGGCGTTCTTCAGCCAGGTGGCGGCCACCGGATGGTTCGAGGTGGGATTCGCGCCGATCAGGAAGATGACGTCCGAATGCTCGACGTCGTTCACCTGGTTGGACACGGCGCCCGAGCCGATGCCTTCGAGCAGCGCCGCGACCGAGGAGGCGTGGCACAGGCGCGTGCAGTGGTCCACGTTGTTGGTGCCGAAGCCCGTGCGCACGAGCTTCTGGAAGAGATAGGCCTCTTCGTTGGAGCCCTTCGCCGAGCCGAAGCCGGCAAGTGCAGTCTTGTCCTCCTTGCGGATGCGCGCAAGGCCCCTGGCCGCAAGCTCGAGCGCCTCTTCCCAGCTCGCCTCGCGGAACGCCGAGCGCCAGTTGTCCGGGTCCACCTTGAAGTCCGCGGACTTCTTCACGCCCGGCTTGCGGATCAAGGGCTTGGTCAGTCGGTGCGGGTGGTTGGCGTAGTCGAACCCGTAGCGACCTTTCACGCACAGCCGGCCGTGGTTCGAGGGGCCGTCCTTGCCCGTGACGAACTGGATGACGTTGTCCTTCACGTGGTACGTGAGCAGGCACCCCACGCCGCAGAATGGGCAAACCGAGTCCACGGTCTTGTCGATGGCCTGCAGTCCCGCGTCGCGCGCGGGCATCAGCGCGCCCGTCGGGCAGGCCTGCACGCACTCGCCGCAGGCGACGCAGGTGGATTCGCCCATCGGATCGTCGAAGTCGAAGACGATCTTCGAGTGCTCGCCACGCCAGGCATAGCCGATGACGTCGTTCACCTGCTCCTCGCGGCAGGCGCGCAGGCAGCGCGTGCATTGGATGCAGGCATCCAGGTTCACGGCGATTGCCGGGTGCGAGACGTCGGCCTTCGGTTGCTCGCGCGCCGGGAAGCGCGGCAATCCGACCCCGAGCTTCGCGGCCCACAGGTCGAGCTCGGAATCCTTGCGGTAGGGCGAGCCGTGCGCCGCCGCGCCGGGGCGCCGCTCCGGCATGTCGGCGAGCAGGAGCTCGAGCACCATCTTCTGCGAGAGCTGCGCGCGTGTGGAGTCGCTGGTGACCTCCATGCCTTCCTTCGGGTACCGGCAGCAGGACGGCGCGAGCGCGCGCTCGCCCTTGATCTCGACCACGCAGGCGCGGCAGTTGCCGTCGGGCCGCAGGCCCGGCGTGTAGCAAAGGTGCGGGATCTCCACGCCGTGGCGCTTGGCCGTCTCGATGAGGGTCTCGTCCGGCCGGCCGATCACCGTCTTGCCGTTCAGCTTGAACTCGATCGGCATCGTCGCCTGCTGCTTGGTGCTCACGCGGTCCATATCACTGCACCTCGTGCGGGAAGTATTTGATGACGCACTGCACCGGGTTGGGCGCCGCCTGCCCCAGGCCGCAGATGGAGGCGTCCATCATCGCCTGTGAGAGTTCATTGAGCAGCGGTTGGTTCCAGCGCTTCTCGTCCATGAGCGCAAGCGCCTTGGCGGTGCCCACGCGGCAGGGCGTGCACTGGCCGCAGGACTCGTCCTTGAAGAAGCGCATCAGGTTCTTCGCCGCCGCGGCCGCCTTGTCCCGCTGCGACAGGATCACCACCGCGGCCGAACCGATGAAGCAGCCATGCGGCTGCAGCGTATCGAAATCGAGCGGGATGTCATCCTTCGCGGCGGGCAGGATGCCGCCGGAGGCGCCGCCCGGCAGGTAGGCGTAGAACTCGTGGCCGTCCTGCATGCCGCCGCAGAATTCGTCGATCAGCTCGCGCACCGTGATGCCGGCGGGCGCGAGATGCACGCCGGGCCGCTTGACGCGCCCGGACACCGAGAAGGAGCGCAGGCCCTTCCTGCCGTGGCGGCCGTGCGCGGCGAACCAGGCCGCACCCTGCTCCACGATCTCGCGCACCCAGTAGACCGTCTCCATGTTGTGCTCGAGCGTCGGATAGCCGAACAGGCCCACTTGCGCGACGTACGGCGGGCGCAGGCGCGGCATGCCGCGCTTGCCTTCGATGGATTCGATCATCGCCGACTCCTCGCCGCAGATGTAGGCGCCCGCGCCTCGGCGCAGATGGATCGGCGGCAGCGCGCAGGGCGGATCTTTCAGCAGCTTGGCGAGTTCGCGCTCGAGGACCGCACGGCAGCCGGCGTATTCGTCCCTCAGGTAGACGTAGATCTCGCCCACGCCCGCGCACCAGGCGGCCACCAGCATGCCTTCGAGGAAGCGGTGCGGATCGCGCTCGAGATACCAGCGGTCCTTGAAGGTGCCGGGCTCGCCCTCGTCGATGTTCACGGCCATCAGGCGCGGCGCGGGCTCGGCGGCGACGATGCGCCACTTGCGCCCGGCCGGGAACCCGGCGCCGCCAAGGCCGCGCAACCCCGAGTCCTCCATGATCTTGGTGATCTCCTCGCGCGTGCGCTTGCCCGCCAGGCAGTCGGCGATCAGCCGGTAGCCGCCTGCCTTGCGATAGGCCGCGTAGTCGACGTAGCCGGGTTCCGCGCACTTGAACTTCTTCGCCTGCACCGCCGCCTTCACCTTTTCGAGCGTCGCGAGGCCCACCGGGTTCTGGTGCACCACCGCGCAGGGCGCCGTTTCGCACCGGCCTACGCACGGCGCGGGAATCACGCGCACCTCCTTGCCCAGGATGCCGGGGAGCTTCGCGAGCAGCTCGCGCGCGCCGGCGATCTCGCAGGCGATCGAATCGCACACGCGCACGGTGAGCGCCGGCGGCGCGTCCCCGCCCTCCTTCACCACGTCGAAGTGGTGGTAGAAGGTCGCGACCTCGAACACCTCGGTCATCGAGAGGCGCATCTCCTGCGCCAGCGCCGCAAGATGCGCGGCGGAAAGCCGCCCGTAGCGGTCCTGGATCCGGTGCAGGTGCTCGATCAGCAGGTCGCGCCGGCGCGGCGCGCCGCCGAGCAGCTTGCGCACCTCCTCCAGCGCCTGCGGCTCTACGCTGCGTCCCTTGAGCGTTGCGCGGGGTTTCTTCATGGTGCCGGCCATTATCCGGCAGCCGGGCAGCCAGGCATATTGACTGCGGTCAAGCGCGCGGCGCTAGTTCGCCGCTTCGTCCTCGCGCATCACCTGGCTTGCGCGCTTGGGATAGATGATCGACTCGGCGAAGCGATACATGCTGTCGATCTCCGCCTGGCTGCGGTAGCTCGGGCGGCTGCCTTTCAGGTGCGCCAGCACCTCGGCGACGATGTTCCGCCGCACCTCGGCGGTGAGCGTGTTGAGACGGTGGTAGGCCTCCGAGAGCGTGCGTCCCAGCGTCGTGACGCCATGCCCCACGAGCACCACCGTGTTGGTGCCCTGGATGAAGTCCTTCACGCCGCTGACGTCCGCCTCGACATCCACGTGCGCGGGCACGAGATGCACGGGCTTGCCCAGCACGAACGGCGGGTCGAGCGAGAGCATGCCGACACTTTCGTAGGCGCCCGAGCCGAAGAAGGCGATGAGCGCATCGTCGTGCACGTGGATGGTGGCGTGGATGTCGGGCCGCAGCCGGAGGATTTCGCGGCTGAGGTTGTGCCCGATGCTGGTGATCTTGTTGCCATGCAGCACGCGATTGGTGGGGATGTCTGTGACGACGATGTTGTCGAGCTCCATCTCCTCGAGCGAGAGCTCCGCGTGCTTGGTGTAGGCAAGGCCGTGGGGATAGTCCGGGTGCGGCGCCCGGATGACGATATTGCCGAGCGTGTTGTGCACGTAGCCGCGCGCCGCGAGCAGGCGCGCGTACTTGAGCAGCTGCCGGCCGATTGCCGGGTCGAAGGTCACGGGCGTCGCCATGTCGCTTCCCAATCCAGCCTGAGTGGGCGCGAGTGTACACTCGCCGCTCCATGGACCGGGCAGCAGGAACCATCGACGCGAACAAGCTGCTCGCCGCCGTGCAGGCCGTCGCGCGCGAAGCGCGCCCCAACGTCAGCGCCTACGTGACGCTGGACAGCTCACTCGAGAAGGAGCTGGGGCTGGACAGCCTCTCGCGCGTCGAGCTGGTGCTGCGCCTGGAGCGCGAGTTCTCCGTCAGCCTGCCCGAGCAGGCGCTCGCCACCGCCGAGACGCCGCGCGACCTGCTGCGCTTCCTGCTGGCGAGCGCAGGCCACGCGCCGCAGGCGGCGGATGCGAGCGTCGCGAGCCTCGCGCACGGCACCGCCGTGCGGCCGCCGGAGCGCGCCAAGACCCTTGCAGAGGCGCTCGAGTACCACGTGGAGCGGCAACCCGACCGCCTCACGGTGCACCTGTACGACGAGGGCAAGGAGTTCCCGCTCACCTACCGCGGGCTTTGGGAAGGCGCGCTCGGCTACGCGGCGAAGCTCGCCGATGCGGGGCTGCAGCCCGGCCAGTCGGTGGCGATCATGCTGCCGACCAGCCTCGACTATCTGTTCTGCTTCTACGGCGTGCTGCTCGCGGGCGGCATCCCGGTGCCCCTGTATCCGCCGGTGCGCATGGCGACGATCCAGGACCACATGACGCGCCACGTGGGCATCCTGAAGAACGCCGGCACCTCGATCATGGTCACGATTCCGGAGGCGAAGCCGCTCGCCTACTTGCTGCGCGCGCAGGTGGAGTCGCTGCGCTCGGTGCTGGTGCCGGCCGACCTCGCGGGCGGCGGCACGGACTTCAACCCCGTGCGCGTCTCCGGCGGGCACATCGGCTTCCTGCAGTACACCTCGGGCAGCACCGGCAGCCCGAAGGGCGTGGTGCTCACGCACGACAACCTGCTCGCCAACGTACGCGCCATGGGCGAGGCGGCGCGCGTCACGCCGGAAGACGTGTTTGTCAGCTGGCTGCCGCTTTACCACGACATGGGTCTCATCGGCGGCTGCTTCGCGACAATGTACCTTGGCTTTCCCGTCGTGCTGATGTCGCCGCTCGCCTTCCTGTCGCGCCCGGCGAGCTGGCTGCGCGCGGTGCACCGCCATCGCGGCACGATCTCCGGCGGCCCGAACTTCTCCTACGAGCTCGCCATGCGGCGCATCGCCGACGAGGACATGGAAGGCCTGGACCTTTCCTCGTGGCGCTTCGGCTTCAACGGCGCCGAGCCCGTGAGCCCCGACACCATCACCGCCTTCGAGGGACGCTTCGCCAAGTGGGGCCTGCGCAAGAACGTGCTCGCGCCCGTCTACGGCCTTGCGGAGTGCTCGGTGGGCCTCGCCTTCACGCCGCCGGGCGACCCCTGGCGCGCCGATCGCCTGGATCGCGAGCGCTTCGCGAGTACCGGCGAGGCGGTCGAGGCGCGCGCGGACGACTCCTTTCCGCTCATCGTGGTCGGCTGCGGCACGCCGATCCCGGGACACCAGCTGCGCGTGGTGGACGGCGCGGGGCTCGAGCTACCCGACCGCCAGGAAGGCCTGCTGCAGTTCCGCGGCCCGTCGGCCACCACCGGGTACTACCGCAACCCCGAGGCGACGAAGAAGCTCTTCGACGGCGAATGGCTGAACACGGGCGACCGCGCGTACCTCTCGAGCGGGCACCTGTATCTCACCGGCCGCGAGAAGGACATCATCATCCGCGGCGGGCGCAACATCAGCCCCTACGAGCTCGAGGAAGCGGTGGGCGACCTGCCGGGCGTGCGCCGTGGCTGCGTCGCGGTGTTCGGCAGCCGCGACGCGGCCACCGGCACCGAGCGCGTGGTGGTGCTCGCCGAGCTGCGCGAGGCCGGGCCCGGCCGGCACGACGAGCTCAAGCGCCGCATCAACGAGATCGCGGTGGACCTGATCGCCGGGCCTGCGGACGACATCGTGCTCGCGCCGCCGCACACCGTGCCCAAGACCTCGAGCGGCAAGATCCGGCGCGTGGCCGCGCGCGAATACTACGAGCGCGGTCCGGAGTCGGTCAGGCCGCAGGCGGTCTGGTGGCAGTTCGTGCGCCTCGCCGTGGCGGGCGTGGTGCCGCAGCTGAGGCGCGGCTGGCGCGTCGTGGAAGGCGCGCTCTTCGCGCTGCGCGCCTACGTCGCCTTTGCGCTGCTGTTTCCGATCGCCCTCGCCGCCGCGGCGCTCGGCAGGCCGCCCGCGGCCTGGCGGGTCGGCGGCAAGGCCTGCCGCCTCTTCCTTCGCGCGGCCGGCATCCCGTTCGTGGTGCGCGGCCTGGAGCACATCCCGGCGGGTCCGGTGGTGATCGCCGCCAACCACACGAGCTACATGGACGCCGTGGTGATGGTGGCGGCGCTCGGGCCGCGGGTGTATGCCTTCGTCGCCAAGCGCGAGTTCGAGGCCAACCCGGTGATGCGCGCGCTGCTCAAGGGCTTCGGCGCGATCTTCGTCGAGCGCTTCGAGGTGCAAAGGAGCGCCGAGCACGCCGACGAGCTGGTTTCAGCGGCGCGCGCCGGGACGTCGCTCGCGATCTTTCCGGAGGGCACGCTCACGCGCAACACCGGCCTGATGGCGTTCCGCGCCGGCGCCTTCCAAGTGGCGGCGCAGGCGGGCGTGCCCGTGGTGCCGGTGGCGCTGCGCGGCGTGCGCTCGGTGCTGCGCGACGGCACCTGGTATGCGCGCCGCGCCGCGGTGGCGGTGACGGTGTGCGCGCCAATCGCGCCCGACGGCACGGACTGGGCGGCCACCATCCGGCTGCGCGACCGCGTGCGCGCCGAGATCCTGCAGTACTGCGGCGAGCCCGATCTCGCGCCCGCACTCGGCACCGAGGAACCCGCACCGTAGTTGCGCCGCCGACACGTCGCCCGGCAGTGCGGCCCCCGGCGTCGCAGACTCTCGCAGCGCGGAGCCTGGCGACGCTGGGGAGGCGCCGCCGCCGGGCTCCGCGCCGCCGTGCTACGCGCGGCCGTATGCGCGCCTTCGTGTGTGCGCCGTCGTATGTGCGCCGACGATTGCGCGGCGACGACCTAGTGCCCGAGCGCGTCGGCGAAGAGCTTTTCCAGTGCGCGCACCGGCGCGCGATCGTGGTACAGCGCCGGTCGCGCATCCTCGATGCGCCTGCGCATCTCGCCCCACCACGCGGCATCGGTCGCGAGGCGCACTGCAATCTCCACGTAGCCGGCTGCGTCGCTGGCCACCAGCTCGTCGAGGCCCATTCGGCGCAGCACGCCGCTCGCCAACCGTCCGCGCAGGTAGCGTCCCTCGAAGGCCGCGATCGGCAGGCCGCACTCGAGCGCCTGCATCGCGGTGTTGAAGCCGGAGAAGCCCATGGTGTCGAGGAACACGTCGGCCTGCGCCATGAGGCCGTAGAAGGCGGGACGGTTCTGCCAGCCGGTGAACACGCCGAAGCGGTCGAAGTCGAGGCCCTCGGCGGCGAAGCTGCGCGCGAAGCGCGCGCGCAGCCGCGCCATCAGCTCCGGCGCATGGCCGGGGGTGAAAAACACGAACTGGCACTCTCCCAGGCGGCGCGCGATGGCGGCGAGCACGGCGTCATGCCGCGGCGTGTACTTGAACGGCGTCCCCGGGCACAGCAGCACCGGCACGCCTTCGCGGATCCCCAGCGCCGCGAGGTCCGCCTGTGCCGGCGCCGCCGTCAGCGGCGCGTAGCTGCAGCCCAGCCCCGGCAGGCGCACCAGGCGCTCGCAGTAGTGCGCCTCCGCGCCCGCGGGCTCCAGCGCCTCCGCGGAGAGGAAGTAATCGATGGTGGGCAGCCCGGTGGTGATCGGGTGGCCCCAGGTCGCCGCCTGCACCGGCGCGAGGCGCATGCTTGCCAGCTTCGCGGTGAGCGGGTCCATCCCCACCTCGGGATAGATCAGCACGTCGAGCTGGTGGTCGAGGATCAGCGGCACCCATTCGAGGATGTCGCTCTTGCCGAAGGCATAGTGCGCGACCAGTGTCTTGGCGAGCGCGGTCTCGACGTCATGCGTGCGGCCGAGGTGGTAAAGGCGCAGGTCATAGCGGTTGCGGTCCAGGCCTTGCAGCCAGCCCTTGACGATCGCGTTCCACACCGAATGGTCGTGCACGTGGTTGGAGACGATGCCGATGCGCGCCTCGGCGCGCGTCACGCGCGCGGCGCGCGCGAACCCCGCCGCCTCCTGCCAGGCGCCCATCAGCCGCGCGCACAGACTGCCGTAGCGCGCGAGGCGCTCGCGGTGGTCGGCCTCCTGGTAGGCGAGGTAGAAGGGCTGCTGCACGCCCACCGCGCGCGCGAGCGCCTCGACGCCATGCGCTTCGCCCCAGCGTTCGAGGGCAGCGAGCTCCGCGTCGAAGCGCGCGCGGCTCGCCTCGGCTTCGGCTTCGCTGTCGGCGAGCATCGGCAGCTGCGACATCGCCGCCGCCCACCGCGCTTCGGCGTAGTCCGGCTTGGCCTCGAGCGCGCGCTGGTAGCTCTCGAGCGCGCCTGCGGCATCGCCCATGCCCTTGAGCGCATTGCCCAGCTCATAGTGCGCCTCTGCCATGGCGGGACGCACGGCGAGCAGGTTGCGCAATGCTTCCGCCGCCTCCGCGAGCCGACCGCGCTCGCGCAGGAGGATTGCGGCATTGAATACCGTCTCGGCGAAATCGGGCTTGAGCACCAGTGCACGCCGGTAGCAGTCGAGCGCTTCGTCGGTCCGGCCGAGGTCCTTGAGCACGTTGCCCAGGTTGTTGTGCGCTTCCGCCAGCGCCGCGGGCTCGAGCTCGATCGCCGCGCGATACGCCGCGGCCGCCTCCTCGAGAAAGCCTTTCTCGCGCAGCAGGTTGCCGACGTTGAAGCGCGCGAGCATGAGCTTTGGATCGAGGGCCACCGCGCGCTGGCAGGCGGCGAGCGCCTCGTCCAGGCGTCCCGCGTCGCGCAATGCGAGGCCGAGCGCGTTGTGCGCCTCGGCGTCGTCGGGCCTGAGCGCGATCGCGGCCTCGTGCGCGACGATCGCCTCCGCCGGCCGCCCGAGCATGTTCAGCGTCTCCCCGAGGCGCGTCTGCGCATCGGCCATCGCCGGATTGGCGGCGAACGCGCGCCGGAACTCCTCTGCCGCGTCCTCCAGCCTGCCAAGGCGCCGCAGCACCATCGCCAGGTTGAAGTGCGCGTCAGCATAGCCGGGCGCGCGCGTCGCCGCCTCGCGCAGCCGCGCAAGCGCATCCTCCAGCCGGCCAAGCCTGCGATAGGCCTCACCCAGGCTGTTATGGGCTTGCGCGCTTGCCGGATCGACGGCGAGCGCCGCCTCGATCGCCGCAGCGGCATCCGCAGGACGACCCGCTTGCAGGGCGAGCACACCCGAGAGGTGCAGGGCATCGAAGTGCCGAGGATCGGCGGCAAGGACCTCGCGGTAGCCCGCCTCCGCCTCTGCCAGGCGGCCCGCCTGGTGGTGTGCGAAAGCGCGCTCGAGCGCGGCGCGCGTGGCCGCAGCCGCATCCGCCGCTGCCGCCGCCTTGGGCTTCCTGCCGAGCAACCAGCTCAGCATCGAGCTATTCGAAGCCCCCGCCGAGCGCGAGGTGCAGGTTCACGCGCTGCACGAGCCGCTCTGCGCGCGCGCGCAGCAGGGTGGAGCGCGCGGCGAACAGCGCGAGCTGCTGCTGCTGGACCGCACGCAAGTCGCCCGCGCCGACGCGGTAGCGCGTCTCGGCGAGCTCGAGCGCGCGCACGTTGTCGGCGACCGCGCGGTTGAGCGCGATCAGGCGCTCCTCGAGATTGAAGCCCGCCGAAAGCGCGCCCTCGACTTCGCCGAAGGCCCTGGCGCCGACGCGGCCGTAGTCGGCGATCGCCGCCTTGAGCTCCGCGTCGCGCACCTCCTCCTGCGCCTGCAGCGCGCCGCCGAGGAACAGCGGTTGCACGATCGAGGCGCCGGCGCTCGCCACCGGGTTGTCGCGGTCCTGCAGCACGAAGAGCTCGCTCGAGATGCCGGACACGGCGGCGGTGAGCGAGATGCGCGGCAGCCTGGCGGTGCGCGCCTCGCCTACGCGGTTGAAGGCCATCGCCACGCGGCGCTCGGCGGCGATCACGTCGGGCCGCCGCTCGAGCAGCTGCGAGGGCAGCCCCACCGGCACCGGCACCGGCATCACCGGCAGGTCGGGCGCCAGCGCCACGGTGGCCGCCGGGTAACGGCCCAGCAGCGCCTCGATCGAGCGCAGCGCGCTCTGCTCGGCGAGATCGAGCTGCAAGGCGACGTCGCGGAAGGTCGCCGACTGCGCATCCGCCTGGCGCACTTCCAGCTCGTCGCCGCGGCCCACGCGCAGGCGATCGCGCGCGAGCGAGGCCAGGCGCTCCGAGGATTGCAGCATCTCGAGCGCGATCGCCTTCTGCGCGCGCGCCTCCAGCGCGAGGAACCAGCCCTTCGCCACCAGCGCCGCCATCGACTGGCGCGCGTACTCCGTGTCGAGCGTCGCGGAGGCGAACGCCTGCCTGGCCGACTCCCGCCCGTAGCGCACGCGGCCCCAGAGGTCGAGTTCCCAGTTGGCGAAGATCCCCGCGCCCTCCAGGCCCGAGGAGTCTCCCGAGAGCTTGCCGCCGCCGCGCGCCATGGCGTTCACCTGCGGCCACAGCGTCGCGCCCGCGAGCCGGGCCGCGGCGGAGGCCTGCTCGACGCGCGCCGCGGCGACCCGCAGGTCGGGATTCGCGACCAAGGCCTCGTTCACCATCTCCACGAGTGCCGGGTCGCGGAAGCTCGACAGCCACGCGCCTGCGACATCGCCCGCCACCGGCGCGCCGCCGGCGTACTTCTCGGGAATCGGGTAATCGGGCAGCGCCTGCTGGCGCAGCTCTTCGCGCTGCGGCGGCGCCTGCAGCGCGCAGCCGCCGAGCACCAACGCCACGAGCAGCCCACGCGCGCGCATGTCAGTGCAGCTTGAGCACGAGGTAGTTGAGCAACGCGCCCACCCGCACGATCACCTTGCGCAGGATATGGATGGCGTGCGCGCTGTCGGTGTAGATCGCCGCATGGCCCGCCGCCCCCGGGGCCATGAACAGGGCCTGGTCCTTCGCCGCGATGTCGAACTTGACCGCAAAACGCTGCGGCGGGGCCGTGAGCACGCCGGTCATCGGCAGCGTGCCGCTCGCCGGCAGCTGCCCGGCGCCCGAAGCCCAGATCACGGAATCAACCTTGGCCTTGATGACGCGGCCCGGAATGGTGTTCAGCGTGAACTCGGCCTCGTTGCCCGGCGCCACCTGGTGCAGCTCGTTCTGATTGTAGAGCGCCACTACCGAGCCGGTGGTCTCCACCAGCGTCATCACGGGATTGAACGGCAAGCCTGCGACGAATCCGCCCGCGCGCAGCTGCAGGTTGACCACGTAGCAGTCGCAGGGGGAGCGCGTCGTCGTCTGGTCGAGCTCCCACTGCGCGTTCTCGAGCTGGGCGCGGATCTGCGCGACTTGCGCGAACTCGCCGTTCACCTTGGCGCCGAGCTTCTCCTGCACCTGCGCGCGCCCGGCGATCGCCTGCCGCTCGGCGGCGCGTGCTTGCAGCTCGGCGCTGCGCGCCGCGGCGAGCTGGCCGGTGAGCTCGAGCAGCGAGGCCTCCGCCTGCTCCAGATCGAATTTCGTGCCGGCGCCGGTCTTCGCCAGCTCGCGATACTGATCGACGCGCGTGCGCGCCAGTTCGAGCCGCGCCGTCACCTCGCCGACCCTCGCTTGCGCCTGCGCGATCGTGCCCTTCGCCTCGGCGATCTTCGCCTCGGCGCCCTTCTGCGATTCCTGCAGCTCGCGCTCCTGCGCGCCCGCGTTCTCCAGCTGCGCATTGAGCGTGTTGACCTGAAGCTGGTAGGGCGTCGGGTCGATGCGGAACAGCACGTCGCCCTTTTTCACCGGCACGTTGCCTTCCTCGATCGGCACCTCGATCACGCGGCCGCGCACCTGCGACACGATGGGCACCGTGTAGCGGTACACCCGTACGTCGGCCGAAGAGGGCGCCACCACGTTGAGCGCAAGGATCAGCGCGGTGAGCCCGACGATCGGAATCACCGCGACGGTGACCTGCGTCTGGGTGTTCCACGGCAACCACTTGAACTTGATGAAGATCAGCCAGACGAAGAACCCGTAGATGCCAAGGAGGAGCGCTTCCATCTAGCGGCCCTCCGCCGGGGACGCCGGCTGCGCAGCGACGGCCGGTGGCGCGCCGCGCGCTTGTGCCAGCTCCTGAAGCGCTTTGAGCTCCGCGAGCAGGCCCTGCAGCGCCGCGGGCAGCGCGCCGCGCGACTGCATCACCTCCAGCTCTTCGCGCAGGCGCTGGATCTCCTCCGCCGTCGAAGTCCCCGCGCGCGCCTTCTCGCTCATCTCCTCGAAGTAGCTCTCGTGCTTCTCCGTGCCGTAGGCCATGCGGTACATCACCGGCCGCGTGTAGGCCCACAACCACGCGATCGGCCAGAGCAGGCCGCCGAAGACGAGGGACAGCAGGCACAGCGTCTTGATCGCATCCTGCTGCGGGTGGTGGCGCTTCTCCGCGATCCGCTCGGGGAGGATGTGGACCAGCCAGAAGATGACGATCGCCGCGATCGGCATGACGATCAGGATCACCCAGGCGAGGATGTCGGCCGCGGTGTCGAGGGCTTCGCCAGCTAGGAACGCCGCGTGAGCGGGAAGCGACGCGGCGAGGAGGGTAGCGAGTGCCGCAGCCCGTTGCAGTGTCAAGCGCCTATGCGGGACCAGGTGGACGACAGGCGCAATTCTAGCTGCTCAGCCCGGCGGTTTGGGTGCCTGGCGCGAGGCAAGCGTCGCGACGGTGGCGAGCTCGTAGCTCAGCGCGTCGGTGAACTCTGTCGCGTAGCCGGCCTCGCGCAGCGCCCAGCGCACGCGGTTGGCGAGGCGCGCCTTCTTGTAGATGTTGAGCTTGTGCGTGCGCACGAACTGCTCGATGCGCGCGAACACCACGTCGTGCGTCTTGCGCAGGCGGTCGGCGGTCTTGCGCGTGTGGGGCCCCGGCGCCGGCGGCAGGCGCTTGACGAGGTCGGCGACGATCGCGTCGGCCACCTCGTCCACCTCCTTCGTGTCGAACCAGCTGCCGAACATGGGCGGGAGTTTAACGCAGCGCCGATTTGAGCAGCTTGCCCATCTCCGCGGGATTGCGGGTCACCTTGATGCCGCAAGCCTCCATCACCGCGAGCTTTTCCTGCGCCGTGCCCTTGCCGCCGGAAATGATGGCGCCGGCGTGGCCCATCCTCTTTCCCGGGGGCGCCGTGACGCCGGCGATGAAGCCGACGACGGGCTTCGTCATGTGGCGTTTCACCCACTCGGCGGCGGTCTCCTCGTCGGAGCCGCCGATCTCGCCGATCATGATCACGGCGTCGGTGTCCGGGTCGTCGTTGAAGAGCTTCAGCACGTCCACGTGCTTGAGGCCGTTCACCGGGTCGCCGCCGATGCCCACGGCGGTGGACTGGCCGATGCCGAGCTCGGTGAGCTGCGCCACCGCCTCGTAGGTGAGCGTGCCGGAGCGCGACACGACCCCCACGCGCCCCTTCCTGTGGATGTGGCCCGGCATGATGCCGATCTTGAGCTCGTCCGGCGTGATCACGCCGGGGCAGTTGGGACCGAGCAGCAGCGTCCTGCGCTTCTGCTTTTGCATGCGGTCGCGCACCTCGATCATGTCGCGCACCGGAATGCCTTCGGTGATGCAGATGGCGAGCTCGAGGTCCGCCTCCACGGCCTCCCAGATCGCCGCGGCGGCGAAGGGCGGCGGCACGTAGATCACCGAGACGGTGGCGCCGGTCTGCGCTTTCGCCTCGCGCACCGAGCCGTAGATCGGGATGCCCTCGAAATCCGCGCCCGCCTTCTTCGGGTTGACGCCGGCGACGAAGCAGGCGCGGCCGTTGGCATAGTCGCGGCTGGTGCGCGTGTGGAACTGGCCCGTGTTGCCGGTGATGCCCTGCGTCATCACCCGCGAGTTCCTGTTGATGAGGATGCTCATTTCCTTCTTCCCTTCGAAGCCATCCTGCGGGCGGGCGCCCGTTTCGCCGCCTTGCGCCTTGCCTTCGGCGCCGGCTTCGCTTTCGCGCCGCCCTTCGGCTTTGCCGTGGCCTTGGCCTTCGACTTCGGCTTTGCCTTCAGTTTGCTCGCTGCCTTCGGCTTCGGCGCCGCCTTCCTGCCCTTGAGGGCGGCGACGATGCGCTCGCCGGCCTGCGCCATGTTGTCCGCCGAGATGATCGGCAGCCCCGAGTCCTTGAGGATCTGCTTGCCGAGGTCCTCGTTGGTGCCCTTCATGCGCACCACCAGCGGCACCGAGAGCTTCACCTCGCGCGCCGCGGCCACCACGCCGGTCGCGATGGTGTCGCACTTCATGATGCCGCCGAAGATGTTGACCAGGATCGCCTTCACCTTCGGGTTGGACAGCATGATCTTGAAGGCTGCGGTGACCTTGTCCGCGGTCGCGCCGCCGCCCACGTCGAGGAAGTTGGCCGGCGCGCCGCCGTAGAGCTTGATGGTGTCCATCGTCGCCATGGCGAGGCCCGCGCCGTTCACCATGCAGCCGATGTTGCCGTCCAGGGAGATGTACGAGAGGCCATGCTTCGACGCCTCGATCTCGAGCGGATCCTCCTCGTCGAGGTCGCGCATGGCGACGATGTCCTCGTGGCGGTAGAGCGCGTTGTCGTCGAAGTTGATCTTCGAGTCGAGCGCCACCACCCGGCCGTCGCCGGTGAGGATGAGCGGGTTCACTTCGAGCAGCGACGCATCCACCTCCCAGAAGCACCGGTAGAGCGCCTGCAGGAGCTCGCCGGCCTGGCCGAGCGCCGCCTCCGGAATGCCGATGCGGCGCGCGACGTTGCGCGCCTCGCTGTCGGTGAGGCCCACGGCCGGGTCCACGAACACCTTGTGGATCTTCTCCGGGGTCTTCGCTGCCACCTCCTCGATGTCCATGCCGCCCTCCGAGGAGGCCATCAGCGCCACGCGCTGCGTGCCGCGGTCCACTACCAGCCCTACGTAGAGCTCCTTCCGGATGTCGGCGCCCTCCTCGACGAGGAGCCGCCGCACCTTCTGCCCCTCGGGGCCGGTCTGGTGCGTGACGAGCTGCATGCCGAGGATTTGCCTCGCGCGCGCGCGCACCTCATCCAGGCTCTTGGCCACCTTGACGCCGCCGCCCTTGCCGCGGCCGCCGGCGTGGATCTGCGCCTTCACCACCCAGACCTTGCCGCCGAGCTTCCTCGCCGCCTCGACAGCCTCGTCCACCGTGAAGCACGGAACGCCGCGCGGGGTGGCGACGCCGTACTTACGGAACAGTTCCTTGCCCTGGTATTCGTGGATCTTCATGCGGTCCTTTCCTTGCGATACCACTCCGGGTACCACCGGCGCACGGTTTCGCCCGTGGTGTCCATCGCGTGGCAGTGGTCGAGCTGGAAAGGCTTGCGGCCCGGCGGGCGCTCCTCGCGAATCTCGCCGGCGAGGCTCTGGATTGCCGCGGTCGGCAGCCCGGCGAGCATCTCGGTGATGTGTGTGCAGCCCTGCACGCCGCCCAAGCGCTCCTTCACCGCGTCGCGGAACTTCCTGACGAGGTTGAGGCCGACCAGCTTCTTGTACGCCGGGCCGATGGTCTCGCAGCCGCCCGGGTAGGGCACGGCGTCCGCGATGGCGAGCGCATCCACGATGTTGAACTTCCGGTCGATGGTGACGCGCACGATCATGTCGTGGATCGGCAGGCCGGCGCGGCGCACGCCGGTGCGCAGCGCGCAGTCGTGGCTCTTCACGTCGGTGATGTGCGCCTCGATGTCCCACAGGCCATCGGCGCGCCGGTAGCCCTCGTAGCGCACGCGGCGGGTGTGCACGAGCTCGCGCTCGATCTCGGAAACGGGCAGCGGCATGAGGCGCCGAAGTTTAGCACCGGCGCGCCCTTTCCTCGCGGCTGCTCGCGCGCGCCATGCGAAAATGCGCGCATGCGTTTCG
>DASWBP010000248.1:0-8738 GCA_036390555.1 Burkholderiales bacterium | reverse complement strand
AAGCTCGCCGACGGCACGCTGTTTGCGCCGAAGTATCTCGAGAACAAGCTCAAGTTCTTTCCCTACATCAAGGAGGCGGTGGCTTTCGGCCATCAGCGCGAGTACGTCTGCGCCTTCATCAACTTCGACTTCGAAGCGGTGGCGAACTGGGCCGAGAAGCGCAACATGCCCTATAGCGGCTACACCGACCTCGCTTCGCGCGAGGAGGTGCTCTCGCTGGTGCGCGAGTGCGTGGAGAAGGTGAACGCCGACATCGCGCAGGAGCCGGAGATCGCCAACTCGCAGATCCGGCGCTTCCTCATCCTGCACAAGGAGCTGGATGCCGACGATGGCGAGCTGACGCGCACGCGCAAGGTGCGCCGCGCCTTCATCGCCGACCGCTACCGCCCGCTGGTGGACGCGCTCTATGGCGGCAAGACCAGCGTCCACGTCGAGATGCAGGTGAAGTACGAGGACGGCCGCACCGGCATGCTCGCCGCGGACCTCGGCATCCGCGACGCCAAGACTTTCACGCCCGCGGCGGCGAAACGAGCGGCATGAATCGCGCCAACCCCGTCGGGGAGACGGTCCTCTCCGTGGAGAACGTGTCGCTCGCCTTCGGCGGCGTGAAGGCGCTGCAGGAGGTGAGCTTCGACGTGCGCGAGCACGAGATCCGCGCCATCATCGGCCCCAACGGCGCGGGCAAGAGCTCGATGCTGAACGTGATCAACGGCGTCTACCACCCGCAGAAAGGGGCCATCCGGCTGCGCGCCAACGGCGCCTGGCGCGAGTTCCGCGACATGGACTCGCACGAGGCGGCGGCGATGGGCATCGCGCGCACCTTCCAGAACATTGCCCTGTTCAAGGGCATGACGGTGCTCGACAACGTGATGACCGGCCGCAACCTCAAGATGCGCACCTCGTTCCTCGAGCAGGCGATCTGGATCGGGCGCGCGAAGCGCGAGGAGCTCGAGCACCGGCGCGCCGTGGAGGAGATCATCGACTTCCTCGAGATCCAGCATATCCGCAAGACCCCGGTGGGGCGCCTGCCCTACGGCCTGCAGAAGCGCGTGGAGCTCGCGCGCGCGCTCGCGGCCGAGCCGCGCCTGCTCCTGCTCGATGAGCCGATGGCGGGCATGAACCTCGAGGAAAAGCAGGACATGTGCCGCTTCGTGCTCGACGTCAACGACCATTTCGGCACCACCATCGTGCTGATCGAGCACGACATGGGCGTGGTGATGGATATCTCGGACCGCGTGGTGGTGCTCGATTACGGGCGCAAGATCGCCGATGGCACGCCCGACGAGGTGCGTGCCAACCAGGCGGTGATCGACGCCTATCTGGGCGTGGCGCATTGACGGTGCATAGCGAGGGCGCAAACCGATGAACGTCGCGTTCTTCTTCGAAGTGCTGATCGGCGGGCTGCTCTCCGGCGTGATGTACTCGCTGGTGGCGCTCGGCTTCGTGCTGATCTACAAGGCCTCGGGGGTGTTCAATTTCGCGCAAGGGGCGATGGTGTTCCTCGCGGCCCTCACCTTCGTCTCGATCCTCAAGATGGGCGTCAACTTCTGGCTGGCGCTCGTCATCACGCTCGCGGTAATGGTGGTGCTCGGCGTGGGCATCGAGAAGATCGTGCTGCGGCCGCTCGTCAACCAGCCGCCCATCACGCTGTTCATGGCGACCATCGGTCTCACCTTCGTGCTGGAGGGCCTGTCGCAGCTGGTGTGGGGCTCGCAGCCGCACGGCCTGGAGCTCGGCATCCAGGACGTGCCGATGGAGTGGCTGTCGCGATCCACGGGCATCAACATCAGCCAGTTCGAGTTGTTCGCCGCGGGCGTGGCGGGGGCGCTGGTGGCGGCGCTGGCGCTCTTTTTCCAGTACACGCGCATCGGGCGCGCGCTGCGCGCGGTGGCGGACGACCACCAGGCCGCGCTTGCCGTCGGCATTCCCCTCAAGCAGATCTGGGCGATCGTCTGGGCGGTGGCGGGATTCGTCGCGCTGGTCGCCGGCTTGATGTGGGGCGCGCGGAACGGCGTGCAGTTCGCGCTCACCTTCATCGCGCTCAAGGCGCTGCCGGTGCTGCTCATCGGCGGCTTCGAGTCGGTGCCGGGCGCGATCATCGGCGGCCTGATCGTCGGCGCGGGCGAGAAGCTCGCCGAGGTTTACATCGGGCCGATGGTCGGCGGCGGCATCGAGTCGTGGTTCGCCTACGTGATCGCGCTGCTGTTCCTTCTGGTGCGGCCGCAGGGACTGTTCGGCGAAAAGATCATCGATCGGGTATAGGCATGCTTTACCGCGAAGCCGGGCAGTTCAAGTCCACCTACGCCGAAGACCAGCAGATCTTCCCGATCCGCCAGGATCGCATTGCAGTAGTTGCGCTGCTCCTGTTCGCCTTCGTCGTGGTGCCGCTGGTCGGCAACCAGTACTGGTTCTCCGCGATCCTGACGCCGTTCCTGATTTTCGCGCTCGCCGCGCTGGGGCTGAACATCCTCACCGGCTACGCGGGGCAGCTGTCGCTCGGCACCGCGGCGTTCATGGCGGCGGGCGCCTTCATGGCCTACAACTTCGTGCTGCGCATGCCCTGGCTCGGCTTCATCCCGAGCATCATTCTCGCGGGCCTGTGCGCGGCCGCCGTGGGCATCGTGTTCGGGCTTCCCTCCCTCAGGATCAAGGGCTTCTACCTCGCGGTGGCGACGCTCGCCTGCCAGTTCTTCGTGCTGTGGGCGATCCAGCGCATCGGCTGGTTCACCAACCACAGCCCCTCGGGCGTGATCACGGCGCAGAAGGTCGAGATCCTCGGCGTGCTGTTCGACACCCCGGCGCGCAAGTACCTGCTGACGCTGGCGATCGTCTCGGTGATGGCGCTGCTCGCCAAGAACCTGATGCGCAGCGAGACCGGGCGCGCCTTCATGGCGGTGCGCGACATGGACGTGGCGGCGAGCGTGATCGGTATCCGCATGATGCAGACCAAGCTGCTCGCCTTCGGCATCAGCTCCTTCTACTGCGGTGTCGCGGGCGCGCTGTACGCCTATACCTACCTCGGCACCGTCGAGCCCGAGGCCTTCACGCTCGAGTTGTCGTTCCGCATCCTGTTCATGGTGATCATCGGCGGGGTGGGTTCGATCCTCGGCTCTTTCCTCGGCGCCGCCTTCATCACGCTGCTGCCGATCTTCCTCAACGTGCTGTTCGGCGGCATTTCGCATGCCACCGGCGTGGAGATCTCGCACGCCGTGCTGTCGAACCTCGAGGTGATCATCTTCGGCAGCTTGATCATCTTCTTCCTGATCGTCGAGCCGCACGGCCTCGCGCGCCTCTGGCAGATCGCCAAGGAGAAGCTGCGCCTGTGGCCCTTCCCGCACTAGGTGCGGCGGGCACCCGGAGACCCTAGACACCCGGAATACTTTGGCTATACTGCCCGTTCCGCAATACGAAACGTCACAGGCCCCGTAGAGGGCCGCACCCAAGGAGACCAGCTTATGAAACGCACCACCATCGCCCTGGCATGCATCGCCGCGGCCGGCTTTGCCGGCGGCGCGCTGGCGCAGGCCAAGGAGCAGTTCGTGCCGATGAACATGTACTGGGTCGGGCCCTATGCGGCCAGCGGCTCGGGCATCGCCGGCGGCGCGATCGACTACCTCGCGATGCTCAATGCGCGCGACGGCGGCATCAACGGCGTCAAGTTCACGTGGGAGAAGTGCGAGACGGAGTACAACAACGCGCGCGGCGTGGAGTGCTACGAGCGCACCAAGAAGATGGGGCCCACCGGCGCGACGCTGGTTCACCCGCTGTCCACGGGCATCACCTACTCGCTCATCGAGAAGGGCACCGCGGACAAGGTGCCCATCGTCTCCGTAGGCTACGGGCGGACCGACGCTTCCGACGGACGGATATTCCCGTACGTCTTTCCGCTCATCACCAACTACTGGTCGCAGAACACCGCCAAGATCAAGTACATGGGGATGAAGGCGGGCGGCATGGACAAGCTCAAGGGCAAGAAGATCGTGAACCTGTATCACGATTCTGCCTACGGCAAGGAGACCCTGCCTGTGCTCGAGGCTCAGGCGAAGATGTACGGCTTTGAGCTGACGAACATCGCGGTCCCGCACCCCGGCAACGAGCAGCAGGCGCAGTGGCTGCAGATCCGCCAGATCCGGCCCGACTGGGTCATTCTGCGCGGCTGGGGCGTGATGAACCCGACGGCGATCAAGGCGGCGCAGCGCGCCGGCTACCCGCGCGACCAGATCATCGGCGTGTGGTGGGCGGGCGCGGAGGAAGACACCATCCCCGCGGGCGACGCGGCCAAGGGCTACATCGCGGCGGCCTTCAACGTCTCGGGCACCAATTACCCGGTGATCCAGGACATCATGAAGCACGTGTATGCCAAGGGCAAAGGCGAGATGGACGACAAGTCGCGCATCGGTTCGGCCTACTACAACCGCGGCGTGGTGTTCTCCATCCTCACCTCGGAAGCCGTGAGGAAGGCGCAGGAGCGCTACGGCAAGGGCAAGCCGATGACCGGCGAGCAGGTGCGCTGGGGCCTGGAGAACCTTTCGATCGACGACGCCTACCTGAAGAAGCTCGGCGCGACCGGCTTCATGCAGCCGCTGAAGGTGTCCTGCATGGACCATGAGGGCGGCGGCGCGGTGAAATTCCAGCAGTGGGACGGCAAGCAGTGGAAGGTGCTCACCGACTGGATCGCGTCCGACCAGAAGCTGGTACGCCCGATGATCGAGGCCTCCGCGTCGCAGTACGCGAAGGAAAAAGGCATCACGCCGCGCGATTGCTCGAAAGAGAAGTAAAGCCCGGCACGCCGCGCAAGCGGCGTGCGGGTTTGCTTCGCGAGAACGAAAGCGGCGGGCCGAGGCCCGCCGTTTATTTTCGCGGCTAGCACGTAGAATTCCACGGAGCCATGTCAGCGATTCCCAAGCCTCAGGCCCAGCCGCAGGCCTACCTCGCGGTCAGCAACGTCGAGGTGATCTACGACCACGTGATCCTCGTGCTGAAGGGCGTGTCGCTGCAGGTGCAGGAAGGGCAGATCGTGGCATTGCTCGGCGCCAACGGCGCGGGCAAGTCCACCACGCTCAAATCCATCTCCAACCTCTTGCGCGCCGAGCGCGGCGACGTGACCAAGGGCCAGATCGAGTTCCAGGGCCAACGGATCGACCAGCTCAATCCCGCGGAGCTCGTGCGGCGCGGCATTTGCCAGGTGATGGAGGGGCGGCACTGCTTCCAGCACCTCACCGTGGAAGAGAACCTCCTGACCGGCGCCTACACGCGCGGCAACGCCGACCTGCGCGCGGACCTGGAGCGCGTCTACAAGTACTTCCCGCGACTCAAGGAGCGGCGCAAGTCGCAGTCGGGCTACACCTCGGGCGGCGAGCAGCAGATGACCGCCATCGGCCGCGCGCTGATGGCGCGGCCGAAGATGATCCTGCTGGACGAGCCCTCGATGGGGCTCGCGCCGCAGCTCGTCGAGGAGATCTTCGAGATCGTGAAGGAGCTCAACCAGAAGGAAAAGGTGAGCTTCCTGCTCGCCGAGCAGAACACCAACATCGCGCTCAAGTACGCCGACTACGGCTACATCCTGGAGAACGGCCGCGTGGTGATGGACGGTGAAGGCAAATCGCTCGCCGAGAACGAGGACGTGAAGGAGTTCTACCTCGGCTTCTCCTCGGGCGAACGCAAGAGCTTCCGCGACGTGAAGTCCTACCGCCGGCGCAAGCGCTGGCTGTAATTTGGGGTCAGACCCCAATTTCATGGTGGATGAGCGATGACGGCCGGTGAGCGGAAATTGGGGTCTGACCCCGATTTCTACGATGCCTTCGAGAATCGCGCGCCCGAAGCGCGGGAAGCCGCGCTCATGGCCGCGTTGCCCCGGCATGTCGCGCACGCGAAGCAGCACGCGCCAGGCTGGGCGAAGATTCTGAAGGACGTGGATCCCGCCGCGGTGGTGTCGCGCACCGCGCTCGCCAAGCTGCCGGTGACGCGCAAGTCGGAGCTCGCCGACCTGCAGAAGGCGCTGCCCCCGCTCGGCGGCCTTACCGCCACGCCCGTGGAGAAGCTTGCCAAGCTCTTTGCTTCGCCAGGCCCGGTCTACGACCCGGAGGGCCAGGGCAGCGACTGGTGGCGCACCGCGCGCTCGCTCTACGCCGCGGGCTTTCGCCCCGGCGACCTGGTGCTGAACGGCTTTTCCTACCACTTCACGCCGGCGGCCTCGATGGTGGAGTCGGGCGCGCGCGCCATCGGCTGCACCGTGGTGCCAGGCGGCACGGGGCAAACCGAGATGCAGGCGGCGACGATCCAGGCCTTGCGCATCACCGGCTTCGGCGGCACGCCGTCCTTCCTCAAGCTGATCGTGGAGAAGGCCGACGAGCTGAAGGCCGACATCTCCAGCCTGCGAAAGGCGATCGTGGGCGCGGAATACCTCCCGCCTGCGCTGCGCCAGGCGCTTGGCGCACGAGGCATCCGCGTGCTGCAGCTCTATGCCACGGCGGACATCGGCTTGCTCGCCTACGAGAGCGCGATGCCCGACGGCAAGGTGAACGAAGGCATGATCCTCGATGAGGCGCTGGTCCTTGAGATCGTGCGCCCTGGCACCGGCGACCCGGTGCCCGCCGGAGAGGTGGGCGAGGTGGTGGTGACCTCGTTCAACGCGGATTACCCGCTCGTGCGCTTCGCGACCGGCGACCTCTCGGCAGTGCTGCCGGGCACGAGCCCTTGCGGCCGCACCAATACGCGCATCAAGGGCTGGATGGGGCGCGCCGACCAGACCACCAAGGTGCGCGCAATGTTCGTCACGCCCAAGCAGGTGAACGAGGTAATGCGCCGCCACAAGGAGGTGGTGAAGGCCCGCCTCGTGGTCGCGGGCGAGACGGGTAACGACCAGATGACGCTGAAGTGCGAGGTCGGGGAGCGGCCCGCCGGGCTTGCCGAGGCGATCGTCGCCTCGATCCGCGATGTCACCAAGCTCAGAGGCGAAGTCGAGCTGGTATCGCCGGGCAGCTTGCCGAACGACGGCAAGGTGATCGACGACACGCGCAAGTACGGCTGAAACGAAAAAGGGGCGCCTGGGCGCCCCTTTCTTTGGTCCCGCGCGGCTACTTGGCCGCGAAGCAGTAAATCAGGCCGTCGCCGCCGGTGCCTTGCAGCGCCTGCGGGCTGCAGCCCCCTCGCGTCGGGTGCGAGGAGTTCCAAGACACGCCCCAAGCGTGATCGACGGGGCCCGCGCGGTCATGGTGACCGATCATCGCCGCGCCCTCGGCGCCCCCCTTGGTCCAGTTGCCGCAGGTCATGTCGCCGAACGGCGGCGAGGGCGGAAAAGCCGTGCCATCGGGGCGCGAGCCCGTCAGGATGTCGTGCTTGTTGGGCTTTTCGGTGCGGCCGTTGACCATCTGGCCCTTCTCGTCCAGCGCCGTCTGCTTGTTCACGTTGTTGTTGGCCGAGTGCAGGTCTGCGACGTCCTTGGCGATGCGCACGCCCTTGGCGTTGTACCAGGGGCCGCTGCCGATGCGGTCGCGCGCGTGCACGGCCTTGGGATCGGCTAGCGCCGTGGCCTGCGTGCTCAGGTAGGCGCGCCAGGTGCGGCTCCCTGCCCCCGCCGCCGTCGCGAGCTTCTGGCAATGCGCGTCCGCGCCTTCGAGGCCGCCGAGGTCGCCGCCCTTGCCGGACCCCACGCTGGTGATAAAGAACGACATCTCGCCGCCGCTGCCGCCCATCATCGGCATGTCCGCGCAGCCCGCGAGCGCCAGCATTCCGGCCGCGCCCAGCAACGTCCACGGCTTCATCCTGTGCATGATTTCTCCTATTGGTATTGGCGAAGAAACGTCCGGCCCGGAGCTTATCGGGAATGCGCCCAGCGGTCGCGCGTCACCCGGAATATTTCGATGCTGCACTGCGCAGCGGAATAAATCCGCCGGTCCTCATGTTTTTCGCGCCGCGCCAATGGGCAGTGCATCGGCGCGGCGAATCTCCTCGTTCCTCAGCGCCGACGGGTCGGCGAGGAACGCGCTGACAAAGCCGATCGCATCGGCGCCCCAGAAGATCTCGCCGTCCACCTCGTAGCTCGGCACGCCGAAGACGCCGCGCGCAGCGGCCTCCTCGGTGTTTCGCTTGAGCGCATCCTTCACTTCCTGCGCAGCGAGGCGCGCCTCGTCGACGCCGAGCGCCTGCGCAAGCGCCTTGAACGCCGCCGGGTCGGCGGCCTCTGCGCCGGTGGTCCAGATCGCATCGAAGATCCGTCCTACGTTCTGCGGCGTCACCCCTGCCGCGATCGCCAGGCGCAGGTGATGCAGCGGATTGAATGGATGCGAGGCGGGAAACCGGAACGGGATGCCGAGCTCCTTTGCCCACCAGGTGCACCAGCGGTACGTCCAGCGGCGCTTGGCCGCGATCTCGGCAGGGCCCTTCTGGCCGAAATGGCTGAGCAGGCCGGCGAAGAGCACGGGCTTCAGCTCCACCTGGACATCGCTCGGCAGCTCGTGCAGCCGCTTGAAGGCGATGTACGAGTAGGGCGAGACGAAGTCGAAGTACCAGCCGATCGGGCGCATCGGTTGCTATCCTAGCGCGAGCTTTCCCTGGGAGGGGCCATGCGATTCTCGACGCTCAAGTACGCGGTCTCCGGCCGCATCGCGCGCATCACGCTCGACCGTCCCGCGCGCCTCAACGCCATCGACGACCGGATGCCCAAGGAGATCCGCCGCGCCGTCGAGGCGGCGAATGCGGACGAAAAGGTGCACGTCATCGTGCTCGCCGGCGCGGGG
>DASWBP010000247.1:0-2798 GCA_036390555.1 Burkholderiales bacterium | reverse complement strand
TAGCGGCCGCGGCTTCACGCTGCTCGAGCTGCTGGTGGTGCTGCTGATCATGGGAATCATGGCCGGCATGATCGGCGCCATCGTCCGTCCCGACGATCGCACGCGGCTGCGTGTCGAGGCCGAGCGGCTGGCGCAGCTGCTCGAGCTCGCCGCCACGCAGTCGCGCCTCACGGGCAAGCGCATCGCCTGGACCTCCGACGGGGCGCAGTACCGGTTCTGGCTCTGGCGCGAGGATGCGGGCTGGTCCGAAGCGGGCAGCGACGCCCTGCGCGCGCGCAGCCTGCCGCCGGGCATGGCGATGTCGGATCTGCGCATCGAGGGCGCGCCGGTGCCGGAGGGCATGCGCCTCGAGTTCGGCCCGCACGGCGCGCTCGCTTACGACTTCACCATGACGTTCGGCGCGGCGCGCTATGCCGTTGCCGCGTCCCCGCTCGGCGAGGTGCGGATCGATGCCTCGCACTAGGCAAGCCCCCGGCTTTACCCTGATCGAGGTGCTGGTCGCGCTCGCCATCGTGTCGGTCGCGCTGCTGGCGGCGCTGCGTGCCGCCAGCCAGGCGACCAGCGCGGTCGAGGAGCTGCGCCTGCGGCTGTTCGCGCGCTGGGTGGCGGAGAACCGGCTCGCCGAGCATCGTGCCCGCGGCGACTGGCTGGCGCCCGGCATCAGCCGCGGGGAGCAGAGCCAGGGCGGCGTCGACTTCGTCTGGCGCGAGGAAGTGATCGGCACGCCCAATCCGGCGTTTCGCCGCGTGGACGTGTTCGTGTCCGCGCCGGCGGCGCTCTCGGGCGAAGCGCGTTCGCTCGCGCGCCTCACCGGGTTCGTCGTGCGGCCGCCGCCGGGAAGCCAGTGAGGCGCGCCGCGATGCCTGCGCGCGGCTTTACGCTGATCGAGCTGCTCAGCGCGCTGCTGATCCTGTCGCTGCTCGCGGTGATGTCGTTCCGCGGGCTGGGCGCGGTGCTCGATGCGCGCGACAAGGTCCAGCAGGAGACCGCCAAGTGGCAGCGGGTGGCCGCGTTCATGACGCGCTTCGAACGCGACATCGGGCTCTCGGCGCCCCGGCCGGTGCGCGCCGCAGGCGGCGTGGCGCCGGCCTGGCGCGGCGCGGCCGGCAGCGGCCTGGAGTTCAGCCGATTCGCGTCGGCCGAGGGCCTGGACGTTGCGCAGCGCGTGGCCTATCGGCTGAACCAGAACCGCGAGATCGAGATCGCCCTCTGGCCGGGCCTGGACCTCGCCTCCAACGCGCAGCCGGCGCGCTACGTCGTGCTCGCGGGGGTCGCCGAGTTCGAAGTGCAGTACCTGAATCGAGCGCTCGCGTGGGTGCCCGCCTGGCCCGCCGCCGCCGATCCGCCGCTGCCCCGCTCGGTGCGGCTGCGCCTGCGGCTGTCCACGGGCGAGGAACTGATGCGCGTGTTCGCGCTGCAATCATGAGAGCGCGGCAACGCGGCGTGGCGGTGGTGATGGCGATGGGCGTGGTGGCGCTCGCCGCGATGGCGGCGGCGGCGATGCTCGCCTCGCAGAGCACCTGGTCGCGGTATGCGGAGCTCGGCGCCGAGCACGACCAGGCGAAGGCGCTGGTGCAGGCCGGCGTGGATTGGGGGCGCGCCGTGCTGAGCGACGATCGGCGCCTGGGCAACGTCGATCACCTGGGCGAGCCCTGGGCGCTGCGGCTGCCGCCGGTGCCGGTGGACAACGGCGAGCTCGCCGGCCACATCGACGACCAGCAGGGGCGGTTCAACCTCAACAACCTGGTCGCGAACGGCGTGGCGAGTCCCGCGCATATCGCGCAGTTCCAGCGCCTGCTGCAGGTCCTGGAGTTGCCCGAAGCCCTCGCCAACAGCCTTGCCGACTGGATCGACGCCGACGGCGCGCCGCTGCCGCAGGGCGGCGCCGAGGACGACGACTACCAGTCGCGGCAGCCGCCGATCCTCGCCGCCAACCGCCCGCTCATCGATGCCGCCGAGCTCGCCCTGGTGCGCGGTTACGACGATGCCGTGCGCGCGCGCCTGCGGCCGTTCGTCACCGCGCTCCCCGGCTTCACCCCGCTCAACGTCAATACCGCCGCGCCCGAGGTTCTGGTTGCCCTGGTCGAGGGGCTGGGCCTCGACGCGGCGCGCTCGCTCGTCGCGCAGCGCGAGCGCACCTATTTCCGCACCGTGGCCGAGTTCAGCGCGCAGTTGCCCCCGGGCGCCTCGGTGCGGGCGAGCGACATCGCCACTGCCAGCCAGTACTTTCTGGCGAGCGTGCGCGTGACGATCGGCAGCGCCGAAGCGCAAGGCAGCGCGCTGCTGTTGCGCGCGGCGGCGGGCTGGCCCGCCGTGGTGTGGAGAAAGTACCCATGAGCCTGCTGCGCATCTACGCGCCGCTTGGCGAGACGCCGCTGCGCTGCGAGTGGGCGCTCCTCGACGGGCCGCAATCGGCGCGGGGCGAGGGCGCGCTCGCGGATCTGCCGCGCGCCGCGGACCGCGTGCAGCTCGTCGTTCCCGCAGCGCAGGCGCTGATTACGCGCGCGCGACTGCCGCAGGGCGCACGACGGCGCGCCGGATCGGTGCTGGCGTTTGCGGTCGAGGAGGCGAGCGCGGCCGAACCCGAGGCCAACCAGGTGAGCTGGCTCGGCGCCGCTGGCGAGGCCGACGCGCTGGCGGTGATCGACAAGCGGGGCCTCGAGCGCTGGCGCGATGCGCTCGAAGCCGCGGGCCTGCGTGCCTACGAGGTGCACTCGGAGATCCTGCTGCTGCCGCTTGCGGGCGGCGAGTGGAGCCTGGCGTGGGACGGCGCCGAGGGGTTCGTGCGCGCCGGCGAG
>DASWBP010000246.1:0-1587 GCA_036390555.1 Burkholderiales bacterium | reverse complement strand
TGCGTGACCAACAAGGCGCACGCGTTCACCGCGCCGCTCCTCGATAAGACCGGGCTCGCACCGTACTTCGACGTCGTCGTCACATCTGACCAGGCCGGGGCGCGCAAGCCGCACCCGGGCCCCTTCCTGCACGCGTGCAAGGCGCTCGCGGTGGCGCCGGCCGAGGCGGCGGTCATCGGCGATTCAGCGAACGACGCCGAGGGCGCGCGCGCCGCGGGCTGCCAGGTGCTGCTCGTTTCCTACGGCTACAGCGAAGGTCGCGACGTGGCGAGCCTGGGCGCCGACGGCGTCGTGGCGACGCTCGGCGAGGCAGTGGACCGGCTGCTCGGCGCCGAAGCGGCGAGCGCTACTTGAGGCCGAGCGCCTCGTGCGCGATGCCGTCGAGCAGCGCCTCGACCTCCTTCAGCGCCGCCTTGGAGGCCGCCGAGCCGTCGGGCCGCCATGGGCGGCGATAGGCGACGTGCACCGTCGCGGGATCCTGCACGGTCGCGTACACCATGATGCTGTAGGGGCAGAGCGCGGCATTCGCCGCGTCCGCCTCCATCGTCTTCCTCGAGAGCGCCGCGCTGCAGAAGACGAACGCCTGCGCGTCTGCGTAGAGCTTGCGCCCGGAGCCGACGTCCTTGCCGGTGCGCTCGAGCATGCGGTTGACGAACGACTGGTAATCGATGACGAGGCCCTTGGCCTCGATCGCCGATTTCAGGTCGTCGCGCACGTCCTCGAACTTCGCCTTGCGCGAATACGCTACGATGGGATGCGGGTCCGCCATGGAATCCTCCTGGTATGAATCCGGCCTGACGCCTCGCGCAGGCTAAGCCCCCGGCAGGGAAACGTCATGATCGAGATCAAATCCTCCGCCGCGGCCTGCGCGGCCGCCCTGAGCCTCGCGCTCGCCGCCGCGCCGGCAAGCGCCGAGCACGAGCCCTGGACCACCACACGCTACCCGCAGGACGTGGTCAAGTGGTGGTGGGACGCCGAGTGGTGGCGGCGCGGCACGCTGCCCGTGCCGGCCAACCATGAGGTCGCCACGCGAAAAGCGGCCTACCGCAACGGCGAGATCGAGGTGCCGGTCGAGATCCACGCGCCGAAGGGCACCGGGCGGTTTCCCGTGGTCGTGTTCCTGCACGGCCGGCGCGGCATCGATCCGCTCACGGGCCTCGTGCCGTTGCGCCTCGCGGCGCGCGGCTTCACGGTGGTCGCGCCCGACCTGTACAGCGGCCGCTTCATCGAGCCCTTCCCCGTCCGCCACGACGCCGCGCTGGAAGAGGACGCGGCGCTCGCGATCGACTTCGCGCTCGCGCTTCCGGAAGCCCGCGGCCAGGCGAAGACCTGCCTGGTCTCGCACACCCGCGGCGGCTACTACTCGCTCAAGGCGATGGTGACGAAGCAGCGCCAGGCGAAGACCGCCTGCTACGTCTCCTACTACCCGCACTGGCAGCATCCCGAGGCGCCCGAGGCGATGCAGGTCTACCAGTACGCGCCCGAGGTGGATTCGCTGCAGGTGCCGGTGCTCGTGTTCCTGGGCGAGCACGAGCAGTACCAGCGCGTCCGGCCGATCCTCGCCGGCATCGAGTCGCTGCAGAAGAA
>DASWBP010000245.1:0-2490 GCA_036390555.1 Burkholderiales bacterium | reverse complement strand
CCATGAGAATGCGGTTCGGCAGCGTGACAAAGCCGAGGTCAAGTGGACGGAACAGGTGCGGATAGGCGGCCATGGGAGTCCGAAAATTGGGGTCAGACCCCAATTTCCGGGAAATTGGGGTCTGACCCCAATTCTAGCTGCGGGTGACGAGTACCGTGCCGGCGAGGATCAGGACGCCGCCGGCGAGCGCGGCGGCGGGGAGCGCCTCGCCGAGGAAGAGCCAGCCCCACAGGATGCCGAAGAGCGGGATCAGGTAGGTGACGGTGAGTGCGCGCGTCGCGCCGACGTCGGCAATCAGGCGGAAGTAGAGGACGAAGGCCACGCCGCTTGCCAGCAGCGCGAGACCGAGGAGGTTCGCGATGACGAGCGGCGTGGGCGCGGCGAGCGGCGGCAGGAACGGCAGGAGCGGCAGCAGCACCACTGCCGCGGCGAGCTGGTTGCCCGCCGCCATGCCGCGCGGGGTCGCGCCCTTCGCGAAGCGCTTGATGAGCACGCCGACCACGCCATAGAAGCAGCACGCGCCAAGCGCTGCCGCGAGCGCCCAGCCAAAGAGCGGATCGCCCATCTGCCCGGAGGGCTGGCCGATCAACGCGACGCCCGCCACGCCAAGCGCCAGGCCCGTCGCCTTGCGCGCGGTGACGCGCTCGTCGCCGAACAGCGCCGCCCAGGCAAGTCCGAAGATGGGCGAGGTGGCGTTGGTGATCGACAGCAGCCCCGCCGGCGCGTGCATCGCGGCGAACGAATACAGCACGAACGGCGCGGCGATGCCGACCGCGCCCATCAGCAGATAGAAGCGCCAGTGCGTCCTCAGCCCCGCGTCGAAGCCGATCGCGCGCAGCCAAGCAAGCAGCGCGAGTCCGCCGAGCAGCACGCGCAGCTCGGCCGTCCACACCGGGCCGAGCACAGGCGCCGCCACGCGCATGAAGATGAACGCCGCGCCCCAGATCGCGGCGAGCGCGACCAGCCGGCCGTAGTCGGCCGGCCTCACTTACGCCGCGTACGCTGCTCGAGCCGCAGGAGTTTGCGCTTGCGCGCGAGGCCCCAGGCGTAGCCGCCCAGCGACCCGTCCGCGCGCAGCGCGCGGTGGCATGGAATGACCAGCGCCACAGGGTTCGCGCCGCAGGCGCTGCCCACCGCCCGCACGGCGCGCGGCGCGCCGATGGCGCGCGCGATCTGGCCATAGCTGCGCGTTTCGCCCGCCGGAATGCGGCGCAGCTGCTCCCAGACCTTGCGCTGGAAAACGGTGCCGCGCACGTCGAGCGGGATCTTCGCCAGCGAGGCATCGCCGGCCAGGTACTCGATCACAAGCCTTTTCACTTCCGGCAGCGCCCCGGCGTCGTGCACCAGCTCGGCTTCGCTGAACTCCTCCGCAAGCAGGCGCTCGGCGCCTTCGCCGAGCTTCACCGAGCACAGGCCGCGGTCCGTGCCGGCTATCAGCACTTTGCCCAAGGGCGAAACGAAGGTCGTGTAGGCAATGCGCATGCCCTTGCCGCGGTTGCGGTACTCGCGCGCCGGCATGCCAAGACGCGCCGCCGCCTTCTCGTAAAAGCGCGACACCGAGCCGTAGCCGGCCTGGTACACGGCGTCGGTCACGCGGCTGCCGTTCTTGAGGTGGCGCTTGGCTTCCTCCAGGCGCGCCTCGCGCTGGTAATCGAGCGGCGAGAGGCCGAAGGCCTCCTTGAAGCGGCGCTGCAGGTGAAAGGGGCTGGCGCCGACCGCCCGGGCGAGTTCCGGCAGGGTGACCCGCTCGCCGCGGCGGGAGTCGAGATAGGCCCGAGCCTTCTGGGTAACGCCGTTCATGGCCGCCACTGTACCTGTGCCCGCCTGCCACATCTATCCGGAAGTTGCGCGCTTGGCGGAGCTGCCGGTGGCGCTGCCCCGCTCGGGGGATGGCCGCAGGCTCGCCGCAGGCGTAGGATCGCCGCGACGTGCCGTGCACTCTGCGTCACGGCGAAAGGCGGCCCATGAGCAGTGTTCTCGGCGTCTCGGCGGGCGGAGGATGGAAGGCGACCCTCAGGGCCGCCGTGCCGATCGGGCTCGCGCTCGCCGCGGTGGCGTGGGGCGTCTTCGCGCCGCCCGTTCTGCAGAACCAGGAGTACCACCGCTTCGCCGACACGCGCGCACTTGCCGGCGTGGTCAACGCCGCCGATACGCTTTCCAACCTCGCGTTCCTCGTCGTTGGCGCTCTCGGGCTGGCGTTCCTGCATTGCGAGCGCGCGGCTACCTCGAGCGAGCGCTTCGCCTCGCCGCGCGAGATTCTGCCCTACTGGGTATTCTTCGCCGGCGTTGCGCTGACGAGCGCGGGCTCCGCCTGGTACCACCTCGCGCCGGACGATGCGCGCCTGGTCTGGGACCGGCTGCCGATGACCATCGCCTTCATGTCGCTCATCGCCGCGGTTGTGCAGGAGCGCATCAGCGTGCGCGCGGGCGCCGCGCTGCTCTGGCCGCTGGTGCTGCTCGGCCTGGCGAGCGTGGTGTACTGGCGCTGGA
>DASWBP010000244.1:0-4139 GCA_036390555.1 Burkholderiales bacterium | reverse complement strand
GTAGGATTATCCGGACGAGGAGGAGCGCGTGGCAAAGCATCTCATCAAGCACCTGAGGACGCTGGCGCTCGTCGGCCAGGCGGGCAGCGGCAAGACCAGCCTGGCCGAGGCGCTGCTCGCGCGCGCGGGGACGATCCCCGCGGCGGGCAGCGTCGAGCGCGGCACCACGGTCTGCGACTACACCCCGCTGGAGAAGCAGCTGCAGCATTCGCTCAAGCTCGGCGTCGCGAGCTTTGAGGTGAATGGCGGCGAGCACCCCACCTGCATTCACCTGCTGGACACCCCCGGCTACCCCGACTTCCTCGGCCATTCGCTCCCGGCGCTCGCCGCGGTGGAGACGGCCGCCATCGTGATCAACGCGCAGAACGGCATCGAGATGATGACGCCGCGCTTCATGCAGTGGGCGGCGAAACGCGGGCTCGATCGCCTCGTGATCGTCAACAAGATCGACGCCGAGAACGTGAATCTCGAGGCACTGCTGGAGCGCATCCAGCAGGCCTTCGGCAAGGAATGCCTGCCGCTCAACCTGCCCGCGGCGAAGGCGACGAAGGTCTCCGACTGCTTCTTCGCGCCGGCGGGGGAGTCGGACTTCTCCTCGGTCGAGGAGGCGCACCGGCGCCTGGTGGACCAGGTGGTGGAGGTGGACGAAAACCTGATGGCGACCTACCTCGAGAAGGGCGAGGTGTCGCCGGAAGAGTTGCACGAGCCGCTGGAGCGCGCGATGCGCGAGGGTCACCTGGTGCCGGTGGTGTTCTGCTCGGCGAGGACCGGCGCCGGCATCGGCGAGCTGCTCGAGGTCATCGTCAAGCTGCTGCCCAATCCCTCGGAAGGCAATCCGCCCGTCTACCTCAACGTGCCGGTGGACGGCGGCGCGCCGAGCGAGGTCCAGGCGCTGCCCGATCCCGGCAGGCACGCGCTCGCGCACGTCTTCAAGATCGAGATCGATCCGTACATCGGCCGGCTCGCCGTGTTCCGCGTGCACCAGGGGCGCATCACCCCGGGCACGCAGCTCTACATCGGCGAGGGCAGGAAGCCCATCAAGGCGGGGCACCTGTACCTGCTGCGCGGCAAGACGCAGGTCGAGGTCGCCGAGGCGGTGCCCGGCGACATCTGCGCCATCGCCAAGGTGGACGAGATCCAGTTCGACCACATCCTGCACGACTCGGCCGAGGACGCGCACATCCACGCCAAGCCGCTCGATCTGCCAGTGCCGGTGTTCGGCCTCGCCGTGCAGTCGAAGAAGCGCGGCGACGAGCAGAAGGTGTCCGACGTGCTGCACAAGCTCCTCGCCGAGGACCCGTGCTTCCGCGTCGAGCACAACGCGCAGGCGAACGAGACCGTGATGCGCGGCCTGGGCGAGATGCACCTGAGGACGACGCTGGAGAAGATGTCGTCGCAATACAAGCTCGAGCTCGACACGCGGCTGCCGTCGATCCCCTACCGCGAGACGATCGCCTCGCGCGCGGAAGGGCACAGCCGCCACAAGAAGCAGACCGGCGGCGCGGGCCAGTTCGGCGAGGTGTTCCTCAAGGTCGAGCCGCTCGCCCGCGGCAAGGGTTTCGAGTTCGTCGACCAGGTGAAGGGCGGCGCGATCCCCAACCAGTTCATCCCCTCGGTGGAGAAAGGCGTGCGCGCGGTGCTCGATTCGGGCTACGTCGCGGGCTACCCGCTGCAGGACCTGCGCGTCATCGTCTACGACGGCAAGAGCCACCCGGTGGATTCCAAGGACGTCGCCTTCATGTCGGCGGGCCGCAAGGCGTTCCTCGATGCGCTCGCCAAGGCGCGGCCGATCGTGCTCGAGCCGATCGTCAACGTGGAGATCACGGCGCCGGAGCAGAAGATGGGCGACATCGCCGGCGAGCTCTCCGGCCACCGCGGGCAGATCAAGGGCTCGGACGCGCCGCGCCCGGGCACCGTGCAGATCACCGCGCAGGCGCCGCTCTCGGAGCTCGAGCACTTCCCGGCGCGCCTGAAGTCCATCACCGCGGGCCACGGCTCCTATACGCTGGAGTTCAGCCACTACGAGCCCGCACCGCCGCAGCTGCAGCAAAAGCTCGTCTCCGCACACCGGCCCGCCGCCCACGCCGACGATTGAGGGGTCAGACCCCAATTCCGTCTCGCAAGCGGAATTGGGGTCTGACCCCGTTCTTGACGACGCCGATCCAATCGATGTTCATAGGCCACGCCGCCGTCGCCCTCGCCGCCAAGCCGCTGCTGCCGCGCGTCAACCTCGCGCTGCCGCTCGCGGCGGCGTTCTGGGTGGACATGGTGTGGCCGCTCTTCCTGCTGCTTGGCATCGAGCAGGTGCGCATCGATCCCGGCAACACCGCATTCACGCCGCTCGATTTCGTGCACTACCCCTGGACGCACAGCCTCGCGGCGGCGATCGGCTGGAGCGTCCTGTTCGGCCTCGCCTGCCTGAAGTGCGGCAGGCGCGAGGCGCTCGTCCTCGGGCTGATCGTCTTCAGCCACTGGGTGCTCGATGCGCTCTCGCACCGGCCCGACCTGCCGCTTTGGCCGGGTAGCCAAACGATGATCGGGCTGGGCCTGTGGAACTCGGTGCCTTGGACGATGATCGTCGAGGGCGCGATGTTCGCGGCGGGCGCCTGGATCTACGCGCGCAGCGCGCCCGCGCGCGACCGCATCGGCACCTGGGCTTTTCGCGGCCTGATCGCGTTGCTGGCGCTCATCTACCTGGGCAACGTCTTCGGACCGCCGCCGCCCAGCGTGGCGGCGATCGCCGTGGCCGGCCTCGCGGGCTTCGTGCTGTTTACCGCCTGGGCCTGGTGGATCGACCGCCACCGCGGCGCCGCCGCGGCGTCGCGCTAGGCCGCGCCTGCTCAGGTCTCCCTACCTGCTGCTCCCGCTCGCCATGCTCTGCTGGGCGGGAAACTGGGTCGTCGGGCGCGCGATCCACGAGCAGGTGCCGCCGCTCACACTCAATTTCTGGCGCTGGGCGGGTTCGCTCGTCCTCATCCTGCCCTTCGCCTGGACTTCGTTGCGCACGCAATGGCGGCTGCTCCTGCGCCATTGGACCTGGGTGCTGCCGATGGCCGCCATCGCCTCGGCGATCTTCCAGAGCATGGTTTATCTCGGGCTGCAGCACACAACCGCGCTCAATGGCGCGTTGCTCATCGCGCTGGTGCCGGTCGCCGTCGCGGTGATCGCGGCGGTGGTGCTCGGCGACCGCATCAGCGTGCGGCAGGCCCTCGGCGTCGCCGTGTCGCTCGCGGGGGCGATCATCGTCATCGTGCGCGGCGATCCCGCCGTGCTGCGCACGCTGGCATTCAACCCCGGCGACCTGTGGATCCTCGCCGCGGTGCCGATCTGGGCCCTTTACACGGTATGGATCAAGCGCTGGCCCGCGGGCCTGGAGCGCATGAGCTTCCTCGCCGCCACGGCGCTCGTCGGTGTCGCCCTGCAGCTTCCGCTTTACGCCTGGGAGTGGGCAGGTGGCAGGCACATCGTCGTGACCCCCGCCTCGCTCGCGGCAATCGCCTACACCTCGGTGTTCGCCTCGTTCCTCGCGTTCGTGTTCTACAACGCGGCGCTGCAGCGCACGGCACCGACCGTGGCGGGTCCCTTCCACCACTTGTTGCCCGCGTTCGCAGCCGTCCTCGGGGTCGCCTTCCTGGGCGAGCGCGTCGGCTGGCACCACGCCGCGGGCGTGGCGTGCATCGTGCTCGGCATCTGGCTTACCGCCGCCGCGAAGCCTTCCGCCGCACCGCTTTCCGCGGCGAAGCCTTCCCGCGCGAAGCCGGACTACTGACTCTCGGCAGCGGCGCGGGATTCGGCACTTCCTCGGCGACGCAGAACACGCCGCCCTGGAACTGCTCGGCCACGGGGTCGCCAGGCTTCTCCTTCGCGAGGATCTCCGCGGCGTAAACCTCCGAATCGTCCTGCGGCCGGTAGCCCAGGCGATACGCGTTGCCGTTGTCGTACCACGCGCGCTTGTTGCCCGAAATGCCGTAGACGATCTCGAAGCGGATGTCGGGATGGTCGATGCCGATGGCGACCAGCTGCGCGAGGTCGCGCGGGCTGAACCAGATCGACAGGCGCCGCTTGTCGATGGGCTTCGGGTTCACGTTGCCGATGCGCATGCAGTACACCTGCATGCCGTACTTGTCGGCGTACAGGCT
>DASWBP010000243.1:0-3486 GCA_036390555.1 Burkholderiales bacterium | reverse complement strand
CTGCAGGGCCTGCAGGCGATGAACACGCCCGCGGAGATCGCCGCCAAGCGCGGCAAGAAGGTCGAAGACATCCTGGCGCAGGGCTAGAGCCATGGCGGACAAGAAAATCAAGGTGACGCTGGTGAAGAGCACCAACGGCTGCAAGACCGGGCACCGCGCGACGGTGCGCGGCCTGGGCCTGCGCAAGCTCAACCAGACGGTGGAGCTGATCGACACGCCGGCGGTGCGCGGCATGATCGAGCGGGTCAACTACCTCGTGCGGATCGAAGGATAGGACATGCGCCTCAACACACTGAAACCGGCGGCGGGCGAGAAGCGCTCGCGCCATCGCGTGGGCCGCGGCGTCGGCTCAGGCTGGGGCAAGACGGCGGGCCGCGGCCACAAGGGCCAGCGCGCGCGCTCCGGCGGCTACCACAAGGTGGGCTTCGAGGGCGGCCAGATGCCGCTGCACCGGCGCCTGCCCAAGCGCGGCTTCGCCTCGCCGACGCGCGCGCTGTATGCCGAGGTGCGCCTTTCGGAGCTGCAGGGACTCAAGGCCGCGGAGATCGACCTCGCGGCGCTCAAGGCCGGGGGCATCGTGCCGCGCGACGTGACCGCGGCGAAGGTGATCCTCTCGGGCAAGCTCACGCGCAGCGTGACGCTGAAGGGCGTCAAGGCGACCAAGGGCGCGCGCGCGGCGATCGAAGCCGCGGGCGGCAAAGTGGAAGCGCCGGCCGAGCCGGCGGAAACGAAGAAGGCGGAGTAAGGGACCGGGCACTTGGCCACCACGCTTCCCACCGCGGGCAAGACCGGGCGCTACGGCGACCTGAAGCGCCGGCTGCTGTTCCTGCTCGGCGCCCTGGTGGTGTTCCGCATCGGCGCGCACATTCCGGTGCCGGGCATCGACCCGAACGTGCTCGCGGACCTGTTCAAGAGCCAGCAGGGCGGCATCCTGGGCATGTTCAACATGTTTTCAGGCGGCGCCCTGTCGCGCTTCACGATCTTCGCGCTGGGCATCATGCCGTACATCTCCGCCTCGATCATCATGCAGTTGATGACGGCGGTGAGCCCGCAGCTCGAAGCGCTGCGCAAGGAAGGCGAGGCGGGCCGGCGCAAGATCACCCAGTACACCCGCTACGGCACGCTGGTGCTGGCGCTGTTCCAGGCGACCGGCATCTCGATCGCCCTCGAGTCGCAGCCGGGCCTGGTGCTCGACCCGGGGCTCATGTTCCGCGTCACGGCGGTGACCACGCTCGTCACCGGCACCATGTTCCTGATGTGGCTCGGCGAGCAGATCACCGAGCGGGGACTCGGCAACGGCATCTCGATCATCATCTTTGCCGGCATCGCCGCGGGCCTGCCGCAGGCGATCGCGGGCACGCTGGAACTCGTGCGCACCGGCGCGATGCACCCGCTCACGGCGCTGCTCATCGCGGCGGGCGTGCTGGTGGTCACCGCGGTGGTGTGCTTCGTCGAGCGCGGCCAGCGCAAGATCCTGGTGAACTACGCCAAGCGCCAGGTCGGCAACCGCGTCTACGGCGGGCAGAGCTCGCACCTGCCCTTCAAGCTCAACATGTCGGGCGTGATCCCGCCGATCTTTGCCTCGTCGCTGATCCTCTTCCCGGCGACGCTGCTCGGCTGGTTCGGCTCGGCCGAGGGCATGATCTGGCTGCGCGACATCGCCGCCACGCTCACCCCCGGCCAGCCGATCTACGTGCTGCTGTACGCCGGCCTGATCGTGTTCTTCTGCTTCTTCTACACGGCGCTGCAGTACAACCCGAAGGAGACGGCGGACAACCTGAAGAAGTCCGGCGCCTTCGTGCCGGGCATCCGGCCGGGCGAGCAGACCGCGCGCTACCTGGAGACGATCCTGACGCGCCTGACGCTCGCCGGCGCAATCTACGTGACGGCGGTCTGCCTGCTGCCGGAATTCCTGATCCTGCGCTGGAACGTGCCGTTCTATTTCGGCGGCACGTCGCTGCTGATCATCGTGGTGGTGACGATGGACTTCATGGCGCAGGTGCAGGCCTACGTGATGACGCACCAGTACGAGAGCCTGCTGAAGAAGGCGAGCTTCAAGGGCGGCCTGCCGGTCCGCTGAACCAGAATTCGGGAGCGAAGACGATGAAAGTGATGGCCTCAGTGAAGAAGATCTGCCGCAAGTGCAAGATCGTGCGGCGCAAGGGCGTGGTGCGCGTGATCTGTTCCGATCCGCGCCACAAGCAGCGTCAGGGCTGAACGCGCACTTTGTATTGCTAACACCTTGACCACACAGGTATAATTTCAGGTTTCCCCGGGATTCCCATGGCACGCATCGCAGGCATCAACATCCCCAACCACCAGCACGCGGAGATCGCGCTCACCGCGATCTACGGCATCGGCCGCGCGCGCGCGCAGGCGATTTGCGCCGCCGCCGGCGTCGAGCGCACGCGCAGGATCAAGGAGCTCTCCGACGCGGAGATGGAGCGCCTGCGCGAGCAGGTCACGCGCCTGACGCTCGAGGGCGACCTGCGGCGCGAGGTGTCGATGTCGATCAAGCGCCTGATGGACCTGGGCTGCTACCGCGGCGTGCGCCACCGCAAGGGACTGCCGGTGCGCGGCCAGCGCACGCGCACCAACGCGCGCACGCGCAAGGGCCCGCGCAAGGCCGCGATCAAGCTGAACGTGCCGGCCGGCAAGGCCGCATGAACTGTCAGAAAGAGCGAACCTAGACATGGCAAGCAAAACGACACCGAGCCAGCAGCAGCTGCAGCAGACTGCATCGGCGCGCGCGCGCAAGAAGGTGAAGAAGAACGTGGCCGAGGGCATCGCCCACATCCACGCCTCTTTCAACAACACCATCGTCACCATCACCGACCGGCAGGGCAACGCGCTCTCCTGGGCGACCTCGGGCAACGCGGGCTTCAAGGGCTCGCGCAAGTCCACGCCGTTCGCGGCGCAGGTCGCCGCGGAGCGCGCCGGCCGCGCGGCGCAGGAGTGCGGCGTGAAGAACATCGAGGTGCGCATCAAGGGCCCCGGGCCGGGCCGCGAGTCGGCGGTGCGCGCGCTGAACGCCATCGGCCTGAAGATCGCCAGCATCGCGGACGTCACCCCGGTCCCGCACAACGGCTGCCGCGCGCCCAAGCGCCGGCGCGTCTAGAGAAGGAGCAAGGAGAACGCATGGCCAGAAACCTCGACGCCAAGTGCCGGCAGTGCCGCCGGGAGGGGGAGAAGCTCTTCCTCAAGGGCGAGAAGTGCTTCACCGACCGTTGCGCGGTCGAGCGGCGCGGCTACGCCCCCGGCCAGCACGGCCAGAAGAGCGGCACGCGCATGTCCGACTTCGGCAAGCAGCTGCGCGAGAAGCAGAAGCTGCGCCGCATCTACGGCGTGCTCGAGCGCCAGTTCCGCAACACCTACGCGCAGGCGGCGCGCTCCAAGGGCGTCACCGGCGAGCGCCTGCTGCAGCTGCTGGAAACGCGGCTGGACAGCATGGCCTACCGCATGGGCTTCGGCGCCTCGCGCACCGAG
>DASWBP010000242.1:0-2295 GCA_036390555.1 Burkholderiales bacterium | reverse complement strand
GGGTTCTGCGTCACGAAGTACACGCCCACGCCCTTGGAGCGGATGAGGCGCACCACCTGCTCGATCTTGTCCAGCAGCGCCTTGGGCGCCTCGTCGAACAGCAGGTGGGCCTCGTCGAAGAAGAACACGAGCTTGGGCTTCTCCGGGTCGCCCACCTCGGGCAGCTGCTCGAAGAGCTCCGCGAGCATCCACAGGAGGAAGGTCGCGTAGAGCTTGGGCGAATTCATCAGCTTGTCGGCAGCGAGGATGTTCACCACGCCCTTGCCCCCCTCGACCTGCATCAGGTCGGCGATGTCGAGCATCGGCTCGCCGAAGAACCTGTCGGCGCCCTGCGTCTCGAGCGCGAGCACGCCGCGCTGGATCGCGCCGATCGAGGCGGCCGAGACGTTGCCGTAGGCCGTGGTGAACTGCTGCGCGTTGTCGCCCACGTGCTGCAGGATGGCGCGCAGGTCCTTGGTGTCGAGCAGCAGGAGCCCCGCGTCGTCGGCGATCTTGAACACGAGGTTGAGCACGCCCTCCTGCGTGTCGTTCAGGCCGAGCAGTCGCGAGAGCAGCAGCGGGCCCATGTCGGAGACGGTCGCGCGCACCGGGTGGCCGGCGGCGCCGTACACATCCCAGAACACCACGGGGCAAGGCTCGTGCCGCAGCTGCACGCCGAGCATCTTGGCGCGCTCGGCGACCTTGGCGTGGCCGCCGCCCGCCTTCGCCATGCCGGAGAGATCGCCCTTCACGTCGGCCATGAACACCGGCACGCCGATGCGCGAGAACTGCTCGGCGAGCGTCTGCAGCGTCACCGTCTTGCCGGTACCGGTCGCGCCGGTGATCAAGCCGTGGCGGTTGGCGAGCGAGGGCAGCAGGACGAGGTCGGTCTTGCCGGCTTTCGCGACGAGGAGAGGAGAGGCCATGACGTAAAATTATGGCATGGCCGGGCACAGCAAATGGGCGAACATCAAGCACCGCAAAGCCGCGGCGGATGCGAAGAAGGGCAAGGTTTTCACGCGCCTCATCAAGGAGATCACGGTGGCGGCGAAGCTGGGCGGCGGCGACCCGGACTCCAATCCGCGCCTGCGCCTGGCGATGGACAAGGCGCGCGAGGCCAACATGGCCAAGGACAGCGTGCAGAACGCCATCAAGCGCGGCACCGGCCAGCTCGAGGGCGTGACCTACGAGGAGGTGCGCTACGAGGGCTACGGCCCCGGCGGCGCGGCGGTGATCGTGGATTGCCTCACCGACAACCGCACGCGCACGGTGGCCGAAGTGCGCCACGCCTTCACCAAGAACGGCGGCAACCTGGGCTCCGACGGCTCGGTGGCGTTCCTCTTCAAGCACTGCGGCCAGTTCGTGTTCGCGCCCGGCACCGACGAGGAAAAGTTGATGGAGGCGGCGCTCGACGCCGGGGCCGAGGACGTGCTGACCAACGACGACGGCTCGATCGAGGTGCTCTCGGCGCCCAATGACTTCCACGCGGTGAAGGCGGCGCTGGAGAAGGCGGGCTTGAAGCCCGAGGTGGCGGAAGTCACCATGAAGCCGGTCAACGAGACCGAGCTCGCGGGCGGCGACGCGCAGCGCATGAGGAGCATGCTCGATGCGCTCGAGGGCCTCGACGACGCGCAGGAGGTCTACACGACCGCTTACCTGGGAGACGCGTGAGGATCCTGGGCATCGATCCCGGGTTGCAGGTCACCGGGTTCGGCGTCATCGACAAGGAAGGCCAGCGGCTGCGCTACGTGACGAGCGGCTGCGTGCGCTCGGGCCGCGGCGAGCTCGCCGAGCGGCTGCGCGTGCTGCTCGAGGGCCTGAACGAAGTGATCGCGGAGCACCGGCCGGCGGAAGCCGCGATCGAGAAAGTCTTCGTCAACGTCAATCCGCAGTCCACGCTCGCGCTGGGACAGGCGCGCGGCACCGCGATCTGCGCCGCCGTGCTCGCGGGCCTGCCGGTCGCCGAGTACACTGCGCTGCAGGTCAAGCAATCGGTGGTCGGCACGGGCCACGCGAAGAAGGAACAGGTGCAGCACATGGTGAAGCGCTTGCTCGCGCTCCCCGGGACGCCGGCCCCGGATGCGGCCGATGCGCTCGCCTGCGCCATCTGCCACGCGCACGGCGCTCGCCTCGGCGCCTACTCGACGCGAGGCCTGCGGCTGCGGCGCGGGAGGCTCGCGTGATCGGCCGGCTCAAGGGCACGCTCGCCGCCAAGCATCCCCCGCAGGTGCTGGTGGACTGCAACGGCGTCGCCTACGAGCTCGACGTGCCGATGAGCACCCTCTACAGCCTGCCCGCGGTCGGCGACGCGGTGAC
>DASWBP010000241.1:0-2248 GCA_036390555.1 Burkholderiales bacterium | reverse complement strand
CAAGTTCTCCGACGGCGAGGTGATGATCGAGATCATGGAGAACGTGCGCGGCAAGGACGTGTTCGTGCTGCAGTCCACCTGCGCGCCGACCAACGACAACCTGATGGAGCTGCTGGTGATGGTGGACGCGCTCAAGCGCTCTTCCGCCGCGCGCGTCACCGCCGCCATCCCGTACTTCGGCTACGCGCGGCAGGACCGGCGCCCGCGCTCGGCGCGCGTGGCGATCAGCGCCAAGGTGGTGGCCAACATGCTCACCTCGGTGGGCGTGGCGCGCGTGCTGACGATGGACCTGCACGCCGACCAGATCCAGGGCTTCTTCGACATCCCGGTGGACAACGTCTACGCGGCGCCGGTGCTGCTCGGCGACGTCTGGAAGCAGCGCTACGACGACCTGATCGTCGTGTCCCCGGACGTGGGCGGCGTGGTGCGCGCGCGCGCGCTCGCCAAGCGCCTGGAATCGGACCTGGCGATCATCGACAAGCGCCGGCCGCGCGCCAACGTCTCGGAAGTGATGAACGTGATCGGCGAGGTGAAGGGCCGCACCTGCGTGATCATGGACGACATGGTGGACACCGCGGGAACGCTGGTGAAGGCGGCGCAGGTGCTCAAGGAAGAAGGCGCCACCAAGGTGGTCGCCTACTGCACGCACCCCGTGCTCTCGGGCGCGGCGGTCGAGCGCATCAACAATTCGGACCTCGACGAGCTGGTGGTGACCGACACCATCCCGCTGCGCGAGGACGCGAAGAACTGCAGGAAGATCCGGCAGCTGTCGGTCGCGGGGCTGCTCGCCGAGACGATCCTGCGCATCTTCAACGAAGACTCGGTGAGCTCGCTGTTCATCGAGTGAGGCTTTCATCAACCCCGCCTGTGCCTGGTCGCGGGCCTGGCGGAACACTCAGGAGAAGTCCATGAAAATCGAACTCAGCGCTACCCAGCGCAAGGCGCAAGGGACGGGTGCGAGCCGCCGTCTGCGCCGCTCGGGCAAGGTGCCGGGCATCCTCTATGGCGGCGACAAGGGCGCGGTGAACATCGAGCTCGACCACAAGGAGCTCTACCGCAACCTGACCAACGAGAAGTTCCACGCCTCGATCCTCACGCTCAAGCTCGAGGGCGGCGCCGAGCAGGTGCTGCTGCGCGCCTTCAACATGCATCCGTTCAAGGCGCAGGTGCAGCACGTGGACTTCCAGCGCGTCTCCAAGGACAAGAAGATCCACATGAAGGTGCCGCTGCACTTCGTCAACGCCGAGAAATCCCCGGGCGTGAAGGAGCAGGCCGGCGTGGTGAGCCACGTGCTCAACGAGCTCGACATCACCTGCCTGCCGGATGACCTGCCGGAGTTCATCGAGGTGGACCTGATCAACCTCTCGGTGGGCAAGTCGATCCACGCGCGCGAGATCGCGCTGCCCAAGGGCGTCGAGACGACGCTCGGCAAGGGCGAGGACCCGGTGGTCGCCACCTGCATCCTGCCGGCGCTCATCACCGAGGAGGAGGAAGCCGCCGCCGCGGCCGCCACGCCTGCCGCGGGCGAAGTGCCTGCGATCGCGCAAGCGGTGCCTGCGGAAGAGGGCGCCGCTCCTGCCGGCGCCGCTGGCGAGAAGGGCAAGGGCGGCGAGAAGCCCGCCGCCGCCGACAAGGGCGCCGAGAAGGCGGAAAAGAAAGAGAAGAAGTAACCGCTGTCCAAGATCCGCCTCATCGTCGGCCTGGGCAACCCGGGCAAGGAGTACGAGCGTACCCGCCACAACGCCGGGTTCTGGCTGGTGGAGCGGCTCGCCCTTGCCCGCGGCGTTGCGCTCAAGAAGGACAATCACTACCAGGCGCTGGTCGCCCGCGAGGGCGGCCTGTGGCTGGTGATGCCGCAGACCTTCATGAACGCCTCGGGCCGCGCGGTGCAGATGCTCGCGGGCTTCTTCAAGATCCCGCCCGAGGAAATCCTGGTGGTGCATGACGAGCTCGACTTCGCGCCGGGCACCGCGCGCTTGAAGCAGGGTGGCGGCATCGCCGGGCACAACGGCCTGAAGGACATCTCGCAGCGCTTGGGCTCGCACGACTACTGGCGCCTGCGCCTGGGCGTGGGCCGGCCGGCCGGCAAGGACGGCGCGGATTACGTGCTGGAGAAGCCGCCCGCCGAGGAGCGCGAGGCCATCGAAGGCTCGATCGCGCGCGCGCTGGAGGTAATGCCGCAGATCCTCGCGGGCGACCTGCAGGGTGCGATGCAGAAGCTGCATAGCGGCGACAAGCCCGTGGCGGC
>DASWBP010000240.1:0-19685 GCA_036390555.1 Burkholderiales bacterium | reverse complement strand
GAAGACGATGGTATTGCCCTCGTCCTGCGCGAGCTCCTTGAGCACGGACTTCAGCCGCTCCTCGAATTCGCCGCGGTACTTGGCGCCCGCGAGGAGGGACGCCATGTCGAGCACCAGCACGCGCTTGTTCTTGAGCGTCTCGGGCACCTCGCCATTGACGATGCGCTGCGCGAGCCCTTCCGCGATCGCGGTCTTGCCCACGCCCGGCTCGCCGATCAGCACCGGGTTGTTCTTGGTGCGGCGCTGCAGGATCTGGATGCAGCGGCGGATCTCGTCGTCGCGCCCGATCACCGGGTCGAGCTTGCCGGCGCGCGCGCGCTCGGTGAGGTCGAGGGTGTATTTCGCGAGCGCCTGGCGCTGCGATTCGTCGGCCTGGCCGGAGACGTTGGCGCCGCCACGCACCTGCTCGATGGCCTTCTCGAGCGCCGCCCTGGAGACGCCGGCCTGCCTGAGCGCCTTGCCGGTCTCGCCCTTGTCCGCGGCTGCGGCGAGCAGGAAGAGCTCGGAGGCGATGTACTGGTCGCCGCGCTTCTGCGCTTCCTTGTCGGTGACATTGAGCAGCTGCGCGAGGTCGCGCGAGACGTGCACTTCGCCCGGCGTTCCCTCGACCTTGGGCAGCCGGCCGATGGCCTCGGCAAGCGCTTTTTTCAGCGCCCCGGGGTTGCCCCCCGCCTTGGCGACAAGCGAGGCCGCGCCGCCGTCCTCCTGGGCGAGCAGAGCGGAAAGCAGGTGCAGCGGCTCGATGTACTGGTGGTCCTGGCCTACGGCGAGGCTCTGCGCCTCGGCCAGGGCTTCCTGCAGCTTGGTGGTGAATTTGTCGACACGCATGCAGGGGAATTGGGGGCTACGCGGGCCGTTTCAAGCGCCGTACAAGGGCGTAGAGGGCTACATTGAGCGCCCACGAGATCCAGGCTGTCCAGAGGGCGTGGGAAAGGAAATGCGCGCCTCGGGCGACCTGCACGAACGAAGCTGTGAGCCCGAGTACCCAGGCCAGCACGAGAGCCCAGCGCGCAAGGCGTGCCTGCTGATCGCGAAGTGCGAAGTACAAGGCGAACAACGCAAAGCCGGTGGATGCATGGGCTGCCGGCAGGCATCGCCCCGGGCCGGGCGCGGCCGGAACCTCGCCCAACGCCGGGAACCACTGCGCCGTGCCGCCGAACTCGGCAAGGTCCCAAGGGCAGGAATGCGCGCTCAGTTCGCGCAGCCCCGCCACGGCCAGCGCGGCAAGGGCAATGCCGAGGAAGGCGTGCAGCGCCATCGGGCGCCAGCGGGGCGCGGCCGCCGCCACGCCGAGCAGCGCGATCCACAAGCCCACCGCGAAGTATTTGAGAGCGCTATGCCCTGCGACCGCGAAGAGCCACGCGTCCTTGAGCGGGAACGTGCGCGCCTCCGGCGAGTAGGCGAGCGCAGAGACCCTGAAATCCAGGCCGGAGCGCGCGAACAGCCAGATGGCGAGCCCTGCAAGCGCGAGGCCCGCCGCCTGCAGGGCGAGCCAGCGCTTCACCGCCTTGCCTGACCTACGACGGCGCGCGCGGCATTGGCCGCGGTGCGAGCCGCGGGAGGCACCTGCTCCTCGTCGCCGTACAACCCGGTGCGGAACACGTGCGAGGCCACCTGGTAGAAGGCGATGCCCTCGCGCGCAAGTGCCGGGTCCACGCCCTTGCTGGGAAGCAGCTGCTCCCCCTGCACGATGAACTCCTCCATCTTGCGCTTGGGCTGCAGCACGAGCAGCCGGTCGCCCTTCAGGTAGCCGAGGGTCTGGTAGTTGGCGACGAAGGCGCGGTCTTCGCTGGGCGGCGTGTGCAGCAGGTCGTGGCCGAGGAACTTGGTGTAGTAGTCCAGCTGCAGCACGCCGAGGATCGTCGGCGCAATGTCGATCTGCGACATGAGGCGGTCCACGCGCCGCGGCGCGAGGTGCGCGGGCGCATAGAAGAACACCGGGATGCGGTACTTGTCCACCGGGATGCGCGAGGTGCCGCGCGCGCTTGCCCCGTGATCGGCAGTGATGACGAACAGCGTGTCCTTGAACCAGTCGCGGCTGCGCGCGCCTTCGATAAGCCGCCCCACTGCGTAGTCGGTGTACTTCACCGCGCCGTCGCGCCCCTTGCCGGACGGAATGTCGATGCGGCCGGACGGATAGGTGTAGGGCCGGTGGTTGCTGGTGGTCATGATGTGCGCGAACACCGGGCGATCCGGCCGCGCCGCCTTCTCGCCGTCGATCTCCTTGAGCGTGTGCGCGAACAGGTGCTCGTCGGCCACGCCCCAGATGTTCTCGAACTCGATGTCCCGCGACGGGATGTTGCGCCGGTCGATCGATCGGTAGTCGTTCGCCTCGAAGAACGCGTTCATGTTGTCGAAGTAGCCGTAGCCGCCGTAGGCGAACAGCGCGGTGTAGCCCTTGTCCTCGAGCACGCTGCCCAGCGAGAAAAGAAAATCGTTGCTCGGGCGCCGCACGATGGATTGGCCGGGCGTCGGCGGCAGCGAGAGCGAGAGCGCTTCCAGCCCGCGCACGGTGCGGTTGCCGGTGGCGTAGGCGTTGGCGAACCAGAGGCTCTGTTTCGCGAGCGCGTCGAGGTTCGGCGTGAGGCCGCCTGCATTGCCGTAGGCGCCGAGGAATTCCGCGCCCATGCTCTCGATGCTCACCAGGATCACGTTCAGCGGCCGCGCGGGCCCCGCGGCGGCCACCGGCCGCTCGATGCCGCCCTTCTCCGGCTCGATCCACTTCGACCCCGGAAAGGCGGCGCGCACGGTGGCCAGCGCTTCCTCGGGGGGCAGCGTGGCGTAGTAGCGCTCGAAGCTCAGCTCGTTGCGCCGCACCGCGGCAAAGAAGTCGAAGACACCATTGCCCGCGAGCTCGTTGGCGCCGTCCTGCGAAGAGAAATTCTTCTGGCCGCTGTCGGGGAAGGTCAGCGCGAAACCCACGAGCGCCGTCTGCGCGATCAGCACCCACACCGCGGCGCGCAGGCCGAGCGGCGCGCCGCTGTCGTGCCAGAGGCGCCGCGCGACGAGCGCGGTGGCCGCCGCCGCGGCAAGCGCGAGCCCCGCGAGGATGCGCCCGACCGGGTAGCTTTCCCAGATGTTGCCGAGCACCTCGTGCGTGTAGAGGAGGTAATCCACGGCGATGAAGTTGAAGCGCGCGCCGAACTCGTCCCAGAACAGCCACTCCGCCACGGCGAGCAGCAGCAGGCCGAACGCGATGCCGGCGAAGGCGACCACCGTGAGGCCGCGGTAGAGCCAGCTGCGCGCGAGGCGCGCCGGGGCAAGCGCGAGCCACAGCACCAAAGGCGTCATGGCGAAGATCACGGCGGCGAGATCGAACCACAGGCCACGCAGGAATACTTGCGGGATCGCGCCGGCGGAGAGCGCCTCGCCCGAGTGCAGCGCAAGCGCAATGCGCGTCAGCGTCGCGACCACGATGCACGCGACGCCGGCGTAGAGCGCGGGACGCAGCCGGTGGGGAACGCGGAATCTTCTCAAGCGGGGCGCATTCTAGCGCCGCAGTCTGGCGCGAGCCTGACGCAGATCAACTGAAAGCGCGATAGGCGGTGAAACCGAGGAGCGTGGCGAGAATGGCGCCGAAGAGGTGGGCGCCCGAGTGCAGGCCGGCGGCGAGGACCTTGCCCTGCTCGAGGAGCTGGACCGACTCGGCCGAGAACGTGGAGAACGTGGTGAGCGCACCGAGGAACCCGGTGATGCAGGCCAGGCGCCACTCGGGCGACAGGTGGCTGTTGGCCGAAAAGAAGGCGACCGCGATGCCGACGAGCAGGCCGCCGCCGACGTTCGCCACAAGCGTCCCGAGCGGCAGGTTCGGCACCAGGGGATTGAGCCAGGTGCCGAGCCCCCAGCGCGCCCAGGCGCCCAGCGCCGCGCCGATGCCGACCGCCGCGAACGCGGAGGCCTGCATCAGCCGGCCTTGCGCGTCGGGTCCTGCCAGCGCTCCGCGGCGCGGTCGTCCGCGACGCGCGCCTCGACCCAGCCGGCGGCCTCCTTCTTCCAGAACGGGGCCTGCGTCTTGAGGTAGTCCATGATGAACTCGCAGGCGGCGAAGGCGTCGCCGCGGTGCGCGCTTGCCACGACGACGAGGACGATCTGATCGGTGGGCTTGAGCGGCCCGTAGCGGTGGATCACGGTGCAGTCGAGCACCTGCCAGCGCCCGCGCGCCTCCTCCACGATCCTGGCGAGCGCCTTCTCGGTCATGCCGGGATAGTGCTCGAGCGTCATGCCCACCTCGCGCACCACGCCCACGAAGCTCGCCACCGCGCCGATCCTGGGGTCGCGCGACAGCGCGCGGATCTCCGCGCCCGCGTCGAAGTCCTGCGCCTGGACCGAGACCTTCATCCGCCGCCGCTCATCCTCCAGTGACCGGAGGAAAGAATGCCACCTCGTCACCCGCCTTGATGGCGGCGGAGGGCTGCGCCATGTCCTGGTTCACCGCCATGCGCACGAGCTTGCCGTCCGCGAGCGCCGCTTGCCAGGCGCCACCGCGGGACCTGAGGTGGGAACGCAGCGCCGCGACGGTGCCGACGTCCGCCGGCAGCTCGATTTCTTCGCCCGCGGTGCCGAGCTGCTCACGCAGCGCCGCGAAATAGAGGACTTTCAGCTTCACCCGTAGAGCTCCGAGAAAGGCAGAAAGCGCACGCGCTCGCCCTTGGCGATCGCACGGTTCGGCGGGTTGTCCACGAGCCCGTCGGCCCAGGCGGTCGAGGTGAGCACGGCCGAGTCCTGCGTCGCGTACAGGTCCAGGCCGCCCTGCGCGTTCCATTTTACGCGCAGGAACTCGCGCCGCGCGTCCGGCTCGGGCCAGGCGAAATCGGCGCGCGCCTCGATGGCACGCGGCGCCACTTCGGCGATGCCCTGCGTCTTCAGCAGGAACGGCCGCACGAAGATGAGGAAGGTGACAAAGCTGGAGACCGGATTGCCGGGCAAGCCGATGAACGCTGCCTCGCGCCCGGCACCGCGCACCTTGCCGAAGGCGAGCGGCCGGCCGGGCTTCATGGCGATTTTCCACATGAGGAGCGACCCCTCGGCCTCGACGGCGGGCTTCACGAAATCGGCCTCGCCCACCGACACGCCGCCCGAGGTGACGATGATGTCGCATTCAGCGGCGGCGCGCCTGAGCACCGCGCGCGTCGCCTCGAGCGAATCCGGGACGATGCCGTAGTCGCGCACCTCGCAGCCGAAGACCAGCGCGAGGCCGTTCAGCGTGAACCGGTTGGAGTTGTAGATGCGCCCGGGCGCGAGCGGCTCGCCCGGCATCACCAGCTCGTCGCCTGTAAAGAACAGGCCCAGCCGCACGCGCCGGCGCACCGGCAGCGCCTTGATGCCCACCGAGGCGGCAAGGCCCGTGTCCTGCGGCCGAAGCCGGATGCCCGCTGCGAGCACCTGCGCGCCCCTGGCAATGTCGCTCGCGCGGCGCCGGATCCAAGCCTCCCTCTCCGGCACCTTCTTCACGACGACGTGCTCGCCGTCCGCCGCGCAGAATTCCTGCATCACGATGGCGTCCGCCCCTTGCGGGATTGGCGCACCGGTAAAGATGCGTGCCGCGGTGCCGGGCTCCAGTGCCGCGCCCACGGCGCCCGCCATGATGCGCTGGGAAACTTTGAGGCGCGTGTCGGGCGCCTTCACATCCGCGGTACGCACCGCATAGCCGTCCATCGCGCTGTTGTCGAGCGGCGGCACGTCCATGCTCGAGACCTGCGCGCGCGCGAGCACGCGGCCGCTGGCCTCTAGCGTCGGCACCTCCTCCACCTCGGCGACCGCCCGCGCGCCGGCGAGCAGCACGTCCAGGGCTTCGTCTACCGAGAGGAGCCCCTTGTTCATGCGAGCTTGAGGTGCCTGAGGATGAACTCCGCGATGCCGGCGTCGTCGTTCAGGTCGAGGAGCGGCAGCTTCGTCTGGACCTTCGCGTCGCTCGCCACGGCGACGATGTGCGGGTCCTGCGGGTGCAGGAACCCCTCTCCCGTCGCCTCGCGCCAGACTTCGAGCTTTGGGATCGGCGCGTGCTTGAAGCCCTCGACGATCAGCAGGTCGCAGGGCGAGAGATGCCGCACCTGCTCCTCGAACGAGGGCTCCTGCGCGCCGCGCAGCTCGTGCATCAGCACCCAGCGGCGCGACGAGGTGACGAGCACCTCCGTGGCCCCGGCGTGGCGGTGCCGATAGGAGTCCTTGCCCGCCTGGTCCACGTCGAAGGTGTGGTGCGCGTGCTTGATGAGCGAGACGCGGATGCCGCGCTTCGTGAAGCGCGGGATGAGCTTCTCGATGAGCGTGGTCTTGCCGCTGCCAGACCAGCCTGCAAAGCCGAATGTCTTCATCGGGAGGGCGATGCTACACCAGCGTCATCTTGCCGCCGGCAACCACGAGCACGATGGCGAGCACGCGGCGCACGACCGGATTGGCGAAGCGCCGGCTGCCGTATTCCGCGCCCAGCCAGCCGCCGGTGAGCACTGCGGCCCCGAGCAGCCAGGTGGCTTGCGGCAGCTGCGCCGCGCCCGCTGTGAAGCCTGCGGCGAGGCCTGCGATCGAGTTCACCAGGATGAAGGGCGCCGCTACCGCGGAGGTCTGCCTGGTGCCGGCCCAGCCGAGCATCAACAGGAGCGGGCTGAGGAAGATGCCGCCGCCGACGCCGGTAAGGCCCGAAAGCAGCCCCATCGCCGCGCCGATCGCCATGGCGAGCAGCATCGCCGGCGCGCGCACTTCGTGCATCTCCTCGCCGGCCCGGTAGCTGCGCCACAACTGCCAGCCCGCATAGACAAGCACCAGCCCGACCACGACCTTGTAGGCCTGTCCGGGCAGCGTGATCGCGCCGCCGAGGTAGGCAAAGGGAATGGAAACCGCGGCAAACGGCCAGAACAGGCGCCAGCGGAAGTACCCCGCGCGCCAGAACTTGTACGTGGCGAGCGAGGACACCAGGATGTTGAGCGTGAGCGCGATCGGACGCATCTCCGCGGGCGCGATGCCGGCGAGCGCCATCGCCGCGATATAGGCGGAGGCACCGCCGTGCCCCACCGAGGCATAGACGAACGCGGCCAGCAGCATGCCGGCTGCCAGCAGACCCCAGATCGTCGCATCCATGGCCCACGCTATATACCATGGAATATAGCGTATGCCGCCGCGCGGCCGGCAGCGGGCTGCCGCCCGTCAGCGCTGGTGCCGCGCGAATCGCCGCAGGTCGGCGGCGATCGCCGCCGAGGCCTTGTCTTCCATGGCGCGGAACCGCGCCACGAGGCGCCTGCCGAAGGGCGTGACCCGCGCGCCGCCGCCGCGCTCGCCGCCCACCGCGGTGACGACCACCGGCTCGCGGAAGGCGGCGTTGAGCGCCTCGACGAGCTGCCAGGCGCGCCGGTAGGACATGCCCATCGCGCGCGCGGCAGCGGAGATCGAACCGGTCTGCGCGATGCGCTCGACCAGATCGGCCTTGCCGGGGCCCATCGCCGGGCTGCCCCGGCCGAGAACCCTCAGCGTCAGGCCGCGATAACGCGCCATCTCACCTCTTCGCGTTCGGAAAGAAGAGCTGCTCGCCGCCGATCTTATAGCCGGCGATCGCCGCTTGTCCTTCCGGCGACACGAGCCAGTCAATGAAGGCCTGGCCCATGTCCTTCTTGACGTGCGGGTGCTTCGCCGGGTTGATGAGGATGACGCCGTACTGGTTGAAGAGGCGCTGGTCGCCATCCACTGAAATCACCAGCTCGCCGCGGTTCTTGAAGGAGAGCCAGGTGCCGCGGTCGGTGAGCGCGTAGGCATTCATCCCGGAGGCCGTGTTGAGCGTGGATCCCATGCCGGAGCCGGTGTCGCGGTACCAGAGCCCCTTCTCCCTGTCGATATCGATGCCAGCAGACTTCCACAACTGCAGCTCGGCGAAGTGCGTGCCGCTCTTGTCGCCGCGCGAGGCAAAGGGCGCCTGCGCCGACCTGATCTTCTGCAGCGCAGCGACGATGTCCCTGGTGCCGCCCACCTTGGCCGGGTCGGCCTTCGGCCCGACCAGCACGAAGTCGTTGTACATCACCTCGAAGCGCCTCACGCCGTGGCCCTCGGCGACGAACTTCTCTTCCAGCTTCTTCGCGTGCACGAACACCACGTCGGCGTCGCCGCGCCTGCCCATGTCGAGCGCCTGCCCGGTGCCGAGCGCCACCACGCGCACCTGGAAGCCCGCCTTCTTCTCGAAGGCCGGCAGCAGGTGCTTGAACAGGCCCGACTGCTCGGTCGAGGTGGTGGAGGCGACGGTGATGTAGCCGGTCTGCGCCTGCGCGCTCGCGCAGACCAGGCAAGCAAGCAACGCCCTCAGAATCATGCCCAAGGTAGTTCTCCCTTGACGAAAGCAGCCGCCTCGGGCGAAGCCGGCTGCGGAAAGAACTCCTCGACCGGCGCGCGCTCGGCGACGCGCCCCTGGTGCAGGAAGATCACCTCGTCGCCCAGGCGCCGCGCCTGGCCGAGGCTGTGCGTGGACATCACGATCTTCGTGCCCGACGCGTCGAAGGCCTTGATGATGGTCTCGATCTCGCGCGTGGCCCCGGGATCCAGGTTCGCCGTGGGCTCGTCGAGGAACAGCACTTCCGGATGAAGCGCCCAGGCGCGCGCCAGGGCCAGGCGCTGCTGCTCGCCGCCAGAGAGCACGCGCGCGGGCCGCTGCGCGAGATGCATCAGCCCGACCTCTTCCAGCGCCTCGCGTGCCTGGCGCTCGCGCTCCGCCGCGGGCACCCCGGCCGCCGCAAGCGCATAGGTAACGTTGGCGAGCGCGCTGCGCCGGAGCATCACCGGGCGCTGGAACACCATCGCCTGGCGGTGGCGCGCGCCGTCGCCGCTCCACAGGACCTGTCCCGAGCTTGGCGCGAGAAGGCCGTGCATCAGCCGCATCAGCACGCTCTTGCCCGCGCCGTTCGCCCCGAGAATGATCGTGCTCGGGCCGGCGGCGAGCGTGAGGTTCACGCCCCCGATGATCGTGCGCCCGCCCGCGGCGAAGACCACTTCGGCCAGGCGCAATGGCAGGATGCCGCTCACGCGTGCCCCCGCATCAGCCGTACCTCCGCTGCGCCGCTTCCTTGATGACGTGCGCGGCGGCATTGAGCGCGAGCACGATGGCGATCAGCACCATGCCCAGGCCGAGCGCGAGCGGCAGGTCGCCTTTCGAGGTTTCCAGTGCGATGGCGGTGGTCATCACGCGCGTGACGCCGTCGATGTTGCCGCCGACGATCATCACCGCGCCCACCTCGGCACTCGCACGGCCCAGGCCGGCGAGCACCGTGGTGAGGAGCGAAAAGCGGATGTCCCAGAGCAACGTGAGTGCGGCGCGCACGCCCTCCACCCCGAGCGAGCGCAACTGCTCCTCGTACTCGCGCCAGGCATCCTCCACCGACTGGCGCGCGAGCGCCGCGATGATCGGCAGCACCAGCACCGTCTGCGCGATGACCATCGCCTTGGGCGTGAAAAGCAGCCCCAGCGACCCGAGCGGCCCCGCGCGCGAAAGCAGCAGGTAGATGAACAGGCCCACCACCACCGGCGGCAGGCCCATCAGCGCATTGAGCACCACGATCACCGCCTGCCGGCCGGCAAAGCGCTGCACCGCGATCGCCGCGCCGAGGGGCAGGCCAATGACCGAGGCGAGCAGCACCGCCGAGAGGCTCACCGCGAGCGAGAGGCCCACGATCTCCCACAGGCGCAGGTCGAGCGTCGCCACCAGGCCAAGGCCGGCGAGGATGGCGTCGAGCATCAGTTATGCATTCCTTTGCATACAATGGTGGCCATGCCGACTTTACACGGCGTTCTCTCTGTCCTTAAATAGGCATGCCGATGCATACAGGCTTCAGCGTCGAGTTCGACCACGCCTGGCTGGCGGGCCGCGACTTCCCGCGCGAGCGCGGCCGGCTGCTGCTGCGCCTGCTCGCCGAGCTCGCGCAGTCGGGCTCGCTGCGCGAGGCGGCGCAGCGAGCCGGCATGTCCTATCGCGCGGCGTGGGGCGCGCTGGGCGACGGCGCGCGCCTGTTCGGCGCACCGCTCGTGGACATGCAGCGCGGCCGGCGCGCGCGTCTCTCCACGCTCGGCGAGCGCGTGCTGGCGGCCGACGAGCGCGTGCGCGCGGGGCTGGGCGAGCACTTCGAGCGGCTGCGCGCCGAGATCCCGCGGCTGCTCGCCGATGCCCTGCCGGGCGTGCGGCCGCGCTTGGTGCTGCACGCCAGCCACGATCTCGCGCTGGCCGGGCTGCGCGAGGCCTGCGCGCGGGCGCTCGACCTGGAGCTCGTCTTCCGCGGCGCGGACGAGAGCCTCGCCGCGCTCGCGCGCGGCGAATGCGACCTTGCCGGCTTTCACGTCGCCAACGCGCTGCCGCGGGCGGCGGCCGCCGCAGCGGCGCTCGGGCGCTGGCTCGACCCGCGCAAGCACACGCTGATCCAGTTCGTGTCGCGCGAGCAAGGGCTGATCGCGCGCCCGGGCTCGCGGATCCGCGGCGTGCACGACCTCGCGCGGCCTGGCGTGCGCTTCATCCACCGGCAGTCGCGCTCGGCCGAAAGCGGCGAGTCGTCGGTCGCCGAATCGGTGGCGGCCGGCCGCGCCGACGCCGGTTTCGGCCTGCGGGCGGACGCCACGCGCCACAAGCTCGCCTTCACGCTGCTCGCCACCGAGCGCTACTTTTTTGCCTGCGCCAAAGCCGCGTTGCGCGGAGCGGCGCTGAAGGCACTGCTCGATGCGCTGAGGAGTCCCGCCTTCGCCGAGCGCGTCGCGCGCCTGCCGGGCTACGACGCGGTGCACGCCGGCCGGCGCGAAGCGCTCGACGCCGCGCTGACCTGGGTGCAGCGGTCTTGACAGGCGCGGCGGCGCAAGCGCATAGTCCGCGCCTCGGGGATCGCAGGCTCCCCGTGCCATCCCGGCAAGACGTTTGCGTCCAAGCGCTGCAGTCTCTCGAGGAGAGCGCCATGGACGCGAGCATCACCCCCGCCGCCTTGCGGCAATCCCTACGCAGCAGCCAGCCTCCGCTCGTCATCGACGTGCGGAAGAAACCCGCCTTTCTCGGCGCGACCGAAATGATCCGCGGCGCGCTGCGGCGCGATCCCCTGAGGGTCGCCGACTGGGGCGCGAGCCTGCCCGCGGCGGCCAGCGTGGTGGTGTATTGCGTGCACGGCCACGAGGTCAGCCAGGGCACGGCGCAGGCCCTGCGCGCGGCCGGCCTGCGCGCGAGCTTTCTCGAAGGCGGCATCGAGCACTGGGAAGGCGAGCGCGAAAGGAAACCCGCCGGCGCCTCGACCCGCTGGGTGACGCGCGAGCGCCCGAAGATCGACCGCATCGCCTGCCCCTGGCTGGTGAAGCGCTTCGTGGACCCCGAGGCCGAGTTCCTCTACGTGCCGGCGGCGGACGTGCGCCGCATCGCCGCCGAGCGCGACGCCGAGCCCTACGACATCCCGGAGGTGCGCTTCTCGCACGAAGGCGAGCGTTGCAGCTTCGATGCCTTTCTCAAGGCCTACCGCCTCGCCGACCCCGCGCTCGAGGAGCTCGCCATCATCGTGCGCGGGGCGGACACCGGGCGGCTCGACCTCGCGCCGCAGGCCGCGGGCCTTGCCGCGATCTCGCTCGGCCTGTCGCGCAGCTTCCGTGACGACCACGAGATGCTCGAGCACGGCATGGTGATGTACGACGCGCTCTACGCCTGGTGCAAGGAAGGCAAAGAGGAGGTGCACACGTGGAATCCCGTCCGGTACCGGTAGGCGCGGCAAGGAGTAGCTCGCCCGCAGCCGACAGTGGCGCAGGCAAAGGCGGCCGGCCCGCCCCGGTCTCCTTTGGCGAGGCATTCCGCTTCTGGCTGAAGCTGGGCTTCATCAGCTTTGGCGGCCCGACTGGCCAGATCGCGATCATGCACCAGGAGCTGGTCGAGCGGCGCCGCTGGATCTCCGAGAAGCGCTTCCTGCATGCCCTCAACTACTGCATGGTGCTGCCCGGCCCGGAAGCGCAGCAGCTCGCCACCTACATCGGCTGGCTCATGCACCGGACCTGGGGCGGCATCGTCGCCGGCGGGCTGTTCATCCTGCCCTCGGTGTTCATCCTGATCGCGCTCTCCTGGATCTACGTCGTCTGGGGCAACGTGCCCGTGATCGCCGGCATCTTCTACGGCATCAAGCCGGCGGTGACGGCCATCGTGGTCGCAGCGGCGCACCGCATCGGCTCGCGCGCGCTGCGGCATCCCGCGCTTTGGGCGATCGCGGCCGCGGCCTTCGTTGCGATCTTTGCGCTTGATGTGCCCTTCCCGGCCATCGTCCTCGCCGCCGGCGTGGTGGGCTACGTGGGCGGGCGCTATGCGCCGCGCGCGTTTGCGGCCGGCGGCGGCCACGGCGCCGCCACGACTGCCTATGGGCCGGCGCTGATCGACGACGGCACGCCCGTACCCCCGCATGCAGTGTTCTCCTGGCGCAAGTTCTGGGCCTACGCGGCAGCCGGCGCCGCGCTGTGGGCGCTCGTCCTCGGCGCGCTGGCGCTCGCCGGCGGCTGGCAGGGCACGCTCGCCCAGATGGGCTGGTTCTTCACCAAGGCGGCGCTGGTGACCTTCGGCGGCGCTTACGCGGTGCTGCCCTACGTGTTCCAGGGGGCAGTCGAGCACCATGGCTGGCTCACCGCGCCGCAGATGATCGACGGCCTCGCGCTCGGCGAAACCACGCCGGGCCCGCTCATCATGGTGGTCGCCTTCGTCGGCTTCCTCGGCGCCGGCGTGGCGGGCGCGCTGGTGGCGACCTTCTTCACGTTCCTGCCCTCGTTCGCCTTCATCTTCATGGGCGCTCCGTTCATCGAGACGACGCACGGCAACCTCAAGTTCAGCGCGCCGCTCACCGGCATTACTGCAGCGGTCGTCGGCGTGATCCTCAACCTGGCGCTGTTCTTCGCCTGGCACGTGCTGTGGCCGCAAGGCGCGGACGGCCCCTTCGACTGGGTCTCCGCGGCGATCGGGCTGGCGGCGCTCGTGGCGCTGTTCCGCTTCAAGGCGGGCGTGATGCCGGTGATCGGCGCCTGCGCCCTCGCGGGCCTCGCCGTCACGCTGCTCAAGCCCCTGCTGTAGGCCATGGGCTCGCGCCAGGGCGCCTCGGCGGTGTACGCCGCGCGCGCCATCCGCGATTTCGGCGACGGCTTCGTCGCCATCCTGCTGCCGGTCTACCTGACCATGCTCGGCCTCTCGCCGCTGGACGTCGGGGTCGTCGCGACGTCGGCGCTCTTCGGCTCGGCGCTGCTCACGCTCGCGATCGGCGTGCTTGGCGCGCGTCACGGCCACCGACACCTGCTGCTCGCGGCCTCCCTGCTGATGGCGGGCACCGGGATCGCCTATGCGGCAAGCAGCGACTACTGGGTGCTCCTTGCCGTCGCGTTCGTCGGCACCATCAATCCTTCCGGTGGCAGCACCAGCATCTTCGTGCCGCTCGAGCACGCGGTGCTGGCGGGCGCGGTGGTTCCGCAGCAGCGCACAGCGGCGTTCGCGCGCTACAGCCTGCTTGGCGCGCTCGCCGGCGCACTCGGCTCGCTGCTCGCGGCCGCGCCGCAGTGGCTGGCGGCGCTGGGCGTCGGCATGCTGGACGCCCTCAAGGCGATGTTCCTGCTCTATGCGGCGCTGGGAATCCTGGGAGGCCTGGTGTATGCCCGCATCGAGATCCCCGCGCGCTCCGCGGCAGCCCGGCCCGCCTCCGCGCTGGGGCCATCTCGCGCGATCGTCTATCGCCTTGCGGCGCTGTTCAGCATCGATGCCTTCGCCGGAGGATTCGTGGTGCAATCGCTGCTCGCGCTGTGGCTGTTCGAGCGCTTCGACATGTCGCTGGCGGCGGCGAGCCAGTTCTTCTTCCTTTCCGGCCTGCTCGCCGCGTTCTCGTTTCCGGTAGCGGCATGGCTCGGCGCGCGCATCGGCCTGGTCAACACGATGGTGTACACGCACATCCCTTCCAGCCTCTGCCTGATCGCCGCCGCCTTTGCGCCGTCGCTGGAAGTGGCGCTCGCGTTGCTGCTCGTGCGCGCGGCGCTGTCGCAAATGGACGTGCCGACCCGCTCCTCCTACGTCATGGCGGTGGTCACCGAAGTAGAGCGGCCGGCCGCGGCCAGCGTTACCGCAGTGCCGCGCAGCCTCGCTTCGGCGGCGAGCCCGGCCATGGCCGGCGCGCTGTTCGCCGCCGGCTTCCAGGCCTGGCCGCTGCTGCTCTGCGGCAGCCTGAAGATCCTCTACGACCTGCTGCTGCTCGCTGCGTTCCGCCACGTCAGGCCGCCCGAGGAGCACAAGGCGCGCTGACGGCGCTTGCCGCGCGGCCGCCAACGCGGCTACCCTGCGCCGCTCGACCCAACCGGAGGAAGCATCGATGGCCGCCTACGTCGTCGCCGAAGTCGAAGTCACAGACCCCGTGACCTACGAGGATTACCGCAAGCTAGTCCCGGCCACCGTGGCCAAGTACGGCGGCAAGTTCCTGGTGCGCGGCGGCGCGGTGGAGACCAAGGAAGGCGGCTGGCAGCCCAAGCGCCTGGTGGTGCTGGAGTTCGCCACGATGGATCAGGCGCGCAAGTGGTACCACTCGCCGGAATACGCACCGGCGCTCGCGCTGCGCCTCAAGGCCGCGCGCTCCAAGGTGCTGCTGGTGGAAGGCGCCTAGCTCGCGGCGCGCCGGATCACGGCGCAGGCAAGGCGAGCGCCGGCGTTGCCGGTAGGCTGCGTGCGGTAGTCGTCGGGCTGCGCGTGCACGATGAGGCCGCGCCCCACGACGCTCGCCGGGCCCGCGGCCACCGTGATGACGTCGAGCTCGACGGCGAGCTCCGCGCGGCCGCTGGCATCCGCCTTGAGCGCCGGCAGGTCGCCGGCGTGGCGCTCCGCGGTGCTGGGGTGCGCATGCGGCTTGCCGTAGGGGTTGAAGTGTCCCTTGGTGCTCATGCCGTCGCCCGAGCCGCAATCGCCGACCTCGTGCACGTGAAAGCCATGCTCCTGGCCGGGCTTGAGGCCGGTGACCACCGCGTGCACGCGAACCTTGTCGCCGACCTGCGTGAAGCTTGCGGTGCCCTTCGCCGTATTGCCTTTGGTAGGTTGAAGGTCCGCGACCGCCTGCGGACCTTCAGCGCGGAACAACTGGCAGCCCGCGAGCAGCGTTGCCGCCGCAAGCGCCACCAGCGACTTTCCAAGGACCATCGCGGCCCTACTTCTTCTTCGCTGCCGCCTTGGCGGCCGGTGCCGCCTTGGGCGTGTCCATGGCGATGCCCTTGTTCTTCTTGTAGTTGGCGACCGCCCTGTCCTGCGCCTTGGCATTCAGCTCGGCTTCCTTCGCCTTCGCTGCGGCGGCCTTCTCGGCCTCGGCGGCTTTTTCGGCATCGCTCTTGGGCGGCGGCGCTGGGAGCTTCGCGTGCGTCGCGGCGATGGCGCCGATCATCAGGCCGCCGGCAAGGGCAAGCAGGATGCGCTTCATTGCTTCTCCTTCATGTGCGGTGCGCCGGCAGGGACCGCGCCACCCGCGGCCGCCTTCGCGCTCCCTTTGACTTCGTTGTACCAGAGCTCGTGGTGCTCCCTGGCCCAGGCTTCGTCGGTGACGCCGTCCGCCATGTTGCGATAGGCGCCCTCCACGCCGATGGTGCCGACGTAGATGTGCCCGAGCGCGAACGCGATCATCACCATCGCCGCGGCAGCGTGCACGATGTTCGCCAGCTGCATCGTGGAGCGCACCTGGTCGAAGTTCGGGAACAGCAGGATCAGGCCGGTCACGCTGAGTGCCAGGCACAGCAGCACGACGCCGATCCAGAAGTAGACCTTCTCGCCCATGTTGAAGCGCCAGGAGGGCACGTGCTCGCCCCTGGCGAACATCGCCCAGGCCCGGGCGAGCCAGCCGATGTCGCCCTTCTGGTAGACGTTGTCCTTGGCGAACATGATGATGAACACCACGAGGCTGACGATGAACAGCGGCGCGATGAAGTTGTGCAGGTTCTTGGCGAGCGCGGTCAGCCAGGCGAACAGCGTGTACCCGATTACCGGCAGCAGCACGTGCTTGCCGAACAGGATGATGAGCCCCGTGATGCCGAGCACCACGAAGCTGATGCCCATCGTCCAGTGCGCCCAGCGCTCGGCGAGGCTGAAGCGCTCGACCATGCGCCCGGTCGGCTTGCCATGCAGCTTGAGCGGGCCCTTGGCGAAATAGAAAGCGGCCAGCGCCAGCGTCACGAGAATGAGCAGCCAGCCGCCGTAAAAGGTGATCGGGCCGTTGCGGATCTGGCGCCAGGTTTCGCCGGCCGACTGCACCAGCACGCCCGTCTCCCGACCCTTGATCGAGGTGTAGTGCTCCTGGCCTTCCTTGCGCACTTCGCGCCAGACGGGCGCGTTGTTGCCGGGCTGGTCCAGGCGCCGCTGCTGCTGCTGTTGCTGCTGCTCCTGGACCGAGACCTGCGCCTGCGCCGCGCCCGTCACTGCGAGCGCGAGCGACGCGAGCATCCAGCCCGCCACGCGCGAAAGCATCGACATCTGGTTCTCCTTCTTCAGCGGCCCGCGTGTCCTACTGGTTGTAGATGCGCTTGTGCTCGTGCTGCGCGAGCTGGCGGTTCTTGATGTCCGTCTCCCAGCTGGCGCGGTCGCCCTTGCTCCACTTGCCGCCGCGCAGCTCCGCCGCCGGCGGCGTGTTGTCCCAGGCACGCGTGTCGGGCTTGCCCTGGTACTTGCCCTGCTTGTAGACCACCACCTGATCGGGCTCGCCGCAGCCGGCGACGAAAAGCGCTGCCACGAGGGCGGCCCCCAGCAGCGCGCGGTTCACGACTTGCCTCCCGCGGCGGGCGGCTGTGCGCCCGGCTTGCCCGGGCCGTAGGCAGTGCCCCAGCCCCAGACTTCCGAGCCCTTGCCCCGGCGCAGCACGCGCTCGCGGTAGATGTCGGCGATCACGTCGCCGTCGCCGCCCAGGAGCGCCTTGGTCGAGCACATCTCGGCGCAGGCCGGGAGCTTGCCCTCGGCGAGGCGGTTGCGGCCGTATTTCTTGAACTCGGCCTCCGAGCGGTCGGCTTCCGGGCCGCCCGCGCAGAACGTGCACTTGTCCATCTTGCCGCGCAGGCCGAAGGCGCCCGCCTGCGGGAACTGCGGCGCGCCGAACGGGCAGGCGTAGAAGCAATAGCCGCAGCCGATGCAAAGGTCCTTGTCATGCAGCACCACACCGTCGTCCGTCCGGTAGAAGCAGTCCACCGGGCAGACCGCCATGCACGGCGCGTCCGAGCAGTGCATGCAGGCGACCGAGATGGATTTCTCCGCACCGACCACGCCGTCGTTGATGGTGACCACGCGGCGCCGGTTCACGCCCCAGGGCACTTCGTTCTCGTTCTTGCAGGCGGTGACGCAGCCGTTGCACTCGATGCAGCGCTCGGCGTCGCACAGGAACTTCATTCTGGCCATGGCGTTCTCCTTATGCCTTCGCGACCTGGCAGAGCGTCGTCTTGCTTTCCTGCATCATGGTCACCCGGTCGTAGCCGTAGGTGGTGGCGGTATTCACCGCCTCGCCGCGCACGATCGGCGCCGCGCCCTCCGGGTAGTAGGGCAGCATGTCCTCGCCCTGCCACCAGCCCGAGAAGTGGAACGGAATGAAGCAGGTGTCGGGGCCCACGCGCTCGGTGACCAGCGCCTTCACCTTCAAGCGCGCGCCCGAGGGCGAGCTCACCCAGACGTACTCGCCGTTGCGCACGCCGCGGTCGGCCGCCGCCTTGGGGTTGATCTCGACGAAGTTGTCCTGCATCAGCTCGGCGAGCCAAGGGTTGGAGCGCGTCTCCTCGCCGCCGCCTTCGTATTCCACGAGCCGCCCGCTGGTGAGAATGAGCGGGAACCTCTCGTGCATCTTGTCGCCCACTGCCTTCTGCTGCACCGACTTGAACAGCGTCGGCAGGCGCCAGAGCACCTTGACGTCGTCGTGGGTCGGATACTTCTCGACCAGATCCGGGCGCGGGCTGAACAGCGGCTCGCGGTGCTGCGGGATGCCGTCGGGGAAGTTCCAGACGATGGCGCGTGCCTTGGCGTTGCCGAACGGGTGGTTGCCGTGCTTCATGGCGACGCGGATGATGCCGCCAGAGAGGTCGTTCGCCCAGGTCTTGCCCTCGGCCTCGGCCTTCTCGGCATCCGTCAACTCGTCCCACCAGCCGAGCTTCTTCAGCAGCACGTGATCGAACTGCGGGTGGCCGGTGGTGATGTCGGCGCCTTTCGGGTGCACGCCGTCCTCCGCCAGCAGGTTCACGCCGTCCTTCTCCACGCCGAACAGCGCTCGGAAGTTGCCGCCGCCGTCCATCATGTGCTTGGAGGTGTCGTACAGGTTCGGCGAGCCCGGGTGCTTGATCGCGGCAGTGCCGTAGCAGGGCCACGGCAGACCGAAGTAATCGCCCGTCAGGTCGTACCCGGTTTTCGCATCCTTGCCGCCGCGCGCCTTGAGCGTCTTCACGTCGAAGACGTGCATGTTGCGCATGTGCGCCTGGATGCGCTCGGGCGACTGGCCCGTGTAGCCGATGGTCCACGCGCCCCGGTTGATCTCGCGCAGCGTGTCCTCCATCGACGGCTCCTCGCCGCCCTTGCCCTTGACCAGCGAGATGTTGGGCTTGCCCTCGCCCTTCTGGCCGATGAACTCCTTGGCGAAGCCGAGCTTCTGCGCAAGCTGGTACATCACCATGTGGTCGGTGCGCGAGTCGAACATCGGCTCGATCACCCTCTCGCGCCACTGCAGCGAGCGGTTCGATGCCGTGGCCGAGCCTTCGCATTCGAGCTGCGTGGCGATCGGCAGGAGGTACGCGCCGTCCTTCCGCACCTTGGCGAACATCGCCGCGGAGGCCGACGGGTAGGGATCGAGCACGACCATCAGGTCGAGCTTCTCCATCGCCTTGAGCATCTCCAGGCCGCGGGTCTGCGAGTTCGGCGCATGGCCCCAGTAGAACAGCGCGCGCAGGTTCTTGTCCTGGTCCACGGCGTCTTCCTTCTCCATCACGCCGTCGATCCAGCGCGACACCGTCATGCCGGGCTTGGCCATCATCGCCGGCGAGGCATAGCGCTCGGTGAGCCACTTGAGGTCCACGTTCCAGACGCGCGACCAGTGCGCCCAGGTACCGGGCACCGCCACCGGGTAGTAGCCCGGCAGGGTGTCGGGGTTGGGGCCGACATCGGTCGCACCCTGCACGTTGTCGTGGCCGCGGTAGATGTTGCAGCCGCCTCCGGAGCGCCCCACATTGCCCAGCGCCAGCATCACGATGTTCGAGGCGCGCACCACGCCGTTGGCGTTGTTGTGCTGCGTCTGGCCCATCGCCCAGATGATGAAGCCGGGACGATTCTCGGCGAGCGTCTTGGCGATGCCGAGGATCTCGGCCTCGCTGCAGCCGGTGGCTTCCGTCACCTTGTCCGGCGTCCACTTGGCCATTACTTCCTTCTTCACCTCGTCCATGCCGTAGACGCGGGTGCGGATGTACTCCTTGTCCTCCCAGCCGTTCTTGAAGATGTGGTAGAGGACGCCGAAGAGCAGCGGCACGTCCGTTCCCGACCGGAAGCGCACGTACATGTCGGCCTTCGCCGCGGTGCGCGTGTAGCGCGGGTCGGCGACGATCACCTTGCAGCCGTTCTCCTTGGCGTGCAGGGTATGCAGCATCGACACCGGGTGCGCCTCGGCGGCGTTCGAGCCGAGGAAGAACAGGCTCTTGGAGTTCTGCTCGTCGTTGTACGAGTTGGTCATCGCGCCGTAGCCCCAGGTCTGGGCCACGCCGGCGAC
>DASWBP010000239.1:0-3065 GCA_036390555.1 Burkholderiales bacterium | reverse complement strand
CCGGGAAGCGGTTGCTGAAATCCTCGATGAAATCCAGCATCGAGCCCTGGCGGTTCTCGTTCAGGCGCCGGATCTCGGCCTCGTCGCGCACCTGCGACGGGCGGTGCTGCGGCATGCGCTCGGGAAGGTCGCGGTACACGCCGCCCGGGCGGTAGTACGCCGCGTGCATGCGCGCGCCCGACACCGCCTCGTAGGCGTCCATCAGGTCCTCGCGCTCGCGGAAGCAGTAGAGGAAGATGGTCATCGCGCCGATGTCCAGGCCGTGCGCGCCGAGCCACAGGAGGTGGTTCAGGATGCGGGTGATCTCGTCGAACATCACCCGGATGTACTGCGCGCGGATCGGCACCTCGATGCCGGCGAGCTTCTCCACCGCCATGCAGTACGCGTGCTCGCTGCACATCATCGAGATGTAGTCCAGCCGGTCCATGTAGGGCAGCGACTGCAGGTAGGTGCGCGACTCGGCGAGCTTTTCGGTCGCGCGGTGCAGCAGGCCGATGTGCGGGTCGGCGCGCTGCACCACTTCGCCGTCCATTTCGAGCACCAGCCGCAGCACGCCGTGCGCCGCCGGATGCTGCGGGCCGAAATTGACCGTGTAGTTGCGGATCTCCGGCATTATTCCTCGCCGTAGTTCGGCTCGCGCACCACGCGCGGGGTGACCTCGCGCGGCTCGATGGTCACCGGCTGGTAGACCACGCGCCGCTGCTCGGGGTCGTAGCGCATCTCCACGTACCCGGAGATCGGGAAGTCCTTGCGGAACGGATGCCCGACGAAGCCGTAATCGGTGAGGATGCGCCGCAGGTCCGGATGGCCCTCGAAGACGATGCCGAAGAGGTCGAAGGCCTCGCGCTCGAACCAGTTCACGCCCGGCCAGACGTCGACCAGCGAAGGCAGCATCGGCAGCTCCTCGTCGGCGATCACGCAACGCAGGCGCAGGCGCCAGTTGTGCGTGACGGACAGCAGGTGCAGCACCACGGCGAAGCGCCCGCCGCGCGGCGCCTGCGCGCCGCCGTAGGTCGAGTAGTCCACGCCGCACAGGTCGATCACCTGCTCGAAGCGCAGCTCGGTGCTGTCGCGCAGCTTCTGGCAGGCCGCGAGGTACGCCGCCGGCGCCACCTCCACGGTGATCTCGCCGAGCCGCTCCACCGGAGCGAGGCCCGCCTGCTGCAGCGTATCGAACAGCCTCTGCAGCCTGGGGGTCATCGGGCGATCGTACTGGTGCGCTTGATCTTGTTCTGCAGCTGCATGATGCCGTAGAGCAGCGCCTCGGCCGTCGGCGGGCAGCCCGGCACGTAGATGTCCACCGGCACGATGCGGTCGGCGCCGCGCACCACGGAGTAGGCATAGTGGTAATAGCCGCCGCCGTTGGCGCAGGAGCCCATCGAGATCACCCAGCGCGGCTCGGCCATCTGGTCGTAGACCTTGCGCAGGGCGGGCGCCATCTTGTTGCACAGCGTGCCCGCAATGATCATCACGTCCGACTGCCGCGGGCTCGGGCGGAACACGATGCCGAAGCGGTCGAGGTCGTAGCGCGAGGCGCCGGCGTGCATCATCTCGATCGCGCAGCAGGCGAGGCCGAAGGTCACCGGCCAGAGCGACCCGGTGCGCGTCCAGTTGATCAGGTCGTCGAGCTTCGCGGTGGCGTAGCCCTGCTTGAGGACGCCTTCAATGGACATGGCCTACTCCCATTCCAGCGCCCCCTTCATCCACTCGTAGACGAAGCCGACCACGAGGATGCCGAGGAACACCATCATCGAGACGAATCCGGGGACGCCGATCTCGTTGATCACCGTCGCCCAGGGAAAGAGGAAGGCGATCTCTAGATCGAAGAGGATGAACAGGATCGCCACCAGGTAGTAGCGCACGTCGAACTTCATGCGCGCGTCCTCGAAGGCCTCGAAGCCGCATTCGTAGGGCGAGAGCTTCTCCGGGTCGGGCTTGTGCGGGCCGAGCAGCGCGCCAAGCGCCATGGGCGCCACGCCGACCGCCAGGCCGACGAGGATGAACAGCAGGATCGGAAAGTACTCAGCCAGCATAGTTGGTGCCCACGAGCAGACTCGAACTGCTACGGCTGATTAGGCCACTAGCCCCTCAAGCTAGCGTGTCTACCAATTTCACCACGTGGGCGTGGGCCGGATTATCCCCTAAAAATCATTGCGGCACGTCCCGCGACTTCGAACCAGGCGCCTCCGGCACGGGCGTCGCCGCCGGCTTCTGCGCTTCGGCTCCGGGCTTGGCGGGCGCGGTCTTCACCGCGTCCATCACCGTGCCGGTCTGCGCCCTGGGCTTGCTGGTCGCGAGGTAAGCGAGCCCCAGGCTCGTGAGGAAGAACACGGTGGCGAGGGCCGCCGTCGCGCGCGACAGGAAGTTCGCCGAGCCAGTGGCGCCGAACAGGCTCCCCGAGGCGCCGCCGCCGAAGCCCGAGCCCATGTCCGCGCCCTTGCCGTGCTGGAGCAGCACCAGCCCGATGATCGCCAGCGCGATCAGCACGTGCAGCACAATGATCAGAGTCAGCCAGTTTTCCATATCCTCAACCTTTCGCTCGCGCCGCCGCGCAGATGGCGAGGAAGTCCGCCGCCACCAGCGAAGCGCCGCCGATCAACCCGCCGTCCACGTCCGGCTTGGCGAAAATCGCCGCCGCGTTCTGCGCCTTCACGCTGCCGCCATACAGGATGCGCGTGGCATCGCCCACGCGCTTCCTCAGGAAGCCATGCACCTCCTGCGCCTGCTCCGGCGTCGCCGTGCGCCCGGTGCCGATCGCCCACACCGGCTCATAGGCGAGAACCGCATCGCCGAAATTCCCTCGTGCCAGCACTGCATCCAGCTGGCGCCCCACCACTTCCTCGGTGCGCCCCGCGTCGCGTTCCGCGAGCGTCTCGCCCACGCAGAAGATCGGCCGCAGCCCAGCCGCGAGCGCCGCGGTGAACTTTGCCGCCGCGACCGCGTCCGACTCGCCGTAGAGCTGGCGGCGCTCCGAGTGTCCCACGAGGACGTAGCGGCAGCCGAACTCCGCCAGCATCGCCGCGGAAACCTCACCGGTATAGGCGCCCTGCGCGTGCTCGCTCACG
>DASWBP010000238.1:0-3102 GCA_036390555.1 Burkholderiales bacterium | reverse complement strand
GGCGCTACCTCGACAAGGTGATGGCGCGCGGCGTGGCCTTCGTCATGACGAGCAATTACCACCCGGACCGGCTCTACCCGAACGGCCTGCAGCGCGAAAGGTTCCTGCCGGCGATCGAGCTGCTGAAGGAGCGCCTCGACGTCCTCGAGGTGGACAACGGCACCGACTACCGGCGCCTCAAGATGGAGCGGCTCAAGGTCTACCACGAGGGCGCGGGCGCCGAAGGCGAGCTCGAACGCATCTTCGGCGAGCTGAAGGACGTCGAGGAGGAAAAGCAGCCGCTCGACGTCGAGGGACGGCGCATCGCCTATCGGCGGCGCGCCGGGGGCCTGGTGTGGTTCGACTTCCAGGCGCTGTGCGGCGGGCCGCGCTCCTACACGGACTACGTCGACCTCGCCAAGCGCTTCCACACGGTGATGCTCTCGGGCGTACCGAGAATGTCTCCCAAGGCCGCCGACGCGGCGCGGCGCTTCACCTGGCTGGTGGATGTGTTTTACGATGACCGGGTGAAGCTCGTCGTCGGGGCGGAGACGCCCCCCGAGGCGCTGTTCACCGAGGGCGAGGCGAGCGCCGAGTTCCAGCGCACCGTGAGCCGGCTGCACGAGATGCAGTCGGCGCAATACCTGGCAAGCGAACGGAGGAGGGCAAGTGGAGAAGTTCAAGGCCTACAAGCTGACGGAAGTCGATAAGAAAATCCGCGCCGAGTTCGTCGAGTGCACGCTCGACGAGCTCGATCCGGGCGAGGTGGTGGTGCGCGTCGCCTATTCGGACGTGAACTACAAGGACGCGCTCGCGGCGACCGGCAAGGGCAGGATCCTGCTGCGGCCCTCGTGCATCGGCGGCATCGACCTCGCGGGGACTGTCGTGTCTTCGCAGGACCCGCGTTTTGCCAAGGGCGACGCGGTGCTCGCGGTAGGGCACCTGATCGGCGTGAAGCACCACGGCGGCTACGCGGAGTACGCGCGCATACCCGCCGACTGGGCGGTGAAGCTGCCCAAGGGCATGACGCTGTGGGAGGCGATGGCCTACGGCACCGCGGGCTATACCGCGGGTCTCGCCATCGTGAAGATGGAGCTGAACGGCCTCAAGCCCGCCAACGGCCCCGTGGTCGTCAACGGCGCGACCGGGGGCGTAGGCTCGATTGCGCTCGCGGCGCTCGCCAAGCTCGGCTACTCGGTGACCGCGCTCACGGGCAAGGAATCCGAGTCCGACTGGCTGAAGAAGCTTGGCGCGAAGGAGATCCTGCTCCGCCAGAGCCTGGATCTGGCCAAGATCCGGCCGCTCGACAAGGCGCTCTGGGCGGGCGGGGTGGACAACCTGGGCGGTGAGGTGCTCGCCTGGATGGCGAGCACCACCAAGGTGAACGGCGTCATCGCCTGCATCGGCCTTGCGGCGAGCCCGAGCCTCACCGGCACCGTGCTGCCGCTCATCCTGCGCGGCGTGAGCCTGCTCGGCATCAATTCCACTGACGCCCCCTCGCCGGAGCTCGAGCGGCAGGTTTGGCAGCGGCTGGCCACCGACATGCGCCCGCCGAAGTTGAAGGAAATGGCGCGCACGGTGCCGTTTGCCGACCTGCCCAAGGTATTCGACGACTTCATCAACGCCAAGGTGACCCGGCGCATCGTCGTGGACATGAACGCATGACGACCTACCGCGAGTTCCATCGCCGCTCGATCGAGCAGCGCGAGGCCTTCTGGGCGGAAGAGGCAAAGCGCATCCACTGGCACAAGCCCTTCGGCAAGGTGCTCGAGTACACGCGCCCGCCGTTCGCCAGGTGGTTCGTGGGCGGCGAGACCAACCTCTGCCACAACGCCGTGGACCGGCACCTCGCCGCGCGCGGCGAGCAGAAGGCGCTGGTGTGGATCTCCACGGAAGTCGAGCGGACGCAGAGCCTCACCTACCGCCAGCTGCACGCCGAGGTGAACCGCGCTGCTGCGATGCTGCAGTCGCTCGGCGTGAAGCGCGGCGACCGCGTGATCATCTACATGCCGATGATCCCCGAGGCCTGCTTCGCCATCCTCGCCTGCGCGCGGATCGGTGCCATCCACTCGGTGGTGTTCGGCGGCTTCGCGGCGGCGAGCCTCGCCGCGCGCATCGACGACGCCAGGCCCAGCCTGATGATCACCGCCGATGGCGGCAGCCGCATGGGCAAGAGCGTGCTCTACAAGTCGCTGGTGGACGAGTCGCTCAAGCTCGCCAAGCACCCGCCGCGCAAGGTGCTGATCTTCCGCCGCGGGCTGGACGTGAGCATGCCGGTCGTCGCGGGACGCGACGTGGACTGGGCCGAGCTCGCCGCGCAGCACCACGGCGCGAGCGTGCCGTGCGCCTGGCTCGAGTCGAACGAGCCGTCCTACATCCTTTACACCTCCGGCACCACCGGCAAGCCCAAGGGCGTGCAACGCGACGTGGGCGGCTACGCGGTGGCGCTTGCCTCGTCCATGGACCGCATCTTCTGCGGCGGCGCGGGCGAGACCATGTTCACCACCTCCGACATCGGCTGGGTGGTGGGGCACTCCTACATCATCTACGGGCCGCTCATCGCGGGCATGACCACCATCATGTACGAGGGCGTGCCGGTGCGGCCCGACGCGGGCGTGTGGTGGAAGATCGTGCAGGATTACAGGGTGGCGGTGATGTTCTCGGCGCCCACCGCGATCCGCGTGCTGAAGAAGCACGACGTCGCCTTCCTGAAGAAGTACGACCTCTCCACGCTCAAGCACCTGTTCCTCGCCGGCGAGCCGCTCGACGAGCCTACGCACCGCTGGGTGGCGGAGTCTCTTGGCCGGCCGGTGATCGACCATTATTGGCAGACTGAGACCGGCTGGCCGCTGCTGTCGTCGCACCCGGGCGTGGAGCAGACACCGCTCAAGATGGGCTCGCCGAGCTTCCCGGTCTACGGCTACGACGTGCGCCTGCTGCACGAATCCACCGGCAAGCCGGTGGCCGACGGCGAGAAGGGCGTGGTGACGATCGCGCCGCCGCTGCCGCCGGGCTGCATGAGCACGGTGTGGGGCGACGACGAGCGCTTCGTCAATACCTACTTCAGGGACTTCAAGGACCAGCTCGTCTACTCGACCTTCGACTGGGGCATCCGCGACAAGG
>DASWBP010000237.1:0-5579 GCA_036390555.1 Burkholderiales bacterium | reverse complement strand
GAGCGCTTGAGCGCGTCCACCATCACCAGCAGCTCCATCAGGTTGTCGTTGGTCGGCGCGCAGGTGGACTGCAGCACGAACACGTCCTTGCCGCGCACGTTCTCCATGATCTCGATCATCACCTCGCCGTCGGAGAACTTGCCGACGATGGCGCGGCCGAGCGAGAGGTTCAGGTGCTTGGCGACGTCCTGCGCGAGGCGCGGCGTGCCGTTGCCGGCGAAGACCATCAGGCGCTCGAGCGCCGTCGACGGGGAGTTGGCCAGCCGGTTCACCGTCCCGCCCCCCCGCGCGCGAAATGGCTGGGGAGGAAGGATTCGAACCCTCGAATGGCGGAATCAAAATCCGCTGCCTTAACCAACTTGGCGACTCCCCAATTGGATCAAGTTTCGTACAGCGGGTGCCGCTCGAGCCCCCGCGCGACAAATCCGCGCATCGCGCCGGGAAGCTCCCCCAGCATCGCGCGCGCCTCATGTTCCGTTGCGAATTCCGCGAACACGCAAGCCCCCGAACCCGTCATCCGTGCCTGCGGCCACCGTTGCCGCAGCCATGCCAGGTGCGCCGCGACCTCCGGACTGCGCCGCAACGCGACGGGCTCGAGATCATTGGCGCCGAGGCCGGGGAAAAAGGGCGGTATTTTGAGCGGTTTAGCATTACGTGTCAACGCGTTATCGCTGAAAATCTCCTTCGTCGAGAGCGCCACCGGCGGCACCAGCACCAGGTACCACGCCGGGGGCAGCGCGAGCGCCGTCAGACGCTCGCCGATGCCCTCGCCGAGCGCGCTCTCGCCGAAGATGAAGAAGGGCACGTCGGCGCCGAGTTGCGCGCCGAGCGCCTGCAGGTCCGCGCGCGCAAGGCCTGCGCCCCACAACCGGTTGAGGACGACGAGCGTGGTGGCTGCATCCGAGGATCCGCCGCCCAATCCGCCGCCGATCGGCAACACCTTCTCGAGGGCGAGGTCGGCGCCCTGCCGCGTGCCGCAATGGCGCCGGAGAAGGCGCGCCGCGCGCACGCACAGGTCCTCATCCGGCGGGATGCCGGGAAGCGGATCCAGGCGGCGGATCTCGCCGTCCTCGCGCACGGCGATGCCGACGCGGTCGCAGCGGTCGATCAGGCGGAAGACGGTTTGCAGCAGGTGGTAGCCGTCGGCGCGGCGGCCGAGGACGTGCAGGAAGAGGTTGAGCTTCCCCGGCGCTGCAAACCAGTTCATTTCCACTCGGTGATCGCGAGCCGCAGCTCCAGGCCGGGGTAGTTGAGCTTGAGGCGCTTGGGCTGGATGCCCTCGTAGGCGGTGTATTCGATGCGCCAGCCGTGCTGCTCCAGGGACAGCAGCCGCCCGTCGGTCGCGTACTCGGCCTGCGCGGGCGCGTCGGTGGCCGGCCGCGCGCGCACCCAATCGGTCAGTCCGCGCAGCGGCAGGCGGAATCCCAGCACCTGCTCGGTGAGCGTCTCGGCGTCGGCCGCGCTGTAGCGCTTGTCGTCGCTCGCGATGAGCGTCACGCGCTCGCCGTCGCGCGAGATGCGCGCGAGGCCTTGGCCGAACGGCGAGCTGAGCAGGACCTCGTCGCGCGCCGCGCGGTGCTGCCAGAGCAGCGTGCCCGAGGCGGCCTCGTCGCGGTATCGCGCGGCAAAGCGCGCCGTCAGTTCGAAGTCATAGCGCTCGCCGGGCGCAATCGGCAGTTCCGCGCAGCCCGCGGCAAGGGCGATGAGCGCGGCAGCGAGTGCGGCCTTGGCAGCGGCGGCGAGGGTCGCAGGATGCCACATGCGCATCCGCTCAGCGCCGCAGGCGCTTCACGGTCTTTTGCAGGGTCTCGTTGTCGGGATGGTTCTTGAGCGCCTCGTCCCAGATGCGCTCGGCGTCCTCGCGCCGCCCCATCACCCACAGCACTTCGCCCAGGTGCGCTCCGATCTCCCCGTCCGGACGCCCGACGTAGGCGCGGCGCAGTTGCGCCTCCGCGCCCTTCAGGTCGCCCTGGCGGTAGAGCACCCAGCCCAGGCTGTCGATGATGTAGTAGTCCTCCGGTGAGAGCTCGAGGGCGCGCTCGATGAGCTTGCGCGCCTCCGCCAGGCGCATGTTGCGGTCGGCGAAGGAGTAGCCGAGCGCGTTGTGCGCGTGCGCGTGGTCGGGCCGCATCTGGATGAGCTTGCGCAGGTTGCCCTCCAGCACGTCGAAGCGCTCCAGCCGCTCCGCGGTGAGCGCGTGGTCATAGAGGAGCTCCGGCTGGTCGGGCTGCGCTTCCAGGGCCTTGCCGAGCAGGTCGAAGGCTTCGCGGTCCTGCTTGGCCTCGCGCAGCAGCTGCGCCTCGGCGATCAACAGCTGCACGCGCTGCTCGCCGCCGGCGCTCACGTTCCTCAGGTAGGCGCGCGCCTCGGCGAGCTTGCCCTGCCTGGCCATCACGTTGGCCACGCGCAGCCGCGAGGTGATGTACTGCTCGCCGCGCTGGATCGCCTGGTACCAGTCGATCGCCGCCTGCCACTGCTTCTGCTCCTCGGCGATCTGGCCGAGGGTGAAGCGCACGCCGTTCGGGTCGCGGAAACCCATGTCGAGCAGGCGACGCAGGTTCTTCTCGGCGATGGCGTAATCCTTCATCTGCGCCGCGAGCAGCGCCACCGCGTAGATGACGTCGGCGTTGTCCGGATTGGCGGCGAGCAGCGCCTCGAACTGCGCGCGCGCGTCGGCAAACCGGCGCTCGCCGACCAGCGCGCGCGCGTAGGCGAGCCGCGCCTCGCGCGCCTGCGGATACTTCGCGAGGAACGCGTCGAGCGAGGCGTTCGCCTCCTTGGGCGAGCGCCGCTGCAGGACCTGCGCCTCGAAGATCGCCGCGACCTCCCAACCCGGCTGCAGCTCCCCGGCGCGGCGCGCCTCGGCGAGCGCCGTCTTCTCGTCGTCCGCGGCGAGCGCCGCCTGCGCCACGGCGAAGTGCGCCTGCGGCAGCGCGGGGTGCTGGGCGGCGAGGTTGCGCACGACGCGCAGATTGCCGGCCTTGTCGGGGTTGGCGGCAAGCAGACGCCCGAGCTGCATGAAGCCGCTCGCCACGGCCACGCCTTCGGCCGAGAGCAGCTTGGCGAGGTAGGGCTCGGCCTCGTCCACCTTGCGTGCGCCCACCAGCAGGCTGGCGAGGGTCTGCAGCGCCTGCAGCGACTGCGGGTCGGACTCGTGCCAGACGCGAGCCGACTCCAGCGCGTATTGCGGCGTGCGCGCGAAGCTCGCCACCTCGACGGCGCGCCGCGCGATGCGTGGATCCTTCGTCTTGCGCGCCAGCTCCGCGTAGATCTGCGCGGCGAGCCCCTCGCTGCCGCGCTTGAGGGCGATCTCGGCGAGCAGCAGCTCGTAGAGGATCGGCTCGGTGAGGTCCTGCGGGGGCAGGTTGCGCGGCGCGGGCGCCGCCGGCGCGGCGTGCGGCGTCTCCTCCTCCTCGTCGTCGGCGTCGTCGGCGGGCTGCGGCTGGGCAAGCGCTGCGCCCGCGAACAGCAGGGCGAGCAGGAGGGAAAGCAGGCGGATCGCTGCAGGCATGGCGGGTCGAGTGTAGGTATATTTGGTGCCCTGCACAAGCAAACGTTCCCGTGCCCGAGCTTCCCGAAGTTGAAGTCACGCGCCGCGGCATCGCGCCACAGATCGCGGGCCGCCGGATCTCTGCGGTGGCGGTGCGCGAGCCGCGCCTGCGCTGGCGCGTGCCGGCGGCGGTGCGGCGGCTGCCCGGGCGCACCGTGCGCGGCGTCGCGCGGCGCGCGAAGTACCTGCTGCTCGATTGCGGTGACGGCCACCTGATCCTGCATCTGGGCATGAGCGGCAGCCTGCGCGTCCTGCCGCCGCATACCGTCCCTGAGAAGCACGACCATTTCGACCTGGTGCTCGGCGACCGCATGCTGCGGCTGCGCGATCCGCGGCGCTTCGGCGCGGTGCTGTGGACGACCGCCGGCGTCGCGCGCCATCCATTGCTGCGGCACCTGGGCATCGAGCCGCTCGCACGCGCCTTCGACGGGCGGCGCCTGCATGCGCTGACGCGCGGGCACCGCACGGCGATCAAGCCCTTCCTCATGGACAGCCGGCGCCTGGTGGGCGTGGGCAACATCTACGCGAGCGAGAGCCTGTACCGCGCGCGCATCGACCCGCGCAAGCCGGCGGCGAGGCTCACCGCCGAGCAGTGCGCGCGCCTTGCGCGCGCCATCAAGGCGACGCTGCGCGCCGCGATCCGCGCCGGCGGCTCCTCGCTGCGCGACTACGTCGGCAGCGACGGCGCCTACGGCTGCTTCCAGCAGCGCACCCAGGTCTACGAGCGCGAGGGCGAAGCGTGCCTTAAGTGCGGCACGCCCGTGCGGCGCCTCGTGCAGGGGCAGCGCTCGACCTATTTCTGCCCGCGCTGCCAGCGCTAGGCGGTCAAGCCTTCCCCAGGGAAGCGACTTTCGCGGCGAGCTTCGCGCGCACCAGCGGGTGCACGAACTTGCTGACGTCGCCGCCGAGCTGCGCGATCTCGCGCACCAGCGTCGCCGAGATGAACATGTGCTGCTCGGAAGGCGTGAGGAACATGGTCTCGAAGTCCGGGTAGAGGCTGCGGTTCATGCCCGCGAGCTGGAACTCGTACTCGAAGTCCGACACGGCGCGCAGGCCGCGCAGCACCACGCGCGCGTCGTGCTCGCGCACGAAGTCGATCAGCAGCCCGCTGAAGCCCGTCACCTGCACGTTGCTGATCTCGCCGAGCACCCCGCGCGCCATCGCCACGCGCTCGTGCAGCGTGAAGAAGGTGCGCTTTGCCCGGCTGTCGGCGACGCCGAGGATCACCGAGTCGTAGAGCTTGGCCGCGCGGCGCACCAGGTCCTCGTGCCCGCGCGTGAGCGGATCAAACGTTCCCGGGTACACCGCTCGGATCATGCTCGCTCCATTGCAGTAGTTGGACGCTCACCTGCCCCGCGCGCGCGCGCTTCAGCTCGCGCCAGGGCGCCACAGCCGGCACCGGCTCGGCCCCCTCGAGGTACGCGCGCGCCCCGGGCTTGAGGCGCGGCGGCAGTTTCGCGAGCAGCGCCGGCAAGGCATTCTGCCTGAACGGCGGATCGAGGAAAACCACGTCGAAGCGCTCGCTGTTGCGCGCGAGGTACTCGAGCGCGTCGCCGGCGACGATCTCCACCTCGGCGGCCTGCAGCCGCGCGCGGCTCGCGCGCAGCGCCTCCAGCGCCACGCGGTCGGATTCCACCATCACCACGCGCGCCGCGCCGCGCGAGGCTGCTTCGAACCCCAGCGCGCCGCTGCCCGCGAACAGGTCGAGGCATGCGCAGCCATCCAGGCGCTGGCCGAGCCAGTTGAACAGCGTCTCGCGCACGCGGTCCGGCGTCGGCCGCAGGTCGGGGCGCGCGGGAACGTCGAGCAGCCGGCTGCGCCAGCGCCCGCCGACGATGCGCACCCGGCCGCGCAGCGCGGCGCGCGCCTGGCCGCGCGAAGGCCGCTTGCTAGAATTCATTCGACCATGGTAGCAGCGAGCTCTTGGGCATCGCGCCTCAGGAACGGCCTTGCGCGCACGCGCGCGGCGCTCGGCGGCGGCCTCGCGGGCCTCTTTGGCCGCGCCGCGGTGGACGAGGTGCTGTTCGAG
>DASWBP010000236.1:0-3436 GCA_036390555.1 Burkholderiales bacterium | reverse complement strand
GAGGCCGAGGCGGTCCTCCAGCAGGCCGGTGACGGTGCGGATCTTGTCCCGCATTACCTGTTCCGGATACTCGACGAGGTAGGGCTGGTGGTGGAAATCTTCGCCGGTCAGCTCCTCGAGCGGCGGCGAGTTCCAGGCGTGCAGGTGCATCCCGACTTCCCCGGCGCCGCGCGACACGCCGTCGCGCGCGAAATCGACGAACACGTCGGACATCGCCAACTCGTAGTTCGTCAGGTAGACCGGCTTGAAGCGGAACTTCTCGCACAGCAGCTGGAAGCGCGGCAGGAAGGCCGCATTGCGCGTGGTGATGGCGTGCGGCTTCGCCCAGAGATTGTCGCCCTCGGCGTCGACCGTGACGATGAACGGGGTCTCAGACATCGGGGACTTCGCTCGAGGGCGTGGCGACGAGGTCGCGCCTGCCCGCGTCCATGATGCGGGCGAAGGTGTCGAGGTAGGCCGAGAGGATCCTGTCTTCGCCGAACTCGCGCGCCATGAAGCGCCGGCAATGGTCGCTGGCTGACTGCCAGGCTTGCGGCGAGCCGAGCAACGAGGCGATGGCGCCGACCAACCTGGCCGGCGAGCGCACGGCGACGCCCAGCCGCTCGCGCTCGATGACGCGATCCGGATCGATCAGCGTGACCACGGGCACGCCCCTGATCCAGGCTTGCAGGTAGGTGTTCGGAAAGCCCTCCACGTCGGAGGTGTTGAGCAGCAGCTTCGCCCGGCCGAACAGGCGATTGGCATCCGGGTACGAGAGGCGGCCGTGAAACGTGAGGTTGGGGTATTGCCCAGCCGCATCGCGGATGCGCGCATGCAGCGCTTCTTCGCCCGGCACTGCGCCGCCCACCATGTGGAACGCAACGCGCGGCAAGCGCGCGGCCAGCCAGATCACCCGGTCCGGCCTCTTCAGGCGATAGATGTTGCCGACCCACAGCACGTCGAGGTCGTGGACGGAGGGCGCCTGCGCGGGCTCGACCAGCATGCCCGCGACGCGCCCCGACAGGCGATAGCTGCGCATGAGCGTGTCCGCCTGGGACGCGCTTTGCACCAGGATGGCATCGGCCCGGCGCAGGCCATGCGCGTAGAGCCAGCGATCGCGGGCGTGGCTGACGAGCAGGCGGGACTTGTCGCAGTCCGCATCGCTCGCGCAGCGGAAGACGAATCGCTTGCCGAAATGACGGCAGAACATCGCCAGCAGGCCGACTTCCATGCCGGCGCAGCTGGTGTAGTACAGGTCGGCATCGGCCCGCGCCAGTGCCGACCACAGGGCGGTCCAGCGGGGATGGATGAAGCGCAGCACCGGCACGCCCGCCTCGGGACGATAGGCCTTGAAAGTCCGTATGCCGCCGTACTGCATGCCGTCGGCCTGCCCGAGGTCTGCCACGATCATGCTTACGTCGTGGCCTCGGCGCGCGAGCGCCTTCGCCAGCAGCGTCTGCTGGACCGGTTCGCCGCCGACCAGGCTGTCCTCGCGGGCGGGCGCGAGCACCGACAGGTTGTTCAGGCCGAGCAGGCAGATCTTCATGGCCTCATCGCTCCGCGCACTGCCTGAACAGCGCCGCGATTGCGCCGACAGCGGGCTCCATCAGCAGGAGGTCCGGGTCGCAGTCATCCGGCCCGAAGCGATGCTCGGCCTGCGGCGCCACCGAGCGCCACTGCAGCGGGTGGGCACCCGAGTGCAACCAATCGCGGTTGGGGAGAATCAGGCTGACGCGTCCCGCATAGCCTACGGGCGCGTAGCGGCGTATCGCCGCCACCGTGGTGCGTGACACCAGCGCACGCCGTGCCAGAACAGGATCGGCCAATGCCGCGTGCTCGGCGTCGCGCGCGCCCTGCAACCGGCGGAGCCTCGCGGCGATGTACTGGCGAGCCTGCGCGAAAGACAGCCGCGCCAGCGCGCGCCCATGCCTGCCGATGCGTGCCATCTGCTGCACCGCAGCCTCCTTCAGCTGGGGCGTCAGGCGGTAATAGGTTGGAAAGGGGCAGGCGAACAGGGCAAGCAAGCGGACGGAGGCGCCACGCCGCTGAAGCTGCTGCGCCAACTCGAAGGCGATCGCGCCGCCGGCGCAATGACCGGCGACGATGAGCGGGCCTTCCGGCTGCATGGCCAGGATCTGCGCCGCAAAGTACGCGGCGAGGTCCTCCACCCGCGCCATCGGCGCGCTCGCGCCGTCGAGCCCGGGCGGCTGCAGGCCGAAGAACGGCTGGTCTTCGCCGAGCCGCAGCGCCAGGGCGCGGTAACCAAAGACGTCGCCGTAGTGGCCGGGAACTGCAAACACCGGCGTACGCTTGCCGCGCGGCTGCAATGGCACGACGGCCTGCGGCTGCTGGGCAACGGCCTGGGCCGAGCGCAGCAGCGCCAGGATCTCGCTCTTGCGCTCCATCAGCTGGTCGCGCAGCCCGGCGGTGAGCACGCCGGCCGGCGCCTTGCAGCGCAGGCGATCGCCCTCGGCCGTGAGCCGGACATCGCGGCGCTGCAGCTCGGCGAGGAAGGGCTGCAGGCTCACAATTCGATTTCCTCGCGCTCGCCCGGCGCCTCCGCCGTTGCCCGCGACCGTTGCAGCAGCATCAGGCCATCGACAACCCCGGCGAGGCCCCGCACCGTGGGTGCTTCGAGCAGGTTGCGCAGCGACAGGCTCACCTCGAACCGGTCGCGCATGCGCGCCACCGTCCGGATCGCCAGCAGGGAATGCCCGCCGAGGTCGAAGAAGTCGTCGTCGATCCCGACGCGGTCCAGCCCCAGCAACCCGGCCCAGAGCGCCGCGAGCGCCTTCTCGGTTTCCGTTTCCGGATCGGCAGGAAGGCGAGCGGCTGGCGCCTGCTCGCCGGAGAAGGCGCCAAGCGCCTGCCGATCGATCTTGCCGTTCGGCGTCAGCGGAAGCCTCTCCAGCAGCACGAACGCCGATGGCATCATGTATTGCGGCAGCCGCTCCTTGAGGAATCCGCGCAGGACTGCCGGCGCCAGGATGGCGGCGTCCGCCGCCGGTACCGGGCGCAGATGGTCAGCGGCGCCCTGTTGCCGCTCGAGGCCGCCCTGGGCCGACGGCCGGATCGCGTACACGTAGCACAGCTGCGTGTTTCTCAGCAGGGGATCCTGCTCGATGAGGAACTCGAAACCCTGCCGCTCCAGCAGGTCCGCGATGGGCGCCAGGTTCTCGCGCCGATCCACCTCGACGACGAGCTGGCGGATCCTGGGCCAGTCCGCGGGACCGATGCCGAGCAGCACGTCCAGCTCGCTCTTCTCGACATTCACTTTCAGCAGGTCGATGCGCTCGAGGCCCTCCTCCGCGATAACGCTGGACAGCGTTCGCAACTGCGCCGTCACGGTTGCGGACTGGAGCCGGGTATCGAGCAGCGCGCCCAGATCCGCCGCGTGGCGCTCGTCGTGCGCCGGCGCGGGCTCCTGGTTCAGCACGTAGCTTTTCACCACCTCGCG
>DASWBP010000235.1:0-3152 GCA_036390555.1 Burkholderiales bacterium | reverse complement strand
TTGATGTCCCGTTCCAGCTTGAACGACTCGTCCGGGTGCAGCGGCGTGAGGTTCTCGAACAGGATCTTGTTCTTGGCGGCCTCCGGCACCTCGCCGTTGACCTTGTCCACCTTGACCAGCGCGAAGTAGCGCTCGCCGTCCTTGGGGGTGCGGATCTCGCCTTCGATGGTGTCGCCGGTGTGCAGGTTGAAGCGGCGGATCTGCGAGGGCGAGACGTAGATGTCGTCCGTGCTCGCCAGGTAGGAGGTGTCGGGGGAGCGCAGGAAGCCGAAGCCGTCGGGCAGCACCTCCAGGGTGCCGTCGCCGAAGATCGACTCGCCCTTCTTCGCCTGGTTCTTGAGCAGCGCGAAGATCAGGTCCTGCTTGCGCATGCGGGCCGCGTTGTCGATCTGGTTCGCGACCGCGGTTTCCACCAATTGGGTGACGTGCTGGTTCTTGAGGTCTGAGAGATGCATGTGCCGACGAAGAGGAGATGAAACCGACCGACCTGCCTGCTGCCTGACTTCTTTTGGGGAAGTGCGCCTGACCCGGCGCAGGGCGATTCTATTGCGACTTCAACTGCCTGCTACCTTGCGTTTCGCCCCGGTCCATGCCGGGGCGGGTTTGCCGGGCAGACTAAGGCCTTCAGATATTGCTGTCAAGAAACGCGGTCAACTGCGACTTCGACAGCGCGCCGACACGCGTCGCCTCCAGGTTGCCGTTCTTGAACAGCATCAGCGTCGGGATGCCGCGGATGCCGAATTTTGCCGGCACCTGCTGGTTCTCATCCACGTTGATCTTGGCGATCCTCAGGCGGCCGTCGTATTCCTTGGCCACCTGCTCCAGGATCGGGGCGATGGACTTGCAGGGGCCGCACCATTCGGCCCAGTAGTCCACAAGGACCGGAAGGTCGGACTTGAGGACTTCCGGCTCGAAACTGTCGTCCGTGACATGCTTGATCTGGGTGCTGACTTCCATGATTCCTCGGGGTCTTGCGGGGGGAGCCCATATTATGGGGGCGGTGGGCCCGGAACCCAAGCCGCGGTGCTAAACTCCTGACTCGATTAACCTTTTCCTGGTCGTGGGCATTCCTGTCATATGCCTTACGTCGTCACCGAGAGCTGCATCAAGTGCAAGTACACCGACTGCGTGGACGTGTGCCCCGTGGATTGCTTCCGGGAGGGCCCCAACATGCTGGTGATCGACCCCGACGAGTGCATCGACTGCACCCTGTGCGTGCCCGAGTGCCCTGTCGAGGCGATCTTCGCCGAGGACGACGTCCCCGACGCCCAGCGGGAGTGGATCCCGCGCAACAAGGAGCTCGCGGCGCTCTGGAAGCCCATCATCGAGCGCAAGCCCGCCCCCGCCGACGCCGACCAGTGGGCGAAGGTGAAGGACAAGAAGCACCTGCTCGAGTCGTAGGCACCGCCGCGCGCGCCGGTTACGCGCGCCCGGTGCGACGCCTAGAATGAGGCTCGCGCTAACCGCCACGGAGGGCGCCGCATGCTGGAGGGCAACGAAGTCACGGCCATTCTTCCGGTCAAGGACATGGCGCGCGCGCGGCGCTTCTACGAAGACCAGCTCGGCCTCGTGCCGCAGGGCTTCAGGCCCGACGGCAAGTTCATCTACCGCTGCGGCGGCACGGTGCTCGCGCTGTTTCCGCGCGCCGGCGGCACCAAGGCCGAGCACACCGCGCTCAGCTTCAAGGTGGACGATATCGAGACGGAGATCCGCGCGTTGCAGGCGCGCGGCGTGGTGTTCGCCGACTATGACCTGCCGGGCCTGAAGACGGTGGACCACGTCTGCGTCCTGGGCTCGGAGAAGGCGGCGTGGTTCCTCGACCCCGAAGGCAACATCCTCTGCCTGCACGAAGACCTGCAGGCATAGGGCGCCAGCAAGCACATGCCGCGCATTGCCGTCGTCCAGCGCGCGCCCGCTTTCCTTGACCGGGCGGCGACGCTCGCGCTCGCGGCCGCGGCGGTGGACGAGGCGGCCAGGGAGGGCGCGCGCCTGGTCGTCTTCCCCGAGGCCTTCGTGCCCGGGTACCCGGCCTGGATGTGGCGCCTTCGCCCGGGCGGCGACATGGCGCTCACCGAGCAGCTGCACGCGCGGCTGTGCGCCAACGCGGTGAGCCTCGCGGGCGACGACCTCGCGCCGCTCGCCGAGGCCGCGCGGCGCAATTCGGCCAGCATCGTCTGCGGCATCAACGAGCGCGACGCGCAGTTCAGCGGCGGCACCCTGTACAACACCGTGGTCGTCATCGGCCCCGATGGCAAGCTCCTCAATCGCCACCGCAAGCTCATGCCGACCAATCCCGAGCGCATGGTGTGGGGCTTCGGCGATGCGACGGGCCTCAAGGTGGTCGACACCCCTTGCGGCCGCGTCGGCACGCTGATCTGCTGGGAAAACTACATGCCGCTGGCGCGCGCTGCGCTGTATGCGCAGGGCGTGGAGCTCTACATCGCGCCGACCTACGACAACGGCGAGCGCTGCATCGCCACCGCGCAGCACATCGCGCGCGAGGGCGGCTGCTGGGTCGTCTCCAGCGGCTTCGCCTTCCAGGGGCGCGACATCGCCTCTGCCATGCCGCCCAAGGCCGCGGCGCTCTTCCCGGACGCCGATGAATGGATCAACGCGGGCGACACCGTGGTGGTGGCGCCGGGCGGCAAGGTCGTCGCCGGCCCGCTGCACGAGGCGTTCGGCATCCTGTACGCCGAGATCGACCTCGAGCGCGTGGGCATGGCGCGGCGCAGCCTCGATGTCGCCGGCCACTACGCGCGGCCGGACATCTTCCGCCTGCAGGTAAACCGCCGGCCGCAGGGGCCGGTAACCTTCGAGGACCAGGACAACCTGGCGAGCCCCCATGAAAACGTCGAATGATGAAGCCTCGGCCAGCCCGACGTACCACGCGGGCATGCGGGAACTGCAGGACCGCCACGACACGCGGCGCCTCGCCGATCGCCTCGACGAGACGCTCGGGCGCACCGAGTTCACCGCCGGCGACCGCGCCTTCATCGAGAGCCGTGTCATGTTCTTCCTCGCGACGGCGGACGCCGAGGGCCGGCCCGATTGCTCCTACAAGGGCGGGTTGCCGGGCTTCGTGCGCGTCACCGGGCCCTCGGAGCTCGCGTTCCCCAACTACGACGGCAACGGCCAGTTCAGGAGCCTGGGCA
>DASWBP010000234.1:0-7049 GCA_036390555.1 Burkholderiales bacterium | reverse complement strand
CGGCGTCCACGCGGTACGCGTCCGCCGGTCTTCCCAACTCGCTCGCCAATGCAGGATCCACAGCCCAGGCGACAGGGTTGATGCCCGGGTTAGTCACCGTGTTGAACACATGGTCGCCAGTGATGTGCATGATGCGGCCGTAGGCGGTGTTCTTCACGCCGAAGCGGTAGTCGAGCGTCGCCCATACGCGCGCATATTCCAAGTCGTACACTGCCACTTGCCCTGCAATCCCCGGGTCGCCGCCGTCGCGCTGGTCCACGCCGATGCCGCCGGCGAGCCGCAGGCGGTCGGTGAGGTGGCTGCCGATGCTCGCCTCGAGCGAGACGATCGTGCCGTCGCGCAGCTTGCTGTCGGCGTGCTGCAGCCACACCAGGTTGCCGGCGAACTCGAAGAACGGCGAGCTGAACTCGGTGCCCGGCTGCACGCGGTACGCCGCGCGTCCCGTGAGCGCGAAGTTGCTCAAGTCCTCGAACGTGGTGAAGTGGTCGTAGCGCGCCGCGGCGCGGTAGACGAAGCCGCCGCGGTTGCCGAGCGGCATGCTGCCGGTGAGCGAGCCCTCCACCGAGAGGATGTTGTCGGCCTTGCGGTCGGCGTCGTACAGTCCGCGGCTCGCGTTGCTGTCGTGCAGGTACTCCACATCCAGCCCGAAGCGCGGCGATTCGGCGCTGGCGAGCGGCGCGGCGAGCAGCAGGACGGCGGCGAACGCGGTGTGGCGCATCATGCGGCTTCCCTCCGTGGAGGCGTCCGCGTGATAATACGTTGGCCCCCGGTCAAGCGAAAGGGATGTGCTCATGGCGAAGCGGCAGCACGATGCCGAAGATCCGCGGCGTGCCTTCCTGCTGAAGGCGCTCGCCGCCGGGCTGCTGGGCGCGGGCGGCATTGCCGGCGCGGCGGCGCAGGTCCTGGGCCGCAGGCCGCAGCGGCTGCCCGCGGGGCAGTCGGTGTACGAGGCGAGCGGCCCGGTGACCGTCAACGGCCAGGCGGCGAGCGGCACGACGCGCATCGCGCCCGGCGACCGCATCGAGACGGGCGCGGGCGCGCAGCTGATCTTCGTGGTCGGCGCGGATGCCTTCATCCTGCGCGAGAAGAGCCGCGTGGAAATCGCGGGCGCGGGCGCCGTGATCGGCGTCGCGCGCCTCGCGACCGGCGCGCTGCTCTCGGTATTCGGCAGGGGAACGCCCAAGCGCGTCATCACCCCGACCTCCACCATCGGCATCCGCGGCACGGGCCTGTACGTCGAGGCGAGCCCGGACCAGAGCTACGTGTGCAACTGCTACGGCGAGATCGAGATCGCGGCGGCGGACGACCCGAGCATCACCGAGCGCATCGTCTCGAAGCACCACGACGCGCCACGCATTGTCCTCAAGGCGGGCGCGGCGAAGCGCATCCAGCCGGCGCCCTTCATCAACCACACCGACCTCGAGCTGACCCTGATCGAGGCCCTGGTGGGCCGCACCCCGCCCTTCGGGCTGTTCGACGAGGGTTACGGCGGCGCCCGGCGATACTAGAATCCGCATTCCAAGGAGGAGGGAAGATGAAAACCAGGAAGTTGCTGTCGCTGGCGCTCGCCGCCGGCTGCTTCGCCGCGACGGGCGCGCTCGCCCAGACGGTGAAGGTGGGCGTGGTGCTGCCCTTCACGGGCGTGGGCGCCGAGTTCGGCCAGCAGGTGGACCGCGGCATCCAGATGTTCATGAAGCTCAACCCCGACGCCTTCGGCCCCTACAAGGTCGAGATCGTGAAGCGCGACTCGAAGAACCCGAGCGGCGCGGAGGCGAAGACAGCGGTGCAGGAGCTGATCGCGCAGGACAAGGTGGACATCCTCACCGGCTTCATCTATTCGCCCGACGCCATTGCCTCGGCGCCGCTGGTGACCGCGGCGAAGAAGCCGATGGTGATCATGAACGCGGGCACCGCGTGGATCACCAACCTGTCGCCGATGATCTCGCGCGTCTCGTTTTCCATGTGGCACTCGGGCTACGCCATGGGCGAGGCGGCGGCGAAGTCTCTGCAGGCGAAGACCGCGGTGGTCGGCTACACGGACTACCCGCCGGGCAAGGACAGCCTGGATGCCTTCAAGCGCGGCTTCGAGGCCGCGGGCGGCAAGATGCTCGACATCATCCCGATGGGCGGCCCCGGGCAGGTGCCGGACTTCACGCCGTTCTTCCAGCGCGCCAAGGACAAGAAGCCCGACGTGTTCTATGTGTTCGTGCCCTCGGGCGACCACGCGGTCGCGGTCACCAAGACCTACGACGCGCTCGGCATGCGGCAGGCCGGCATCAAGCTGGTCGGCCCGGGCGACCTGACGCCCGACCACAAGCTGCAGTCCATGGGCGACGCCGCCGTCGGCCTGATCACGGCGCACCACTACAACGCCGACCTCGACAACCCGGCCAACAAGCGGCTGGTCGCCGCCTGGAAGCAGGAATACGGCGCCAACGCCACGCCCGACTTCATGGGCGTGCAGGGCTACGACGGCATGGCGGCGATCGCGCACGTGGTGCGCACGCTGCAAGGCAAGATCGACGCGGACAAGGCGCAGGCGGCCCTCAAGGGATGGAAGTACGCCGACAGCCCGCGCGGGCCGATCATGATCGACGCTGCCACGCGCGACATCGTCATGAACGAGTACCTGAGCGAGCTGGTGAAGGTCGGCGGGCGCCTGGTGCAGAAGAACATCGGCGTCATCCCGTCCGTGAAGGACATGTGCAAGGAGCTCAAGGAAGGGAAGTGCGCGCAGTAGCGCCGGCTGCCCTTCGCCGCAGGGTCCACGCCGCCGCCCGCACCGGGCGGCGGCTTTTTTTCAGGACCGGATAGATGGACGTCGTCAGCACGCTGCTCGGCGGCCTCGCTGCCGGCATGGTGCTGTTCATCGTGTCGGTCGGGCTCTCGGTGACGATGGGCCTGATGGGCTTCGTCAACCTCGCGCATGGCGCTTTCGCCATGCTCGGCGGCTATTTCGTCGTCTACAGCATGCGCCGCTGGGGCCTTGCCTTCGAGCCGGCGCTCGCGCTCGGCTTCGTCGCGGTGGCGCTGGTCGCGGTGGCGCTCGAGCGCACGCTCTACGCGCGCCTGTATCGCGCCGCCGAGCTCGACCAGGTGCTGTTCACCATCGGCCTGGTGTTCGTGATGATCGCGCTGGTGACGCTCGGCGTCGGCCCGGAGTCGCAGCGCGTGGTGCTGCCCGCGTGGCTCGCGGGCCAGACTGACCTCGGCTTCCTCACCTACCGCACCTACAGCCTGGCGCTGATCGTGGCGGGCACGCTGCTGATGCTCGCGCTGTGGCTCGGGTTCGAGCGCACGCGCATCGGCGCGAAGATCCGCGCGGCGGTGGACAACCGGCGCATGGCCGAGTCGATGGGCGTGGACGTCGGGCGCCTGTTCACGCTCACCTTCGCGCTCGGCAGCGGCCTTGCCGCCGTGGGCGGCGGCCTCGGCGCGGAGATCCTCGGCCTCGACCCGCAGTACCCGCTGCGCTATCTCGCCTACTTCCTGATCGTCGTGGCGGTCGGCGGCCTGGGCAAGGTGACGGGCGTGTTCTTCGCGGCGCTGCTCATCGGCGTGCTCGACTTCGTGCTGAAGATCTACTTTCCCAAGGGCGGCACGATGTTCATCTACGCCCTGACGCTCATCTTCCTGCTGGCGCGCCCGCAGGGCATCTTCGGCAAGCGCGGCACGTGAACCAGCTGCCTGCAATGCAGGAGCTCGCCGCGCGCCACCGGCTGCGCTGGTGGGAGGCGCTGCCCTGGGTTGCGGGACTCGCCTGCTTCTTTCTCTTCCCGACCTACCTTGCCTTCGGCACGCAGGTGCTGGTGACGATCCTCTTCGCGCTGTCGCTCGACCTCGTGCTCGGCTACGCGGGCATCGTCACCCTCGGCCACGCGGCGTTCTTCGGCGCGGGCGCCTACACGGTCGGCATGCTCGCGACGCACCTGGGCTGGACCGAGCCGCTCTCGGGCCTGCTCGCCGCGGCGCTCGTCGCCGGCCTGATCGGCCTGCTGAGCGGCTGGGTGCTGTTGCGCACGCACGGGCTGACGCTGCTCATGCTGACGCTGTGCACCATGGCGCTTCTCGAGCAGGCGGCGAACATGTTCTCGGGCTGGACGGGCGGCTTCGACGGCATGCCGGGCCTCTCCTTCAAGCCGATCCTCGGCCTGTTCGAATTCGACGTGCTCTTCTTCCGTTCGCAGTATCTCTACGCGCTCGCCGTGCTGTTCGCCTGCTTCGTCGTGGTGCGCGCGCTGGTGTATTCGCCCTTCGGCCGCAGCCTGACCGGCATCCGCGAGAACGTGCTGCGCATGCACGCGGTGGGCGCGCCGGTGCGCGCGCGCCAGGTGATCGCCTACGCGATCTCCGCGGCGCTCGCCGGGGTCGCGGGCGCGGTGTTCGTGCACGCCACCGGCTTCGTGAACCTCGCGGTGCTGGGTTTGGAGCGCGCGGCCGGCGTCCTCATCATCCTGATCCTCGGCGGCCACGGCCGGCTCTACGGCGCCTTCGTCGGCGCGATCCTCTACATGGTGCTCGAGCACACGCTGTCCAAGGCGTATCCGACGGCGTGGCAGCTCGGCCTCGGCCTCGGGCTGATGCTGGTGGCGCTGTACGCGCGCAACGGCGTATTCGGCATGGCCGATGCGCTCAGGCGCCGCTGGAGCGCGCGATGAGCGCCGGCGCCGCGGCGTCTGCGCGACCGCAAGGCGGTGCGCTGCTAGAGACGCGCGCGCTGTGCCGTAACTTCGGCGCGCTGCAGGTGGCGAACAACGTGGACTTCCGCCTCGAGGCGGGCGCGCGCCATGCGCTCATCGGCCCGAACGGCGCGGGCAAGACCACCTTCATCAACCTGCTGACGGGCGTGCTCGCGCCCTCGAGCGGCCAGGTGCTGCTCGACGGCGAAGACGTGACGCGCCTTGCGCAGGCCAGGCGCGTCAAGCGCGGCATCGCGCGCACCTTCCAGATCAACCAGCTGTTCCGCGGCCTGTCGGTGCTGGAGAACGTCTGCATCGCGGTGGCCGAGCGCATGGGCGCCGGGGGCGGCATGCTGCGACCCGCCGGGCGCCGCACCGAGGTGGTGGAGGAGGCTGCGCGCCTGCTCGACACCTTGCGCCTGTCCGCCGACGCCGGCAGCCGCGTCGCCGAGCTGCCCTACGGCCGCCAGCGCCTGGTGGAGATCGCCATCGCCCTGGGCCTCTCGCCACGCGTGCTGCTGCTCGACGAGCCGGCCGCCGGCATCCCGAGCGCCGAGAGCCACATCCTGCTCGATGCCATCGCCGGGCTGCCGCGCGAGATTGCAGTGCTGATCATCGAGCACGACATGGACCTGGTGTTCCGCTTCGCGCAGCGCATCACGGTGATGGTGGGCGGCTCGGTGTTCGCCGAGGGCACGCCCGCCGAGATCGCCGCCAACCGCGAGGTGCGCGCGGTGTACCTGGGAACCGCGCTCGATGCCTGAGGCCCTCGCCGGAGGAACGCGGGATGCCTGAAGCACTTGCGTTGCGCCGCGTAAGCGCCGGCTACGGCGAGACGCACGTGCTGCAGGACGTGGAGCTGGCGCTCGAGGCGGGCGAGAGCCTTGCCGTGATCGGCAGGAACGGCGTGGGCAAGTCCACGCTGCTCGCCACCGTGATGGGCCATACCACGCTGCACGGCGGCTCGATCGAGCTCGCCGGGCGCCGCATCGAGCGCGCGGCGCCCTTCCGCCGCGCGCTCGCGGGACTCGCCTATGTGCCGCAGGAGCGCGAGATCTTTCCTTCGCTCTCGGTGCGCGAGAACCTGGAGATCGGCGCGCGCCCCGGCTACTGGACCGAGGGGCGCGTCTTCGAGCTGTTCCCCAACCTGCGCGAGCGCCTCCAGCACGGCGGCATGCAGCTCTCCGGCGGCGAGCAGCAGATGCTGGCGATCGCGCGCGCGCTGCTCACCAACCCTTCCGTGCTGCTGATGGACGAGCCCACCGAGGGCCTCGCGCCGGTGATCGTGCAGGCGCTGGTGCAGGTGCTGGCGAGGCTGCGCGCGGGCGGCGGCCTGTCGATCGTGCTGGTGGAGCAGAACAGCCGCGTGGCGCTCGACTTCGCCGAGCGCACGGTGGTGATGGACAAGGGGCGCATCGTCTACGACGGCGCGGCCGAGCGCCTGCGTCGCGACCCCGAGTTCCTCGCCAGCCTGATCGCCGCGCAATAGCGAGCTGCAAGGAGGCTGCCAGGGGGGTGCGGGGGGCGCGGATGGACGCGGGAGCCTCGGTTCCCGCACCCTAGGGGCGTCGCAGCGCCCCTGCTCCTAGGGCGCGCGCGTCATGACGAGCGTGCAGTCCTGCGCGCCCAGCTGTCCCTTGCTCTCGTAGCGCGGCCCTTCGAAGCGGCCATCGAACTCGGCGCTGAACGGTTGCCCCGACTTCTGCCGGCGCGTCGGCTCGCCGGTGAATCCGCTGCCCGCGAGGCGCAGGCGCCCGTCCGGTCCCGCAGTGCCCGTGAGCTGCAGCGACTCCGGTCCGCCAGGCTCGCCGCGCTGCAGGGTGAAGGTGCGGCCCGCCACGCTGGTTGGCAGCGTCGCCGTGAAGCCGGGCCGCTTGGCGAATGGGCGGCAGCTGAGCTGCGCCTGCCAGTTGCCCTCGAAGCTGCGCGGCGCCGCAGCGGCGGCGGGCGCGGTCGCGGCGACGAGGCTCGAGGACGCCTCCGGCGCGGCCGCGAGGCCGGAGGCGAGGGGAACGGTGCGCGGCGCGGAGTCGGTGCGCGACGTGCGCTCGGCGGGACGCGCCGCTGCCGCGGCAGCCTTGCGCTGCTCGGCCTCGGCAGCCCGGCGCGCACGCGCCTCCGCCGCGCGCTGCTCGTCCTGCGCGCGCTTCGCCTCCGCGGCGGCCTTCGCTTCCGCGCCGGCCTTCGCTTCGGTGGCGGCACGCGCCTTCGACTCGGCGGCGGCTTTGGCCTCGGCCGCCGCCACGCGCTTCTTCGCCTCCTCGGCGTCGGCGCGCAGCCGCGCGATCTCCGCCGCCGCCGGGTCATCGCCCGGACGCGTTTGCGGCCGCGGGCCGAATTGCCAGGCGAGGGCGACCGCGACGATGCCGG